>JAJYIF010000012.1 GCA_021790195.1 Nitrospirota bacterium
CGACCCATACATGGAAGGACAAAAACAGGATACATGAGTCCGTCAAGGGGTGGAAGACCGCAAACAGCACAATACAACACCAGTACGTCTGCTCGAAGTGCCACACGGTCCATAATTCTCGCCTGCCAAGGTTGATGGTCACAAACTGTCTCAACTCAGCCCACAAAGGCCGCATGGGTAATAACGGCTCACCTGTAGTGTCGGGAAGCGGCAGTGGTGTGGCAACCTGGCCGACTTGGTATAACCCGGGACTGATTTGCTCGGGTATGGCGCTGGGATGTTATCAGGACTACGGCGAGAGCGCCGGAGGCAGCGGGAGCGGACGGCTGCCGGGCAGCTTCACTTCAGGCGGCTACCACTCCTATGGTTCCAATATCGTCTCATGCCATGAAAACGACACTGGAAACAACGCCGACCAGAGCTGGAACGTAAAGACACCATGGGCTGACAACACGCCGCATATTATTTCCGGTCCTTCTGCGGGTTCGTTTACAGGGTCCGGCGTAAACTTCCAGGCGACAATTACGTGGACAACGGACAATCTGAGCACATCGTGCATCGATTACGGCATTACAACAGGTTATGGATCCACAATTTGCGATTCATCATCCGTAACAGGCCATAGCATGACGCTTCAGAATCTTACGAACCATACGACTTATCATTACAGGATAACATCGACGGGACCGACCGGCATAATATCAGTTTCAGGAGACTACACCTTCTATATCTCTGTGCCGCCCACGGTCCCTTCATTGACGGCCCGTGCGGATACGCTATGCTCGGGCAGCTGTTCCATTCCATTCAACTGGAGCGCCTCGACCGACCCCGACGGAGGGCCTATACAGTATTATGTTCAGGTGAGCACGGACTCCACGTTCACCTCGGTGACTTATAATTCCGGCTGGATCTCGGGGACGAGCTGGACGCAGACGCTTGCTACAAACAATGTCTGGTATTGGAGGGTTCAGGCGAGGGACGCCAACCATACTACAGCCCAGGACCCTTCTTCGGTATCTTCTTCAAGCAGCTTCAGGATGTCGAACAGGATCACGTCCGGACCTTCCGCTGGAGGGTTTACTGTCTCCGGTACAAATGTTCAGGCCACCGTAACATGGGGCACCGATATCTCAAGCTCATCCTGTGTAGATTACGGATTGACGGCAGGTTACGGATATACGGTTTGCAACGCCGGTTTAGTGATAAGCCACAGCATACTCTTGCAGAATCTGACGAACCACTCGACATATCATTACAGGGTGAGGTTTGCGGACAGTTACGGCAATGCAATAACCTCGGGAGACTACACATTCTATATCTCTTTGCCGCCGACAGTGCCGGCCCTTATTCATGAAGCAAATAGCGTCTGTTCTTCAAACTGCGCGATTACCTTGCAGTGGAATGCCTCAACCGACCCTGACGGAGGACCGATCCAGTATTATGTTCAGGCAAGCACCGATTCCACGTTCACCTCGGTGACTTATAATTCCGGCTGGATCTCGGGGACGAGCTGGACGCAGACGCTCACAACGGACAATATCTGGTACTGGCGGGTGCAGGCCAGGGACGGCAACCATACGGAGGCGGTCTCGAGCTATTCTTCAAGCGATTCGTTCGCGCTGTCCAGCGTATCCCTGCCGGCAGCGCCGGCCATCATATTGCACGGTAATTACGACAGCGGCTGTTACAATACCGTTGTAACCGTGACATGGAATCCCGTTGCAAGCACGGACGGCGGCCCCATGGATTACTACGTCTCCACCGACAGCTACGGTGATTCGGGCTGGCTGCCTTCGGGACAGACAAGCTGGAACTTCACTAACAATGCAGGCTGGGGCGTAACATGGAAGGTGATGGCGAGGGACCACAATCACCCCTCCGCGGTGTCGGCCTGGTCGAGCTCGGAGTATTTCTATGATGTCGGCTCCACATGTTACAGCGGAAGTTGTCCCATGCTTTACACATGGGACGGCACTCAATTCATGTTTGAGGCGGACCAGTATCCGAATGGAAAGATGGGACTGTTGACCTCAAAAGGGTATGTCAAGCCTAACCCTGATGATATATATCTGATCGCAAACCGGTTTGTCCCCGGATCCGACGGAAATTACGAGTTCCGGATGGTCGAGGAGCGGTCCGAGGTCGATTATCTGGACAAGGTCAAGTTGTATACGGTGGATATGCCATACGACAGGGATGTTTATGCTGAAATCATACCTTTTGCGGGCAGTAACGCCGACAATCCGGCATCGGTTCTTCACACAACGAGCAAGAATCTTCAGCGGCCCGTTTCAATAGTCCACGTGAATACGGGAGAGGACGTCTCGGACCTGCTTTCGGCCTCAGACGGCGAACAGCTCCTCCTGAACGACGACAAGAACAACTTTAGCTGGCAAACCCTCGAGATCGACTTCGGAGATCTTTCGCAGGCGCCCATGATAAAGCTGATAATCGACGCCACGTCTGTTTTCCCTACAACGCCTGACGGGTTTGCTCTCGCCTCGCAGCTGTCTTCGTCACCAGACCGGACAATGCTTCAGGTTCTGGACGAAAACGGCAATTGGGTCCTCGTGCCGAGGTCCACGGTGATCCTCTCCAAGCCCATGGAATTCCACAGGCCGTATGTCGTCAATCTGTCGAATATATTTCTGACGAACAAATACAAGATAAGATTGAGTTTCCTCTATAAGACCTACATTGACTCTATCCTCTTCGATACGACGGCTGACGAAGCGTTGAGCATCAATGAAGTCCCCCTCGTTTCGGGGACGCTCGGCTATTACGGGGCAAGCACCATGACAACGACGAGTCAGGGAGATGTAAACGGATTCATTTACGGGGCCCGGACGTCCAGAGAGTATCAGTACATGCCCGGCAATTATACGGCGTACGGAGACATAACCCCGCTTTTGACCGGCACGGACGACAAGTTTGCGATTTTCGGAGGCGGAGACGAGGTGCGGCTGAAATTCAGTCCTGCCGCGGAAAGGCCGCCCCTTACAAGGAGGAGATTCCTCCTCTATTCTCACGGATATTACAAAGATTTCAAAAAGAATACCGTCATCCCGAAGACAGTCGATCCCCTGCCGTTCAATGCGATGAGCAACTTCCCGTATGATCCCGCCGTGGAGAATTATCCCTCGGATGACGACCATAACAGTTATCGCGAGGATTATAACACCCGCTCTTTGCCGTAGGTATGTATTGCAGGATTATGATGGAAGGAGGTGAAGGATGAAGAAGCTTTCCTATGTGAAGCCGAAAGTGGTCGGCACGGCAAGCGTGCATCCTTGCTAAAAGAGAGAACGGGGGACCTTTGTCCCCCGCTTCCATCCCGCGCTTGAGTTCTCAAACAGAATCCGTTCATTTTGAGGATTGCCTGTTGACAATCCTTGAGCGGAGTAATTATATTTTATTTATAATGTGAGAAGCAGCCGAGATCCATTCGCATCAGTTTGGTGAGGGATGGATGCGGGGGAACCAAAAGAGGGGCGTATTTCCCGGCACGGCCGGGGATAGGGCACTTCCAGGCCCGAGCCCGTCAGCTAACCTCGTAGGCATTTGGAAGGGCGATGGACGGAACTGGAGACCGCTGCCCTGCGGTCTTTTTATTTCCTCCTTTGGTCCCTTAAGTAGGAGGAGTTGTGTCGCTAAAGAGTTTCCTCATAGGCAGTCCAATCGAAACCATCAAAGAGAAGCATGAGCGGCTTTCCAAGACAATGGGGCTTGCGGTATTTTCGTCGGATGCGCTGTCTTCCGTTGCTTACGGCCCTGAGGAGATACTACTCGCGCTCCTTGCCGGAGGGACCGCGCTACTTTCTTATTCCATCCCTATTGCGATCGCGATAGTCGCACTCATCGCGATAGTGGCCACATCTTATTTTCAGACGATTCATGCCTATCCTTCGGGTGGCGGGGCATACATTGTGGCCAAAGACAATCTCGGAGATTATCCGGGCCTGGTGGCAGGGGCGGCGTTGCTCATCGATTATGTCCTGACTGTTACGGTCAGTATCGCCGCGGGAATAGCTGCGATCACCTCCGCCTTTCCCGGCCTTCGGGACCACACGGTTGTCATGTGCCTGCTGGCCATAGTCTTCATAATGATAATCAATTTGAGGGGCGTGAGAGAGTCGGGGAAGATATTTTCATTCCCGGTATATCTGTTTATAGGAAGCATTGTTCTTCTTATAGCGATCAGTTTCATGCATTCCTTCTCTCCAACGCACCCTACCTTGAATGAGCAGAGAGGAGCGACCGCAAGCTTGCTGCCTATATTTATCATACTCAGGGCGTTCGCCTCGGGTTGCGCGACCCTAACCGGGATAGAGGCCGTTTCAAACGGGGTCCGGGCGTTCAAGGCGCCGGAGGCGAGGAATGCGGGGATTACGCTTATCTGGATGGCGATAATACTGGGTGTGCTGACCATAGGAATAGCCGTCTTTGCAGACCATTTCGGGATATTGCCGAATGAAAATGAGACGGTCCTCTCCCAGCTTGCGAGGACGGTATTTTCAAGGGGCCTGATTTACTATATAATCCAGTTTTCGACGGCGCTCATCCTTGTCCTCGCCGCAAACACCTCTTTCGCCGATTTCCCGAGGCTTTCTTCAATCATGGCTGCAGACCGTTATCTCCCGAGGCAGTTGAGCAACCGGGGCGACAAGCTCGTTTTTTCAAACGGCATCCTCATCCTCGGCTTTCTTTCGGCCCTGTTGATCGTTCTCTTCAGGGGAGACACCCATGCCCTCATCCCGCTTTATGCGGTCGGCGTTTTCACCGCCTTTACCCTCTCACAGGCCGGGATGGTGAAACACTGGCTCAAGAACAAGGGCGATGGATGGCTCAAGGGCATTGCTATAAACGGCGTGGGCACTGTCACCACAGGCATCGTGCTCATAATAATCGCGAGTGAAAAGTTCGCTCACGGAGCTTGGATTGTCCTGGTGGCCATACCCAGCCTCGTTATCCTGACCAAGAAGATACACGAGCACTACCTCTCGGTCGCGCAGCAACTTTCTGTCGAACACTGCATAGCCGAAGAAAAAGAATATAAACACCACTCGGTAATTGTCCCGATCTCCGGGATACAGCAGGCTGTGGTCAATGCGATAAAATACGCAAAGGCGCTTTCGGACGATGTCACTGCGGTATATGTATACATAGATCCTACAGAGACGAAAAGGATGAAAGAGAAATGGGATGCCAACTGCATGGGAGTAAAGCTCGAGATCCTGCACTCCCCTTACAGGTCGGTGACGGAACCTCTGATGGATTACATCGACGCTATAAAAGAAAGATATCCGGACGGCATTATCACAGTAGTCCTGCCGGAGTTCGTGCCTTCGAAGTGGTGGCACCACCTTCTGCATAACCAGACGGCGTTGTTTATTAAAGGGGTCGTGCTGTTCAAGAAGGGCGTGGTCTCCACAAGCGTCCCCTTTCACCTGAAAGGATAAAGCTAATCTGTCTGTCAGATTCTCAATTACCGCCCCTCAGCCCCTCCTAAAATAGGAGGGGATCTTTTGGTGTCCGATTCCCCTCCTTGGTTAAGGAGGGGCCGGGGTAGTTTGTGATTTGGCAGGTTAACGGCTATAATTTGGCTATGTACAGGAGGGTCCTCGCCGCGGTAAACGAGTTTACGAATTCAGAGTCGGCGGCCCATTATGCAATAGCCCTTTCAGAGTCCTCTCAGGCAAAACTTCTCCTCGTCTTTGTCGCCCGCGAAGGTATTGACAAGGAAACATTCAAGCAGGCTGAGTCCGCGCTTGAGAGACTCTTCATGGAAGCCGAGGCCCGCGGGGTTGAAGTCGAGAGCGTCACAGAGAAGGGCGATCCCCTCAAGAAAATATGTGACATAGCCAGGAAAGACGACATAGACATCGCCTTTACGGCCACGAGGAGAGAAGACGTATCAAAGCGGTTTTTTGTGAGGACGCTTGCGAGAGACCTCATGCTGAGGCTGCCGTGCTCCGTTGCGATGGTGAGGGTTGTCCGCATGGGGAAGACCCATCCCAGGAATGTCCTCGTTCCCTTGAGGGGCCATATGATCCGAATTGAAGAAAGGGCCTGTTTTGTTGCGAGTCTTGCCAGGGCCTTCGGCGCGCATGTCACTCTCTTTCATCTGCATAACCCGATAACGAGTTTTTTCGGCGGAGAAATACACCTGAAACCGGCCGAAAGAGCAGAACGCATACCAAAGGACATCGAAGACTTTACGAGATGTTTAAGAGAATACGGCATCGGGCACGAAAATAAGTCGGGCTACGGCGCCGTCTCGAGGGCGATAACCATAGAAGCGGCGCACAGACGCAACGACCTTATAGTGATGGGGGCAAGTGAAAGGAGTCTTTTCAGGAGCATCACAAGGGGTAATCCCGTCGAGGAGGTCCTCAGGGAAACGCCATGCAATCTTATAATCCTGAGGCCTGAGCATGAGGCCTGATGAGGATCCACAATCTCTCAAAAGAGGAGGTCCTCCGGAGTCTCGTGACCTCCGAAAGGGGTCTTTCCGAAGCAGACGCTCAAAGACGGCTGCATGAATATGGTTCGAACGAGATAAGGTCCGCAAGAAAGAAGCCTCTCGTTCTGAGATTCATCTCCCAGTTCACCCATTTCCTGGCCATACTCTTGTGGATCTCTGCCTTCCTCGCCTTCTTGTCCGAGTATCTCAGACCCGGAGAGGGAATGCTTTCGCTCGGTATGGCGATCGTCGGGGTTATAGTCATCAACGCCATCTTCACCTTCATACAGGAGTTCCGCGCTGAAAAAGCGGTGGCTGCCCTAAAGAAGCTTCTCCCGTTCAACGTCAAGGTTGTGCGTGATGGTGCGACAAAGGAGATCCCTGCAAGCGGGGTCGTTCCCGGCGATGTGATTCTCCTGAGCGAGGGGGACAAAGTCCCTGCAGACGCGAGGCTTATAGAGGAAACCCGTCTGATGGTAAACAATGCCCCGCTGACCGGCGAGTCGGACGCGAAGCCGAGAAGTCCCGCGCCTTTTGAGGGGGAATATCTCGAAAGTCCCAATATAATCTTCGCCGGCACTCTCGTTTTGAGCGGCTCCGGCAAGGCCGCTGTGTTTGCAACCGGCATGTCCACCGAGTTCGGCAGGATCGCACATCTGACGAGCGCAGTCGAGCCGGGCCTGAGTCCCCTTCAAAAAGAGATAATAAAGGTGACGAGGATAATAGCGTTGATCGCCGTGATCACCGGCACGTTTTTCCTGGCGGTGGGAACCTTGATAGGGAGAAGCTTCTGGCACAATCTCCTCTTCGCCATCGGAATAACGATCGCGAACGTGCCTGAAGGACTTCTGCCGACCGTCACCCTTTCTCTTGCGATGGGGAGTCAAAGAATGGCCAGAAAGAAGGCGCTCATTAAGAATCTCACCTCTGTAGAGACCCTGGGGTGCGTCACGGTGATCTGCACCGACAAGACAGGCACGCTGACACAAAACAGGATGGAGGTCGAGAAGCTCTGGACCTTCGACGGGCTTGAGTCCACCTCCAGTGGTCTGATGAAGATCGCTTATCTTTGTAACAACGCTGTTTATGAGGAGGGCAAATACAGGGGTGACCCGACCGAGGCAGCACTTTTGAGAAGGGCCAGAAAGACATGCGGCGACCTTAAGTCGGAAAGATTATTTGAGATGCCTTTTGATTCCGAAAGAAAGAGAATGACGACAATAAATATGCTCGACGGCAAAATTATAGTCTTTACAAAGGGCGCCCTCGAAACGGTTTTGCCGCTTTGCGATACGGTACTGGATGACGGGATCAGGCCATTGAACGACGAGAAAGAGAGATTGCTTACGGAGGCATATCATTCGATGATGGACAAGGGGCTGAGGGTGATGGCCTTTGCTTTTTCCGAGAGGAAGGAAATTGACGCGAGCCGGGGCATTGATGATTTGTCTGTCGAGTCTGAGCTGACGCTGGCCGGCCTCGTGGGGCTAGAAGATCCTCCGAGGCCCGAGGTGTCGGACGCCATAAAGAAATGTCATGACTCAGGCATCAAAGTGATAATGATCACAGGCGATGCAAGCAGAACGGCCGTCGCCATTGCAAGAGAGATAGGACTCGTCAAAGGAACCCCCGTCATCGTCGAGGGATATGCGATGGATGGAATGATGGACAGCGCCCTGCGAGAGGCCCTCTCGTCAAAGGAAATAATCTTTGCGAGGATGGCGCCGAGACATAAGATGAGGGTCGTGTCTACCCTTAAGGATGAAGGGGAAAGGGTGGCAGTGACGGGCGATGGTGTCAATGACGCGCCGGCTCTTAAGAAGGCAGACATCGGGATCGCGATGGGAAAAAGCGGGACGGACGTTGCGAAGGAAGCTGCGGATGTGGTCCTACTCGATGACAATTTTGCCACAATCGTAAACGCTGTGGAAGAAGGCAGGACGATATTCGAGAACATCAGAAAATTTATCACCTACATCTTTGCTCACGGCACGCCGGAGGCTATCCCGTATGTACTGTTTGCCCTTATAAAAATACCCCTGCCTCTCACAGTAATGCAGATCCTCGCCATAGACCTCGGGACCGAGACCGTCCCTGCCCTTGCCCTGGGAACGGAAACACCCGAGGCCGGAATCATGAAGAACCCTCCGAGACCGCCCGAAAAGGGACTTATCGACCGGAGAGTCCTTTTCAGGGGATATATCTTCATCGGGCTCATAAGCACAATCGGCGTCCTTTTCGCATATTTCTATGTGCTCTGTGGCGGCGGCTGGAAATGGGGGATGGAATTGCCGGCGGACAGTCTGCTCGGCCGCCAGGCAACAACCGCTACGTTCCTTGGGATCGTTCTGCTGCAGGTAGGGACAGTGTTTGCCTGCCGTTCTTTTAAGGACTCGGTCTTCAGCCTCGGCTTCCTGTCGAATAAGTTGCTCGTTACGGGAGTAGTCTTTGAGCTATTGCTCTCGGCCTTTATCATTTATAGTCCGGTCGGCAACAGGATCTTCGGGACAGCGCCTTTAAGCGCAGGTGTATGGCTGATCCTGATACCCTTCAGCGCGGGATTATTGTTGGCGGAGGAATTGAGGAAGGCTTATGTGAGGAGACACAGGGGTTAAAAAACGAGAATATCATTTCAGAATCCGTTTTCTCATCAGTCTGAAGGGATAAGGAGAGAGGATAAGGGCCACGGCAACAATCCATGCAACGTCTTCAAGGCTTACATACAACTTTCCAGCCGCAAAGGACCGGCATATGTTCACCAGGTGATAAAGAGGGGTGAAGAAGGCGATCTTTGCAACGACCGGCGGCAGGTTAGTGAGAGGAAAGAATATTCCGGAAAAGAGAAACATCGGCGTCATCAGGAGCGTATAGAAATAGTTGAAGGAATCGATGCCCGGCACAACCGCCACGAATATCACCGAGATCTCGGCGAAGATCAGGCCGCTCACGAAAAGCAGTGGAACGGCTGCTATCAGAAGAGAGGAGTCGACCAGCCCGAAGGCAGAAATGACTATCATAATGATCGTGCCGTAAAGCGCGCTCTTTGTCGCGCCCCACATAAGCTCTCCGGCTATGAGATCATAGACGTTTACCGGGGTGGCGAGTATCGCGTCAAAGGTCTTTTGATAGGTCATCCTCACATATGTCCCGTAGGTGCATTCGTAGATCGCAGCGAACATTGAGGAAGAGGCGATTATCCCGGGTGCGATGAATTTGATATATGGGACGCCGTTTATCTCCTTCACAAAGGCGCCGAGGCCGAGACCGAGCGCGGCGAGATAGAGCACAGGCTCGACAAAGTTCAGCGCCAGACTCGAAAGATAGAGCTTGGTGTAGACCGTAAAATTCCTCTGCCACACCCTGAAGGCCCTCTTAAAGTCGACCGGAATCATCATGGCAGTATGAGATCTTTCCCTGTCAGTTTGAGATAGACGTCTTCAAGGTTGCCTCCGTGAAGGCGCATCAGAGCTGAAGGCGAATTGATAGTAACAATCTTGCCGGCATCCATTATAGCCACCCTGTCGCAGAGTCTTTCCGCCTCTTCCATATAATGCGTGGTCAGTATAAGAGTGGTCTCCTTTTCCTTAAGCTGTTTCAGTTTGTCCCAGACTGAATGTCTGCTGTGAGGATCGAGGCCCGTTGTCGGCTCATCGAGGATCAGCAGCTCCGGATTGTTTATCACCGAACGCGCAAGCGTCAGCCTGCGCTTCATCCCCCCTGAGAGATCGCCTATCTTTGTCTTTGCCTTGCCTTCGAGCTCCACGAATTTGAGGAGCTCCGACGCGGAGGAAAGCGCTTCCTTTTTCGGTATGTCGAAATAACGAGCGTAGACGAGCAGGTTTTGGAGGACAGTGAGGTCCGGATCTAGATTATCCTCCTGCGGCATCACCCCTATCCTCGCCTTTATTCTGCTTGGGTCCTTTGTCACATCCATGTCAAAGACCTTCACTTCTCCGGACGAAGGCGGCATGAAACAATAGATAATGCGCATAACGGTAGTCTTTCCCGCGCCGTTAGGGCCGAGAAAGCCGAAACATTCTCCGCGCCCGATTTCAAAATCTATCCCATCAACTGCCCTGAGCGGTCCGTAGTCCTTGATAAGATTTCTTGCGGTGACGATATTCATGAAGAGATTATAACATCCAATACAAACCGGGGCATGGCGAAAGAGGTTAATGCGCATCGCAATTTTCAATTCGAAGGATTGTGTATCAGGTGCTAAAGGAATATAATAAGGAGTAATTGGAGGTGCAATATGGCCAGGGCTAAAGGGATGACCGTGGACCAAATAGAACAGCTAGTCGAGCAGAAGATGCTTGAAATCATCGGTGATCCTGATTCGGGGCTTCATTTAAAGAAGAGCTTCAAGACAAAGCTGGAAAAGAGACTGAAGAAACCGTCCAGAAGAATTTCCCATGAAGAGGTATTGAAAAGGTTTGCCTAAGGTTGAGTGGGAAGAAGAAGCCTTAGACGACCTCGCCAAGATTGACAGACCGATAGCAAAACGCATCCTGAACAAAATCTCCTGGTTTTCCCAATATTTCGATGCAATCACTCCCGAACCTCTATCTGCCGACATGGCCGGTTTGTTTAAGCTGCGTGTCGGAGACTGGCGAATAGTTTATGAGATCAGACGGGATGTAATAGTCATCAAAGCTGTTGGACATAGAAGCGAGATTTACAGACTATGAAGAATCCGAGCTCTCTGAAAAATCGCGCCGTTCGAACCTATGAACCCAAGACACGCCCCGCGTTCGATCTGAAAAACTATCCCATTTATGGCCCCTGAGAGTTCCACAGTCCTTTGAGGGACCCCTTGCGGTTGCGGTGTTCATGAAGAGATTATACCATCCCGTAGAAAGGCCGAAAGTTGAAAGGAATTCCCCCAAGCAAGTCTGTCTCGAATAGAGAAAAGTCGGGGCGACAAGCGTGATCTGGTTATGCGGACCTTTTCATTCTAACCCAAAGGTGATGAATCGTTATTTTATCGAGCTTTTCCCGACTATGAGCGGACAAATATCTCGCAACGCCTTTTGATTGGTTCTCGTCTGTAGAGCTAAGCGTTTCATCGGCACTCCAGATGCAGACATCCTTCATGGAGCTGTCACCGAGTTCAACGATCCATTTGTTGACTTCTCCATACCAGTCTGACGGAGATTTCTCCTGTATGAAAGCAATCATTGTCGCAAGAACCATATTAGCGCCGTGCAGACCCAGCTTAAAACGCTGAATACCACCTGTTCTCTCCTCAAGACCTGTTACATACTCTCTCTCACGAGCAGACGAAGGGGCTGGAAGACGCTTGCCTTCAAGAACGAGGAATGGATCATAGATCGTATGCGTTCTCGCACCGATTTTTGTAGTCTTAGCAGGAGAGGCAGCCAGATCAACCCGACGACGACAAGTCTGGGGCTCTTCTCGGTCAAAGCGAACCATCGGAAAATCAAACCGCGCTCTTGTATCGAGATACTTACATAACTGCAAGTTCAATTTGTCTTCGGCTATTTCATCAGGCCGGTCAGGGTCGTCGCGCCAACTCGGCAATTGCTCATACACAAAGCTTATTGTGCTCAGCGCAAGCGTGTCTACTCTTGCAATCCCTGACGTAATCTTTCCGCTGCTCTGCCCCGTTGCTCTGTCATTATCCATACCTCAGTAGCCTTGCCGGTGTAAATCCGTAAGTGTCTCGTCGGCGTCGCGAACAGCCGTTGAACGAATCCAATAACGCAAGCGATCAGGCTTAACTATGAATACAACATTATCTGAGTAGAGGCGCAATACCCGGACCGTCCGAAGATACTTGTGCCTCTTTTCATCATAGATAAGCTTCTTAAGCTCACTCTCTGCTTCTCCTTCCATCCATGAGAGGTTAGGCTGCGAGCCGAAATAAAATGGCTGACAAATTAGTCCACCAAGGAAAACTGGATCGGCCACCCTCAAATTGTGGTACACACTGCCAAGCATGCGAACAAACAGGCTTGCGTATTCGCGAAGATTATCGGTAGTCGCTGCCTTTGTCAGCAGCTCTGAATTCTGCCCTAACCGCACGTATTCAGATATATATCTCAATACATCTTCACACAATGCTTCTTCCCAAAAAGAAAAAGAAAGGTTATTCATATTCTCAGGATAAGGCAATATATCAATGTCTTGCTTAAGAATTGATGTCGCCTTACCGACCAGTGACTGAGTCCCATTAAGTGCACAAGCGAACATGTAAATATTACGATTCTTAGAGAAAACCTGATAAATCTTGCGGAGTTCAGCCTCTTCAGATTTGGGTGCATGGATCCCCACAATTTTGTCGCGGTATGCAAGAAAACCCTTGTCCAAAAATACGGCAGGAAGGGATTGTGAAGACTTTATCAGGAGCAGAGGGGCGCTATAGCGGTCCTTCGTATATGCTGATCGGAAGAGTGTTTCCTGAACGGTTGTAATCTTGCTCACATCAATGCCGTAATCGGTGAAAGCGTCGGTCGGCACGAGGGGTTTACTCGTAAGAAAAGGAGCCGGTGTCCGTCGCCCCGTTTTAGCCGCTATGTAGCCTTCGCCATAATCCCATCCCTCCTGTTGAGACACAAATTCTGCAAGTGTACGCATATCCCTGAGTCGCCGTGAAACTTCAAACAATCTCCCGCCACCAAGAAGGTTCGACCGCCAGACATAGGGATCACTTTCAGCATCCTCCTGCGACACACGGTGATAATCATAATGATCAAGTTCAAAATGAAGACGTTCGTGCACACTCACTGTGCGCCGGAAGGTCAAATGATCAACCATATGGTCTTCCGAGGGCCGGACAGCGCGTGATAGTATTGCAACCGTTTTGGGATCGGCTTCGTAAAGCTTGCGAATCGACGTAAAGTCAAAGATTGTTTCAACCTTATGTTTTCTAAGTATCGTTGTCCTGAATGCGTGCGCATTGCTATTGTAAAGAAGTCCCGACGGCTGAATCAGGCATACACTTCCGCCGGGACGAAGTATGTTCAGCGCTTGCTCCAAGAACAAATAAGCCATTTGCTTGTCGGGGAGGGCACCGCGACTCTTGTCTCTCTTTTGTGCGGCTTTGTTGACCTCTGCGGCTGCGTCGGAAAGTGTCGATTCAAAGGGCGGGTTTCCGACAACTATGTCAAACTTCTCGGTGATAATGTTAGGCTTGTCTTCTTGGGAATCGAGAAGGAGACGGAAAAAATCAGCTTCAAACAGGTTTGATTTGTGGAGCTGATCGAATCTTAGATCTCGCCAGATGACCTCAGGCTGCAATGCGTCACAAATGGCCAGCGCCAAACTGAATGCTGTTAAATGAGCAGCACCTGGGTCTAATTCAATGCCGCAAATGCATTTCCTGAGAATACCCTTCAGGGCAGTGACATCAGGCCGTCGCCAGTCTTTACGGCTGCGCCAGACGTTTATTAAGCGTCGGAATGCGCCTACAAGAAAAACTCCTGATCCGCAGGCAGGGTCCAGAACACGCTCCTCACCGGTCAGTTTTCCATACGGCATGACATTATCCAACAGTAAAGATGCCAAAAAAGGAGGCGTGTAAACAGTGCCGTGGCCGCCTTGGACAAATCTCTGATAAAGGTGGCTGATAATTTCGACAGGAAGATGCCTGAAAGAAAACTGCTCCCATAGATATCTCTGTCTGTTCAATGTTCTTGCTTCAACGAGATCAGCAAAGTGACAGAGATTCTTCTTCGTTAGCTTTTGCCGCCCCTCACGTGGAAGAGCAAAGACCTCGCCATTGAATTTGCGTTCAAGCACATCCAGCAGCCGGTATACCCCTTCCGGGTCGCCGCCTCCCAAAACTCCCAAGAAGTTTTTTGCGCCTTTATGAAATCCACCGAACCAGCCGTTGGGAAACACTCCTCGATCTTCAAGATATTTTATAAGCACCATCAAGAGAAGCAGTCGCCGCAGGACAGGGTTATTCTTTCCATCGAGATCATTGTCGGCCTCAACGACGGCTTGGATAAGGGCCTGATGAGCGACCTTGTCGTGATCCGCTAATTCTCTGTTGCCCGGTTCTTCCCAAAAAGTACCGTCTGCAAGACGCAAGGCTGAGAAGTTACGTATTTCTTCAGTGATAGCTGTCGCCGTTATCAGCGTGTTCAGGTCAAGCGTCTTTACTGGACTATACTGACAGACCTCCTCGCCGACGTTCCAGAAATCTGGCCCCCGGGCACATGTCAATATATCGATCCGGCTGGACCAAGTAATGTAGAGTAACGGGGTTTTCCCTTGAAGCCAAACCTGTCGGTGAAGCTCAGCCAATGTTTTTTCATCTAATCGCCCGTCAGAATTATCAACGACGTAGGCTGAAATCTGCGATGAGCGTTCGTCAGCGAAACGGCGAAAGAATATGTAATCAACACGGTCAAATGCCGCAGTGTCTAGCACAGCCGCCTGTTCGCTGATACGAAGAGGTCTCGCGTGCGCGCCTCGAACCGGGACGAGGCCTGATGTAGGCTTGCCTTCTGCACTAATAAAATCAATGATTCGGAGCGCACCGTTAGTCACTGTGGAGAACCTCAACTATATTATTCTTCAGATTGAGTTCAACGATTGAGCCAGACCTCATGGTTGGACCCTCTTTATCTTCTGTCTCTCAACAAATCGTTTTAGGTCTATCGGATCAAGTAGAGTGCGCTTCCCGATTTTTACGGTTCGGATTTTCCCCTCGTTAATGAGAGAATAGAACTTTGTTCTGCCGATCTTAAGATGTTCGAGTGCTTCCTTGACTGTCAGTAAGCCGTCGCTCATTGTGAGAATTATAGGTTGTTCTTAACCGTTTGTCAATATTCGTGACAATTCGTTTTTATTCGCTGTTGTTCTCAAGGAGTAGATGTTTCTTGCGCCGTTGTGAGATACAAATAGTTCGGAAAGGGACATTGGTGTTCAAATGGTCACAATTGAGATCATTAATGAGTAAGCTTTCAGAAGGAGGAAGGGTTGGTTCTATCAACAGGCAAACCTATTGTCTTGAAAGCGGGCAAATGTCAGAATAGGAGTAAGGAGCAAGCCGTGACGAAGGAAGGAATAAGGAGAGCACAGCAAAGTCTGGAAAAGTGGCGAAAAAGTCACGGGGATATAAGCGCGCTGAGGAAGGCGTATCGGTCAAAGATTCCGGACTGGGTGGTAAAGTCTATGGAATTCGAGAGGGAGCCGGTGAGTATGACTCGCCTGAAGAAGCGGCTCTCAAAAGCTTTAAGGGAGTAACATATGCCACTTCCGCCGTTAGTCAAGACGCTTGTTGAAAAGAAGCTCTCTGCCTATTGCGAGAAGCATTCGCCGCAGGAGCATGCTAACGAGCTTCGGGTCACCTACGAAATACGCGGCAATAGCATTACGATATTCGAAAATCGTGCGCCGTGGAGGCCCGAGTTTACTGAATGGACTTCAATGCCGATTGCGCAGATGCGCTATGAACCGAAAACCGGCAAGTGGACTCTCTATTGCGCAGACAGAAATGAGAGGTGGCACAAGTACACAGGAGTGACGCCGGCGAAAGAGATCGACAAAATTCTGGCCGAGATCGACCGCGATCCCACCGGCATTTTCTGGGGCTGAGAGTAGCACGCTATGTCTGCAAGAGAGGAAAGCAAGACTTTGACAAAGAAAGTTGACTCCCTTCGCAGGCATATTCTCAAAGATGGTGAAATCAAGGTATTAGCCGCCCATGTGAGAAAATCCTTGGGTCCGGCCTTTTCTAAGGTGGTCGATAAGTTTGGACTCGACATAGAGGACGCGCTTCGTTTTCAGTCTCTGGCCTGCCGCCTTACCGAAGCGCGTCTGTCCAAGGGCATCACTCCAAAAGATGCTGCCACTGCCTTAAAGGTTGCGAAATACAAGCTGGATTATATCGAAAAAGCAAGTCTGAGCAATATCAACCCTGAGATAACATTGCGATACATAGAGTTTCTCGGTCTCTCGAATTGGTTTGGACGGTTGAAGAAGGCCAATGCCGAACTCGCGGGCCGTCTAGGCTTAGTTCCATAGCAAAAAGGACAGCCTCTTTAGGTTTTCCCCGCGAACGCTTCCGCCTGCGCGGGAAGGATGAATACCTCCGGGCAGGACTGGAAGCACCTTTAGAATTTATCCCTTACCGTTGAGTTCTTCATATCGATCTCGGCTCTTCCGATAATAATTGAGCAGAATTTGGCATTGACTGAAGGGGTCAGGAGCATAATCGTTTTCTCCTTTGAGTCTATTCCCTTTATAATCCCGAGGGCAATGTCTTTGTTCTTCCTGTCCCTCAATGAGACGATCCTGTTTCTGAGCGAAGCGGCGCTGAGCCGGACCGTCTCCCTGACAAACCTTAAACCTACATCCCCAAGCGGGACCTCTATTGTCTCAGCGTCCGAAAAATAATCTCTTATCTTTTCAAACCGGTAAAGACTCCTCTTTGTGACGGTCTTTGTTTTCACTTCGGAGGACACCTCTATTCTGAAAATCTTCGGAGACTGACAATGCCTGAAGGCGCCGAGTATATGCTCCAGCTCTCCGGAATGTTCCAGCGCAAGGACAACATGCGGAGAGAGCATATCTATCTTGTTCTGCTTCAGGATGCGACCCATGGGTTCCGCTACGAGACCCGTCGTGTCAACAACCACCCTGTCCGTGACAGCGAGCGCCCTGTCTGTCATCAATCTTGCGCCGACCATTGCAGGGAGGAGGTTTCCGACCGGCGAAACAGAGCCGGTAAAATAGAAATCCTCGACCTCTATTTTTCCCCAGCCTTTGAAGCCACGTGAAACCTTTCCCCAGGCGATCGTAGTCGGCGGCCCGATATGGGATTGGCCCATATCCAGGTCCACGAGACCGACCCTGAATTTTCGGGAGAGGAAATCGACAAGGCACTCGATAAGTGTTGTCTTGCCTGTGTCCGAGGCCCCCATGACCATTATGAGCCTGTTAGCAGGATTGGCGAGCGCCTCGATAATGAAAGGCTCTCTTATGAAATCCTCTATCCGGTATTTCATACGTTCAGTCACGATCTCCTGCCGGAAATGTCTATCAAGTTCAGTTTATCGACTGGTTCGGTTACTGTCAACGCAAAGAGTTCTCCCATTATCCTTCTCTGTAAATACAGACGATGGACAAGCCCCGGGAAGCCGCTATAATTTTAGCTATAAGGAGGAGCTATGGGTTACACGAATGTTGATTTGAAGGGTAAGATCATGGAGATGTACCCCGAAATCGGGAAGCACGGCATATCCGTGGGCCTCGATTTCAGCAAAGAGAAGAACGCCTATATCGTGAAATTCGCCAAGGACAAACACGAGCTTACAACGCATCTCGAAAAAAAGGATGCGGACGAGTGCATGGACGGCATCAAATGCGTGTATCTCGGGGTGCAGATCGGCCAGTTCATAAAGAATTTTGAGATCATAGAAAACGAATAATTCGAAGACTTGACTATATGCACTGGTATGGCTGGGCTCCCGTGAAGGAGACCCTGCAGGATATAAAGGACGAGGCGGAGAAGCTGAGGACTGAAAAGGTCTCGCTAGAGTAATTGAAGACAGTTAAGGGGGATACAGTCCCCCCTTAACCGGGAGGAGGCGCCATGAAACTATCTCACGCAAAGGCGATATTCATATGGGGCACTGTACTTTCTTCTGTGATATTTCTTGCGCTCACATATGATTCGCAGAGGAGCTTTTCGAAGAGGACCCACGAGGAGAAACTGGACGAGCATGTGGCTGCCGGCAAGTGGGTCTGGCAGAAGTATAACTGCAACGACTGCCACACGATTCTCGGTATAGGCGGCTACTATGCACCGGACGTGACGAAGGTGATGAGTTACAGGGACGCGGACTGGGTGAGGAGGTTCCTCAAGGACCCGCCTGCGGTGTGGCCTGCCGAGAGGAAGATGCCGGTCCTGAATCTCAAGGACCAGGAGATCGAGGACGTCATAGCCTTTCTCACGTGGGTGAACGGGATAGATACTAATAACTGGCCTCCGAAGCCGCTGGCGGTCGCGTCCGCTGCCGCCCCCAACCCCGGAGAAGAGATTTTCAAGACACAGGGATGTTCCGCCTGTCATACAGTCGGAGGAATCGGCGGCAAGATAGGACCGGACCTTACGCACGTAGGGAGCAGGCGCAGCAAAGAGTGGATAGAGGAGCAATTGATTAACCCTAAGTCCCACGATCCGAACTCCATTATGCCGAGCTTTGCGAAGCTGCCGGAAAAAGACCGTGAAGAGCTTGCGGATTATCTTTCCGGGCTGAAATGAGGAGGTCTTGAAAATGAAATACGAAACCCAAAAGATAGCGTATAATTATTTTCTGATCGCGACCCTGCTTTTCGGTCTTCAGGTCGTCTTCGGACTGATTACCGGAGCAAAATACGTCTGGGACCACGATCCTCTTATCAATATCCTTCCCTTCAACGTCTCCCGGGAGATCCACATAAATCTCCTTGTTGTCTGGCTCCTCTTCGGCTTCATGGGCGGTACTTATTACCTCGTTCCCGAGGAATCAGAGACCGAGATATACAGTCCGGGGCTCGCCAATTTCCAGCTTGTCCTGTTCGCGCTCATCGGAGTGACGGCGATTGTCGGATACATTTTCCGCTGGTCGTGGGGGATGCCCTTTCTCGAACAGCCGACGATTCTAAAGATCGGTATCGTCATCGTGGCCCTGATATTCCTGTTCAATATCCTCATGACGATGCTGAAGACAAGAAAATGGACCGTGATACAGGGCGTTCTCCTTGGCGGCCTTGTAATGCTCGCCCTCCTGTTTCTCTTCGGTATCTTCTTCATGAAGAACCTGACCGAGCAGTACTATTACTGGTGGTGGGTCATACACCTCTGGGTCGAGGGGGCGTGGGAACTTGTGACCGGCGCCATAATGGCGTTTGTCCTTCTTAAGCTCACCGGGGTCGAGAGGGAGCTCGTCGAGAAATGGCTATATGTGGAAACCGGCCTTGTCCTATTCACCGGCATCGTGGGCACAGGGCATCACTATTACTGGATCGGAACGCCCCACTATTGGCTATGGGTCGGCGGCATATTCAGCGCCCTTGAGCCTCTCCCCATCCTGTTCATGGTGATCGACACGCTCAGGGACGTGAGGGAAAAGAAGATCGAGATAGAGAATAAGACAGCTGTTTACTGGGCGATTGGCTGCGCTGTCATGCACTTCTTCGGAGCGGGTGTCTGGGGCTTTGCCCACACCCTTCCCCAGATAAACAAGTGGACCCACGGAACCCAGATCACGGCCTCGCACGGTCATTTCGCATTCTTCGGGGCGTATGCCATGCTGAACCTGACCGTTATATATTTCGCGGTTCCCAGGATAAAGGGAGTGAAGCTCGTCCGAAACGGACTGAGCCTGATGGCCCTGAGGACCATGACCTTTTCGATGATCCTCATCGCGCTATCTCTTGCCGTGGCCGGCATAGTTCAGGTCTATCTTCAGAGGGTCCTCGGGATGGACTATCTGACTGTCCAGGGCTTCATGAAACTTTGGTACGCGGTGTTCTGGGCGTCAGCCTGGGGCTTTGCGATAGGCGCCTTTATGTATATCGTGGATTTCTTCCGGCTTTCCTCTACCACCAGCGCCAGAGCGCAACAATGAAGGTGATGAGAAGGGGGGGCGGTTCCCGCCTCCCTTATTCCCTCTCAGATGATTCAGAATACCGTCGAGAAGCCAATAGCCCTTGTATTGTGCCGCAGGCAGACAATTTCTAAATGCTCGTTTAACAAGTTTACCGACTAGCCAACCGGAGTTTGCAAGAATTATTAACTGAGGATGTACGGTATCCATTGTATAATATTCGTATAAAAACATAGAACCTCCTCTGCGAAAGGATAATATGTCTGCCTTCGGGGGAGAGTTTTCAACGGCAGCACATCCGGATAAGGAGGTCATGAAGAAGGCAAGACTTCTCGCAGTCGTACTGGTGGTTGTCCTGATAGCGGTCGGCGGGTTCCTTCTCATCCGCTCCCTTGTCCACAAGGCTCCGGCCAATGAACTGGTTCTTTACGGCAATGTCGATATCCGTCAAGTAGAACTTGCGTTCAACGGGAACGAGAGGATCGCCGTCATGGCGGCGAAGGAGGGAGACAGGATAAAGAAAGGAGAGCTTCTGGCAACCCTCGATACGCTCCGGCTCTCCCATGCGGTATCACAGGCGGAGGCACAAGTGAAGGCCCAGAAGGAAGTCCTCGCCGCGCTTGTGGCGGGGACGCGACCGGAGGACATCCTGAAGGCCCGGGCCGATGTGGCAGCGGCAGCGGCAGTGCAGGAAAACGCTGCAACCCTCTTCCAACGCAAGAGCATGCTTGCGGAGAAAGAACTTATTTCAAAACAGGAAAGGGACGATGCGAAGGCGGCGGCCGACTCCTCGGAGGCGCAGTTGAAGGCGGCAAAAGAGGCCCTTGCCCTGGCCGTCGCCGGTCCGCGCAAAGAGGATATCGCCGCAGCGCGCGAGACTTTAAAGGCGTACGAAGCCGCATTTCAGATTGCAAAGCGGAACCTCGAATATGCCTATCTCTATGCGCCTTCCGACGGGGTGATACAGACACGCATCGTGGAGCCGGGCAGCATGGCGTCGCCCCAGTCGCCTGTATACACGCTTGCCCTTACCGATCCTGTCTGGGTGAGGGCCTACGTTTCCGAGCCGGACATGGGAAAGATCCGCCCGGGTCTGTCCGCAGAAGTCACCACGGACAGCTATCCGGGGAAACGCTACAGGGCATGGATAGGTTTCATTTCTCCCACCGCGGAGTTTACGCCGAAATCGGTCGAGACCCGTGAAGTGCGGACAAGCCTCGTCTACCAGGTGAGGGTATACGCCTGCAACCCGCGCAACGAGCTGAGACTGGGCATGCCCGCGACCGTCATCATTCCCCTCAATCAGCCCGATACCGGTAAGACCACGGAAGAAGATCGCTGCAAGGAAAAATGACGGCTCCTGCATCAACGAAGGGGGCTCCCGCTGCCGGAGAGGAACGCGTCATTTCCGTGAGGGAAGTGAGCAAGATCTTCCGGCCGGGCGGCCGTCCTGTTTCGGCGCTTGCACGGGTCAGTATGGAGATACGCCGAGGGATCATCACGGGTCTTGTCGGGCCTGACGGCGCAGGAAAGACCACGCTGATGAGAATCCTGGCCGGGCTGATGATCCCCGACTCCGGAGAAGTAAACGTTCTGGGAATGAGCGCGATTAGTCAGTCTCTCAAGGTGCAGGCATCGATAGGATATATGCCGCAGAGGTTCGGCCTTTACGAGGATCTTACCATGCGCGAGAATATGGACCTCTATGCCGACCTCCAGGGAGTGCCGGAGGAGTCGCGGCCGGAGCGGTTTCAGGAGCTGCTGCGCATGACCGGTCTGAGCGCCTTCACGTCACGCCTGGCGCGCCGTCTTTCCGGAGGCATGAAGCAGAAACTCGGTCTCGCCTGCACCCTGATACGTCCTCCTCAACTCCTGCTTCTCGACGAACCGACGGTGGGAGTCGACCCCGTGTCCCGCAGGGAACTCTGGACGATCGTGGCGCGCCTTGTACGGGAAGGGGGGATGACGGTACTTCTCAGCACCGCCTATCTCGACGAGGCGGAACACTGCGGCGAGGTCATTATCCTCCACGAAGGGCAGGTCCTCGGCTCTGGACCTCCCAACGACTTCAAGAGACAGGTAAAGGACCGCACCTTTGCGGTCAGGGCCGGGGGCATTAAAAAGCGCGACGTGCAGGAGAGTCTCGCCGTGACGCAGGGTGTTCTTGATGCTGTGATACAGGGGGACAGCGTCCGCGTGGTGACCGAGACTGCAGCGCTTCCGGACGCCGCGACATTGTTGCCCGGCATAGAGAATGTTTCGATCCAGCCGGTGCCGCCCCGTTTTGAGGACGGCTTTATCGCCATACTCCGGGAACTCAGAAAGGGTGAAGGGACAAAAGGTTCCGCCGCAGCCGTAGCTCCGGCCCTTGCAAAAAACAAGGCAAACGGGGATCACATAATAGAGGTTAGGGACGTGGAGCGACGCTTCGGGGATTTCTACGCGGTGAAAGGCATCACCTTCGATGTGAAAAGAGGGGAAGTTTTCGGACTGCTCGGGGCAAACGGTGCGGGGAAATCGACCACCTTCAGGATGCTCTGCGGTCTTCTTCCCGCCAGCGGCGGGAGGTTGCTTGTTGACAACACGGACCTGAGGCACGCGGCCGCGGCGGCGCGATCCCGCATCGGCTACATGTCCCAGAAATTCTCTCTCTATGGAAACCTCAGCGTGCGCCAGAACCTCCATTTCTTCAGCAGCGCATACGGACTGAGCGGACAGCGCCGGACAGAGAGGATATCGTCAGTCCTTGAGCAGTTCGAACTCTCGGGCTATGCAGACACGAGGAGCCTGGACCTCTCACTAGGCCATAAGCAGAGGCTTGCGATGGCCTGTGCCCTCATGCATGAACCCGATGTCCTCTTCCTCGACGAGCCAACATCCGGGGTCGACCCTCTCGCGAGGCGCGAATTCTGGCACCGCATCAACGAGCTCTCCGGACGCGGTGTCACGGTACTGGTGACGACGCATTTTATGGAGGAGTCCGAGTATTGCGACAGGCTGGCGATCATGTCCGCCGGCAGGATCCTTGCGCTCGGCCAGCCCGGGGACATCAAAGCCATGGCCGCCACCCCTGAAACCCCCGAGCCCTCGATGGAGGACGCCTTCATCAGCCTCATCATGGCGGATGAACAGGCGGGAGACAGCAGGTGAGGCCGGAGGGACCACCCAGGGGAGGCGCTCTCATGAGAATGCGCGGTCTCGTGCGGAAGGAGCTACTGCAGGTTATCCGCGACCCGAGCAGCATCGCCATAGCCTTTCTGATGCCGGTGGTCCTCCTGATCCTCTTCGGGTACGGAGTATCCCTCGATGCGGAACACGTCCCGATCGCGCTGGTCGTGGAGCATCCTGACGCGGAAACCGCGGGGTTCACATCGGTATTCCGCCAGTCGCGCTATTTCAGTCCTGTCGGTTTCCGTGAAATGAAAGGGGCTGAAGACGCCATGAGGAAGGGCCTCGTAGACGGCATTATCCATTTAAGGGAGGACTTCAGCCGCCGGACAAGGGACGCCGGAGGCGCGCCTGTCCAGGTGATCGTCAACGGCATCGACGCAAACAATGCCAGGCTTATCTCCGGCTATGTCGAAGGAGCGTGGTCGACATGGCTTCAGCAGAAGGCTATCGCCGACGGGGTTGCCGGTGTCCCGGTGCAGGTCGAACAGCGTGTCTGGTTCAACAGTGAGATGAGGAGCCGCAATTTCCTCGTACCCGGTCTGATCGCAGTGATCATGACGCTCATCGGCGCCCTCCTCACCGCCCTGGTGGTGGCGCGTGAATGGGAACGAGGGACAATGGAGGCCCTCATGGTCACGCCGGTCACCATGAAGGAGATTCTCCTGGGTAAACTGGTCCCTTATTTCTTCCTGGGGATGGGCGGCATGGCCCTCTCGGTGACCATGGCGGTCTGGCAATTCGGCGTGCCCCTGAGGGGTTCTCTGGCGGTCCTTTTTGCCTCGTCGTCGCTGTTTCTCCTCGTTGCCCTCGGCATGGGGCTGCTCATTTCGACGCTCGCGAAAAACCAGTTTGTGGCGGGGCAGGTTGCGATCATAGTCACCTTTCTGCCGGCCTTTATCCTCTCAGGTTTTATCTTCGACATCGGCAGCATGCCGGCGCCGATCCGGTTGTTTACTCACGTGATCGCGGCCCGTTATTTCGTCGAGATCCTCCAGACGGTATTTCTCGCGGGAAATGTGTGGCCTGTGATCCTGCCCAACGCGCTGGCACTGCTCCTCATGGCGGCAGTTTTTTTCGGCATTATCAGGCGGAAATCCCGCAAACGGCTGGACTGAGGGGGAGAGTGGGAGCGAGAATAGTTGCCCTCATGATCAAGGAATTTCTGAGCCTCCTCAAGGACAAGAAGAGCCGTGTCGTGGTCGTGGTTCCCCCCATTCTTCAGTTGATCGTTTTCGGCTACGCTGCGACCTTCGACCTTTCGCACGTGCCATACGCGGTGTACAACGAGGACGGAGGGGCCCCTGCGCAGGACCTGCTCGCGGGCTTCCGGGGCTCGCAGAACTTTCTCGAGTCTGCGTTCATCACCCATGAAGAGCAGATAAGGCCTCTAATCGACAACAAAAAGGTGCTGATGGTGGTGCATTTGGGTCCCACCTTCAGCCGAGACCTTCTCAGCGGCGCGCCTGCATCCCTTCAGGTTATCATAGACGGCAGGAATTCAAATACCGCGATGCTCGCCCTCAATTACGCAAACAGCATAGTCGGCAGTTTCAATGAAGAATGGACAAAGGAGCATGGACTTTCAGGCCCTCCAGCGCGCCTGGTGGCGCGCGCCTGGTTCAACCCGAACCTCGAGAGTCGCTGGTTCATCGTGCCAGGCATAGTCGGCCTTCTCACGCTCGTCGTCACCATGCTCGTCACCGCCCTGTCGGTGGCGCGGGAGCGGGAGCAGGGCACCTTCGACCAATTGCTCGTAACACCCTTCAGGCCCGTGGAGATACTCATAGGCAAGGCCCTTCCCGGCTTCATTATAGGAACCTTCGAGGCTACGGTCATCACGCTTATGGCGGTCTTCTGGTTCAAAGTGCCGCTCCTGGGAAGTGTCATCACCCTTTATGCGGGCATAGCCCTGTTCCTGCTTTCCGCCATAGGGGTCGGACTCATGATCTCTTCCCTGGCCGTGACGCAGCAGCAGGGTCTGCTCGGGGCCTTTCTCTTCCTCGTCCCTGCCATAATACTTTCGGGCTTTACAACACCGATCGCCAACATGCCTCAGGTAATACAGGATATTACGCTCCTCAACCCCATGCGTTATTTCATGGTGGTCCTTCGCGGAATATTCCTGGAGGGCGCTCCCTTTCATATCCTAATAAGCCAATTGTGGCCCATGGCCGTGATAGGCGTCGTGAACCTCGCCCTGGCCGGATGGCTCTTCCGGCATCGTATGTATTGAGCAAGGGCGCAATAGTTCTTCGTGAAATCGTTTTGCCGGAAATGAGCGTAGAATATAGAAAGCGACTAACGCTTCTTGAGTTGTGAGTAAGCTACCACCAGCGCCAGAGCGCAATAATGAAGGTGATGAGGAAGACAAAACCGAGGTTAATGTAGGCGAGGACATAAAATGCCCTTTCAGGCATAGGTCTGGGTATTTTTTGTCCCGCCTCTATCAGTCTCCCGACTTCGGGCATGGCCGTTACCTTGTCTTCAGCGTGAGGGGCTGTTTTAAGCGCGTCCGTGAGGTCGTGGCCGGCGAGGTGTTTTCTGACGTGAGAGCCGTCCTTCCAGAGCTTTGAATGCGAGACGTCGTAGACCTTGCCTTTGTAAGCAACAAACGCCGGCCTTCCCTCTTTTCCGTCAAAACTATGGATCTCTTCAATCGTCAGGTCCTGTTTTCCCCTGCTGATGTCTGTCTCCCACCTCGTCTTCAACTTGCGTTTGAGCCTTGGCCCGATAAAGAATGTCACCACAAACGCCGTGGACGCCATGATCAGGAAGAGGATGATCTTTATGCCCAGGAGTATTCCGAACCTCGTTGTATAAAAGACTTTCCACGCCGGTATCCTGGCTATAGTAAGAAGTGTTCCGGTAATGGCGAGGACTATGATAGAAAGCCAGCCTAAAATGAGTTCTCCTTTCGGGAGCCCCCGTGCGGCGTAGGCCGGCTTAAGAAGTATATGGACATAAAGTATAGTGCCGAACCAGGCGATCGCCGTCAGAAGATGGATGTATCCTATAAGGAGGCGGACAATCTTCTGCGTTTCTGATAGCGGCCTGTAGAGACCTTTTACCTTCATATCCTCAAGGAACTGTTTTCCTTTTTCCGTTAAAGGTCCTCCGCCCATCGCCTCGATATGACAGTCCCTGCACTGCAGGCCTGTCTGCCTTGCATACTCCGGCGTCGCAAAGGCGATGCTGGCGGGGCCGAGAAGCTGTATGGCAAGAATAAACAAGCTGAGAAGAAGTTTTCTCATGACGCGTTAATTATATTCCTTTCCTGGGATAATTTCACAAGACTTATGTACCGCTTCCCGGTGGTTTTGCCTGGTTCTATTATTGAAAAAAGAGTCGAGGGTCATCTATGATTTATGTCATGCAAGAGAGCCATCCTGAAAAGTATGAGGTGATCGGCAGAGAGACCGCATGGGAAGGCCGCTATCTCCGCTGCGTCAAACTGATTTACGAAGGTCCTGGGGGAATTCAAAGACAGTGGGAGACCGTGGAAAGGGTGAACTGTAACGGTATCGTCGTCATCGTCCCGATCACGGACGAGGGCGATGCAGTGCTGATCAGGCAGTTCAGGCCGCCTGTGAATGCTTATGTCATAGAATTTCCCGCGGGGCTTAACGACAGGGGAGAAAAGATCGAGGAAGCCGCCGCAAGGGAGCTTCTTGAAGAGACAGGTTATAGGGCAAGTGAGATGTTTTTTCTCACGAAGGGCCCTCTGTCGAGCGGTTCATCATCGGAGGTCCTTACTGCTTTCCTTGCGGAGGGGTTGAATTATGCGGGCATCGGGCAGAGGGATGAAACTGAAGATATAGAAGTTTTGAAGATACCCGTTGCTGCCCTTTATGATCGGCTTGAAAGATTGAGAGATGAAGGAAACCTCATCGATCTCAAGATTTACGGATTGATAGAATTGGCAAAGAGACGCATCCGGGCATGACTTGTTTTCGTTTTGCAAAGAGAAGGCATATTTCTTAGTTGAAGCGAATGGGAATTTCCGAAGACAACAGACATCTTGAAGAACTGGACAAGAAATACATCTGGCATCCCTTCACGCAGATGAAAGAGTGGCTGGATGATAAGCCTGTTATAATCTCCGAAGGTAGAGACTGTTTCCTGAAGGACGTCCACGGTAACTGGTACCTCGACGGGGTGTCCTCTCTGTGGGTCAACATCCACGGTCACGGGAAGATAGAGATAGATGATGCTGTAAAGGACCAAATCGACAAGATCGCCCACTCAACAATGCTAGGACTGAGCAATGTCCCGGCGATCAGACTGGCGGAAAGACTTGTCAGGATAGTAGATCAGTCGCTCGTCGGCGGTCGACAGTCTGCGCTGAACAAGGTCTTTTATTCCGACAACGGCTCGACGGCGGTTGAGGTTGCGCTGAAAATGGCATTTCAATACTGGGTCCATAAAGGAGAAAAGGAAAGAGTATCTTTTCTCTCTCTGAAGAACGGCTATCACGGCGATACGCTCGGCGCCGTAAGCGTTGGGGGGGTCGATATATTCCACAGCGTCTTCGGACCGCTCCTCTTCAAGACGTACAAGGCCCCGTCCCCTTACTGTTACAGGTGCGAATGCGGCGAGGCGCATCCCGGCTGCGACATGGAATGCCTCAAGAGAATGGAGGAGACGCTTATAGAAAATTCTCGTGAGATAGCAGCGGTGATCATGGAGCCCCTTGTGCAGGCTGCGGGCGGGATGATCGTTTCTCCGCCCGGTTATCTCAAAGGAGTGAGGGATTTGTGCACAAAATACGGTGTGCTGCTGATCGCCGATGAGGTGGCAACAGGCTTCGGACGCACAGGAAGAATGTTTGCGTGCGAACATGAGGAGGTCGTCCCCGACATCATTTGCCTTTCAAAGGGGATCACCGGGGGATATCTTCCCCTTGCCGCAACTGTTGCGAAGGAAGAGGTTTATAATGCCTTCCTTGGTGAATTCAAAGACCTGAAGACCTTTTTTCACGGTCATTCATATACAGGCAACCCTCTTGGCTGCGCAGCCGCACTGGCCTGTCTCGATATCTTCGAAAGAGAAAAGACCCTTGAGGTACTCAAGCCCAAGATCGAGATGCTCGAATCATTCCTTCGCGATATCTCCTCCCTCGACCACGTGGGAGATGTAAGGAACAGAGGTATGATGGCGGGTATAGAGCTTGTGAGAGATAAGGAGACGAAAGGGCCGTATCCCTGGGAAGAGAAAATAGGATGGCGCGTCTGCTATTACGCAAGAGAGAAGGGCGTAATTATCAGACCTCTTGGGAATGTCATTGTGATCATGCCTCCGCTTTCAATAAGTCTCGATAACCTCGAAAGGCTCCTTTGGATAATCAGGGAAGGTATAATAAAGGTTGCCGGATGAGGAAAAGAATCCCGCCTGATAACTTACTGGAGGTCCGCAGTCAGAACTCTTTTGGAGCCATATCCGGCGCGATATCCTATGCGGTATTAGGCCATGTCTGATCCCTTGGAAAGAGCTGTTTCTTCTTCAACCTGACCGCCATCCGGCGGCGCCGGAGGTTGCTGCTTGACAAGTTCAGCTTCTTCGTCCTATGCGCCTTCCGGCTTAGACGACATCGTGCAGGCAATCCGAAGCAAATATGCCGAGGTGTCAGTTTCGGCCGCTGGAAAGTTCCAATACCTTGTAGGCAAAGAAGGAGCTAAGGCATTGGGGTACGATACCGCTGTTATAGAAGCGGCCCCGGAGCAGTTTTTTGAATCGTCCTGCGGCATCGGAAATCCGTTTTCGTTAGGGATGATAAAGCCGGGAAGCGCGCTGCTTGATTTCGGCTGCGGGGCGGGCTTTGATCTGTTTGTGGCCGGCAGGCTGGTCGGAGAGAAGGGCCGCGTTTTCGGAATAGACTTGACGGAAGAGATGGTGCAGAAGGCAAGAGAGAATTTAACACTCGCAGGTGTCGTAAATTTCGAGGTCAGGAAGGTTGATTCGGACATTATACCCTATGACGGCATTTCCTTTGACGTGGTTATTTCAAACGGTGTGATCAATCTTTCTCCTGACAAAGGTATTGCGTTTAAAGAAATATACCGGGTTCTCAAACCAAAAGGGAAGCTCTGCTTCGCTGACGTCGTGTTGGAAGGCGAACTGCCTGCAGATCTGGCGGGTAGTGCTGAAGCATGGTCGCAGTGAATCGGCGGCGCAATCCTGGTCGGGGATCAAATAAGATTGCTTCGGGATGCGGGCTTTAGCGACGTTGAATACGTCGGCACAACGGGTTTTCGAACATCACGGTACACAATCGGCGCCTTATTCCGCGCTAACAAATCTTAAAAAGGCAAAGTGGCGGAAACTTCAGCAGCCACTCTTCCGGCGGAAGTACAGTAAAGGTGCTCGCGGGCATCAATCACCGAAACGGCATCGTGCAAAATCTACTTGAGTTTCTTCTTGCTTAGGATTTGAACGCCTTCCATAGCTCTCTTGTTGGAGGGAGCGAGCTCAGTGGCCCTGCTGAGGAACTTCTTGGCTCTCAACGGAAAATTGAGCCTTAAGTAGGCGTGCCCGATCTCAGCAAGTATATCGGCATCCAGAGGCTGCAGTTCGTCGGCCTTGCTAAGGGCCTCAACCGCTTTCTTGGGGTTGCCGAGTGATAAGAGAGCGCAGCCATAAAAATAATGATAATTAGAGACAGAGGGATCAAAGTATATGGCAGTAGCAAACAACCGGGCCGCTTCTTCAAAATTCTTGTCCCAAAAAGCCGTCTTCCCATCTTTAAAGTGTTGCTGGGCTATATGCGTGTTCCTGGATTGTGAGTGATCAGGCCGGGGTCCCATGCTATATTCGGCCGGTTGAACATCCTCCTGCTTGTCCGAGGGCTCACTCTTTTGGGACGCCGCGCTCTTCCTCAGGAAAGACGAGTCATAGTCCTTTCTTCGTTGCTGATTTGTGAGCGTCAAATAAGCATTTGTAATATATGTGAATATCTCTGTCATTTTACTAGCTGCTTCCTCTCTAAGCTTCGGATGTTTGTCAGGGTGATATTCTTTCGCTGCGTTGTAATAGGCCTCCTTAATTTCCTCCACGGATGCACTATAACCGACGCCGAGGATACTGTAATAATCAAGGTCCTTGTGTTTCCGGTATAATTGATCAATTTCATCGCTTAATGTATTGTCTTTTTCTTGCCTTTCGCCCGCAAAACTCTTTTTGGAGCCCACTTCAGCCGGAGATTCATGCTTTTCCATTATCTTCAAAAAGCGCGCTTCAAGAAGCGCAAAGACGACCTTCAACGGATTCGTGCGGCCGGGTGATGCAGAGAGACGTACAATATCTCCGATGCTCCTCTTCCCATCAACATAGGAAATCACTGTCCTATCAAATGCAGTGAAGCGGATTTCCTGAAAGAGATTCAACGGATTGGAAGAGAAGTATACGACCCTGTCGAGGAGATAGCTTTCGAGAAGTTTCACATCCGCATTCCTCTTGATTTCTCTATAAACGATATCTGCAATGGATAGTTTCAGGGTCATTACGTCCTTTACCAGGAAAGGTCCTTTCATGAATTCGAATTCGGCGTCTTTCATCAGGAAAAGACGTTTTAGCATCCTCTTTACCTGAAGCTCTGTAGCGTATTTGACATCCTGAGATTTGACATATCCCATATGTAAAAGAATCGCAGCATAAGGGCTGCCGGTCTTTCTCTTCATCTCGTCAGCCTTATCGTACTGTCTCCTGTTTATCTTGCGGCTCTTGAGCAATACATCACCGAGTCTGTCTTTTTTATAATTCGACTCAGCGAAGATGATATCTCCGTCTCTTATAAAGATGTTTTCTTCTAAGGAGCGGTAGCGCACTTCCAGGATGCCTGTTGCCGAGGTCCTCTGCAGCCCGATAAGGATATCAGGGATGGGATAGATATTGAACCGCCCTTTGAGAGGCTCGATCCTGTGAATGCCCACCCTAAGACCTGAGGGAATCTCGTCGACCCATGCCGCTCTTGCTTGTTCACACAGATGGAGTTCACTGATATCGAGGTCTATCAGGTCTCCTTTTTTCATGGGCGCATCGGGATCATTTATAATGATCCCAACACCAATGGCAGAATAATCAACTGTCTTGGCCTCAAATATCCGATCTTTAATCTTGAGGCTGAAAGGAATTTCCTTCGGATATCTTCGAAAGAATCTTATGTCCCAATCAATGTCAGTTTCTGAACTCTTTCCGTAGCTTGGCGAGCGTCCCGCGACGGGATCAAGCATCGGGTCGTTCCGTGCTGGGTTTGTCTCCGGGACCGGGCAAGGCCCTTTTGGAGCCGCCCCTTGATTCGCCTTCAATCAGGGAGTCTATATCCGGATAGGCGTAAATTGTCAGGGCTTTATTGTCCGGCAGCCCGCCGGTATCGACGGAAGGCCCATATACACTATGGACCTGATGCCCCAGCAGTCTCAGCAATGTCGTCATCTCCGCCCGGTGATGGGCCGTATGGGCTATTCTTCTCACCATAATCCAGGTCCTCGTTTTCTTAACATCAAAAAAGAAGACCTTCTGCTCCCACCAGACTTTTTCCTTTGTCCTGAGAAGGACCAGCCGCTTTCCGGAATCCTCAGCATACCGTTTTATGAATTCGAGACGCACCTCTCGCCCGGGCAAGGGAGGCGCACCGACATCAATGTCGAACATATTGCAAAACCATTTGTTTTCACTCAAACACTGATGTACCATCTGCTCAAGAGGGTTCCTGTCCCGTCCAAGCAACGGATGGGGACGGATGGTGAGATCCTCATCCCTGAACATGCTCCAGACGTTCAGAGTCTTGAGCCGTTCGCTGTCGTAGGTATCAACAAGGAAATCGTACTCCATACCACTTATTATCCTTTTTAATTACCCATTGTAAATAGAAAGGCAGTATCTGTCAATTTGGTCTGCCGTCGGTCGCGTATAATATATATATGCTTGAAGACACTATAGCGGCCATATCCACCCCCCTCGGCGAGGGAGGGATAGGAATTGTAAGGCTGAGCGGGAAGGAGGCCTTATCGATCACCGCTAATCTCTTTTTGTCTCCGAAGGGTGCGAGACTGGAAGATGTGGAGTCGCACAAACTCGTGTACGGTTTTGTCAGAGATCCTGAAAGCGGCACAAATATCGACGAGGTCCTCATCGCGGTGATGAGGGCGCCTCACACGTATACACGGGAAGACGTTGTTGAGATAAACTGCCACGGCGGCATTCTTCCTCTGAGAAAGATCCTTGAGCTTGTTTTAAGAAACGGTGCGAGACTTGCGGAGCCGGGAGAGTTCACAAGGAGGGCTTTTCTCGGAGGCAGGATAGACCTTTCTCAGGCCGAGGCTGTTATTGACCTTATAAGGGCAAAGACGGGAGAATCGGGACGGATTGCGCTTGAGCAGCTTTCCGGCGGCCTTTCGGGAAGGATAACAAGGCTGCGGGACCGGATCGCGTCTTCCTGTGCCCACATAGAGACATACATAGATTTTCCCGAAGATGAGATAGAGCCTGCCCCGCCTGGAAGTATATTAGAGGAGATTCGGAATATCGGGAAAGACCTCTCGGACCTGTCGGATACGTTTGAAGAGGGACGCTTTTTCAGGGATGGGCTGAAGGTCGCGATCGTGGGAAGACCCAATGTGGGAAAGTCTTCTCTCCTCAACGCCCTTCTTAACAGGGACAGGGCCATTGTTACCGATGCTCCCGGAACTACGCGCGACGTCCTTGAAGAATACCTGAACATCAAGGGCCTTCCGGTGAGGATAATGGATACTGCCGGCATAAGAGAGACCCATGAGATGGCCGAAAGAGAAGGGGTAGCCAGGAGTCTCAGGGCCATCGCTGATGCTGATGTCGTGATAGGCATTGTTGACGGAACGAGTGCCCTCAACAGTGAGGATATCACGGTCCTCGATAGAATCAAGAACAAGAAATCTATCATCGCAATCAACAAGTCGGACCTGCCTTTTGCCGATGACAGTCTCGAAAGGCGAATGGGCGTTTACTCTGACAACGTCCTAAGGATCTCTGCGAAGACGGGGGACGGTCTCGGAGAGCTGAAGGAGAGAATAATAGATTCTGTAGTCAGGAATCGGGGGTCGGGAGTGAGGGGTTCCTGCGGCGAAGGCGGCGGGGCCGTGGTCACAAACGTCCGCCACAAGATCGCTATCGACAATGCCGTCGGCGCACTCGATAAGGCAATAGATGGTTTAAAATCGGCCTTGCCGCTCGAGATCGTCGCTGTGGAGATGCGCGATGCATTGGACCGACTCGGAGGAATCGTCGGGACAGTCACAACGGATGATATTCTGAACCGGATATTCAGTGAGTTCTGTATTGGTAAATAAGGTTTAGTCTGAGGCTGATATTTCAAGGATTTTCGAGAAACGGCCCGATTTCCGGAGAGTTCCCGGCATCGAGGGGTCATCCGCCCTGGGTGAATATGTCCAGCAGCCTGTCGAGCTCGTCAAGCGAGTAGTATTCGATTTCTATCTTCCCTCTTTTACCTTTGTGATAAATGCTGACCTTCGTGCCGAGGCTGCGGATGAGTCTGTCTTCGAGCGCGGCGATCTGAGCGTCTTTTTTCTTTTGACGGGTCCTCTTTTTCGGCTCTGCGGACATCTTCCTTGCAAGGCCCTCGGTCTCCCGGACGCTCAGGCCCTTGTGGATTATCCTGCGGGCCATCTCCAGCTGTCCTGCCCTTCCTTCGACGGAAAGGATCGCCCTGGCGTGGCCCATGCTTAATGTGCCGTCATTAACGAAGGCCCTTATCTCATCGGGAAGCTTCAGCAATCTGAGATAGTTCGCGACGGTCGCCCTTTCCTTTCCGACCTTGGCGGAAAGCTCCTCCTGCGTGAGATTGAAATCCTTGATCAGTCTCTGAAAAGCCAGGGCCGTCTCGACCGGGTTGAGATCTTCCCTCTGGATATTCTCGATCAGGGCGATTTCGAGGGAATCCGCGGAGGAGACGTCCTTGACGATCGCAGGCATCTTCTTAAGTCCGGCGAGTGTTGAGGCCCTCCATCTCCTCTCCCCTGCGATGAGCCTGAATGTGCCGTCGCCGGTCCTCGAGACGATTATGGGCTGCAGTACCCCCTTTTCCTTTATAGACGCGGCCAGCTCCTTTAGGGCGTCGTCTTTGAATACCTTTCTTGGCTGTTGTTCGCCGGGTATGATACGGTCGATATCGATATTAATGATGTCGTCGGTCTTGTCCGGAAGAAGAGAGCCGAGACCTTTACCCAACGCCGTTTTCATTGAGGATCTCCTTTGCCAGGGAAAGATAACTCTGCGCCCCCGGAGAGCGCACGTCGTAAAGCATTATGGGCTTGCCGTGGCTCGGCGCCTCCGCAAGGGTCACGTTTCTTGGTATTACAGTCTTAAACACCCTCTCCCCGAAGTGATTCCTCACCTCCTCAACGACCTGATGAGAAAGGCTGTTCCTTGTGTCGAACATCGTGAGCAGTATGCCCCTTATTTCGAGAGACGGGTTAAACGAGTTTCTGATGCGATGAAGCGTCCTCGTAAGAAGGCTGAGGCCTTCGAGCGCATAGTATTCGCACTGGACAGGAACGATCACGGAGCGCGCAGCCACAAGCGCGTTCAGAGATAGAAGCCCCAGGGAGGGGGGACAATCTATCAATATGTATTTGTATTCCTTCTTAATATCCCGCACGATCCCTGCAAGGAGACCTTCCCTGCCCTCCTTGCCGACAAGCTCGATCTCGACTCCGAGGAGGTCCATAGTGGAAGGCATGATATCCAGATGCTGGATCGCGGTCGGCACCACAGCTTCTTCCGGTGCGCACCTGCCGGCATAAGCGTCATAAAGACTCTTTCCGATCCCCTCGCGGTCAATGCCAAGGCCGCTCGTGGAATTCCCTTGGGGGTCTGTGTCTATTATGAGGATGTCCTTTTCCGCAAGGGCGAGCGAGGCCCCGAGATTGATCGCGGTCGTTGTCTTTCCCACCCCGCCCTTTTGATTTACGATAGCTATGGTATTGGCCATCCGCATAATTCTAGCAGAGAGCCCTATGGAAGGACAAGGCAACAAAAAAGAAAGTTAGGCAGAGGTTAAGGCAAAGGTAATCCCGGGAGCGGGTTGCAAACATGCCCGGTAACCACGGGACCGAGTTGCAAACTCGCTCCCGCAATGGGGGACGTTTCCGGATCAGAGACTTCTCTTTGCGGCTTTGCGCGACCGAGGCTCTCTTTAGGTCCATAATGTTCCACGTGGAACACTAAGACCTTTCTTCTCATTTCAGTTGTTGCCGTATGGGCCGCTGTGCGGGCAGGGCTTGCTCTTGGCTATCACAGGACATTGGATCCCCGAAAGGGACGGAAGGGGGAAATGGCAGACCCAAAGGACCAGGTCAGGCCTTTTATCGGTAAGAACTCCCTTGCTTATCCTCTCGACCACCCTCTTCTCAAGGTGAAGGCAGAATGTTTCGCCGGCCAAGAATTCGACGCTCATAGATTAGTCTAACAGACCGGCATCGGACAGGACAAGACAATCTGATGGAGATGAAGGGAGCCGGTCGCAGACCCGCTCCCGCGGGTTCAATGTTGAGCAATTCAACTCTCAAAACTTTGGTCTTAGTCCCGCCTGCTTACATAACTCGTTTGCCGTGATTCTGTCCAGTGTCCGATGTCTCTTGACAGGCAGGGTCTTTTCATTGTTTGTGTAAATGGAATGATTACCGCCTTCACGGAGCAAAAAGAAACCATTGCCTTCAAGATATCTGATCAGATCGCTTCGTTTGACGGACAACTATACCTCGACCGGTATCTGCTCGATGAGCGCCCTTCCCGACGGGATTTCTTTCTTTTGCTTGCGATAAGCCTTAACCATCTGGCTGAGGGCGTCTCTGAGCATCTTGCGGCAATCTTCAAGTGTCTTGCCCTCAGTTATCACCTCTGGCCATTCTATGAGCTGCCCCATATATCCCGACCGTATCTTAGTGTATTTGGCGGTATATGTATTCAGCAATATATCCACCTCCCTCTGTTGAGTTACATTCGTATTATATCACTTCTTTACGGGAGCGCGGGAGCTGCCGCATCTTCGACCAGCTCCCGCAATAATTAACCTCAACCTCTTTCTTACATTTATCCTCGATGTTCCACGTGGAACAATTGCGGGTTCAGGTTTGCAACCTGAACCCTGCTCCTTTAAACGCCGGCCCAATAAATGATAAAATGAATTATGTTTTATGACGATTCGACGGTCCACTTCGACAGCGCTCACGGGCTGGGCGAGTCCTACTACATCATCTGTCCTATCTGCTGGAATTCGAGCATCAGGATGACCCAGTGGGAAGACGGTAGCAGCGATTGTGAAGAATGCGTTACGTGCAGGCGGATGGAAGAGGTAATGGAACTGGAAGGTCTCATCAAGTCATGATCCGGATTCTTTTTTCGGAGTACCCCTCTTCCATCCGCCAATTCTTTTTCTTATGATTTCGGTGATTTGATCCCTAAACAGCTTTGCGCCGGCATTTGCCGGATGCCTTACCCCGTAACATTCCATTCCCATCGACCTCAGTTTCTCATACGATGTCCTCCCCAACGCAATTATGGTTCTCCCCGGAAAGAGGTCGAGGAACTTCCCGATTGAAGGAGTCGCATGTTCCAGTTCAATTCCAGAGGGTCTTCGGTTGCTCAATATTCCCTTCTTCTGATCAAAGGGATGCCAGGGGAAGATATTCCACAGGACGAACTCCTCCGGGCTAAGACCGAGTTTCAAGAGCGTTCCCCAGACAATCGTGGCAGTCGGCTCAGAAAACCCTTCCGGCATTACTGCGGGTTTGCTCGTCCTTTGAGGATCAAGGCCCATCAGCACATGCCCGGGATCAATTCCCTGTTGCGCTTTGTATCCGAGCAGGATACGCTCAGAGGTCATAGCCAGGCCGCTGAAATGGCCGCCCTGATACCCGATTGCCTCGCCTACCAGTAGATATCGAGCTGTTCTTAGGCGTAATTCGAGATAGTGCCTGAGATGCCTTAAGCGGACCTCTGGCGCGGCCGGGCCAATGTCGTTTTCTTTGTCCACATCCTGCCAGGGGTTGAAGACATTCTTCATGGGTGGCGGGTCTTTCAGAAGTACAAGTAGTTCCTCGATTTTATTATTCATATCTCATCTCTAAGCTTCTGATGCGGGTTCAGGTTTGCAACCTGGACCCTTTACTTTGAACAGGTCTCAAACCTGCTACCATAAGTCTCGGTACCGAGTTGCAAACTCGCTCCCGCACAGGTGTCTTATAAGTATTTGTATCTCTTTGCGGCCTTTGCGTCTTTGCGCGCATAAGTGTTGTTGTCAGACATCCATTCAACCGCTAACTCCTCGCCTTGTATCCCGGACATCCCTCAAACCCCCGACACCCCGCTTTTCTCAAACGGCACTCACTGTTTACACAGATATTCGGAGCGGCGGCGCCGTGCATCAAACCGCGATTGTCTTGCACGGCAGTTTCGCTTGAAGATTCTCTTCTTATTATGATAATAAACCTTTTTATATTCAAAACCGGCAGTTTCACAGGCAATATCTCGTAACTTGAGTCCCGCAGCTTGTTAAGCTCCTCGACGACCTTCGGTCCCTTGTTCAGGACCATCCTTCCACCTTTGCGTAGGAGAGGAAGCGCCTTCTTATAAAATTCGGCAGCATCAAAAAGCGCCCTTGTAACGGCCGCGTCCACGGTCAAGGACTTCACCTCTTCAATTCTTTTCTCGACCACCTCGATCTTATCGAGACCGAGCATCTTTATTACATGAATAAGAAAGTTTGCTTTTTTTCTCGTCGGCTCGAGAAGGTATACCATGACTTCAGGTCTCATTATCTTCAGGGGTATTCCCGGAAAACCCGCGCCGCTTCCAACATCCATGATGCTTACGGGGCCGGCAGGCAATCCTTCGAGATATAAAAGAGAGTCGAGGAAGTGCTTTACGATGATCTCCTCGTCAGACCTCAATCCGGTAAGGTTATATGCCTTGCTCCATTTCTTCAGCTCATTAAGATAGGTTATAAAGGCCTTGACCTGGTCGTCGGAAGCCGGGAGGGAGAGCTCTTTCAGGCCTTTCCTTAGAATTGATTCAGCAGAAGCTGCCTGGTCCATGTGGATCTAATTCTCCGTTTTCCGCCGCCTCTTTTCGACAGCGATCAGGATAAGGGAAATCGCAGCGGGCGTGACCCCCGGTATTCTTCCCGCCTGGCCGATGTTTGCCGGCCTCACCTCTTCGAGCTTCGAGAGGATCTCCCTTGACAGTCCGCTGATGGATGAATAATCGATCCCTTCCGGTATCCGTTTCTCTTCCATTCTCCTCAGCTTTTCCGCCATCTCCATCTGCCTGACGATGTAGCCTTCGTATTTTGTCCTGATCTCCACTTCTCTGCCGATCTCCTCACGCAGTGGTCTTTCAGGCGGAGAAAACCTTTCTATGAACTCATAATGTATTTCCGGTCTCTTAAGGAGCTGCTCCAGGGTCGCATCCTCTTTGATAGAAGACGTATTCAGTCCTGCCAGGTACTCGTTTATCACCGATGGTTTAAGCCTTACCTTCCCGAGCCTCGCCATCTCGCTCTCCATGAGCTTTTTCTTCTCCTGAAATCTTTCGTGCGCGCATCTATCGACGAGTCCGATACCGTATCCCTTATCCATCAGCCGCGAATCCGCGTTGTCGTGTCTAAGGAGAAGCCGGTATTCCGCACGTGAAGTGAACATCCTGTACGGCTCGTTCGTACCTCTTGTCACAAGATCGTCGATGAGAACGCCCGTGTACGCCTCGTGCCTTCCGAGGACGAGCGGCTCCCTCCCCTGGATCTTAAGCGAGGCATTGATGCCCGCCATCAATCCCTGCGCAGCCGCCTCTTCATATCCGGAAGTGCCGTTGATCTGCCCTGCAAGGAATAGACCTTCGACGGCTTTAGTTTCGAGACTGTGTCTCAGCTCCGTCGGATAGACATAGTCGTATTCTATGGCGTAGCCCGGCCTCATGATCTCGGCTTCCTCAAGACCGGGGATGGTCCTTACGAGCCGGACCTGCACATCGTAGGGGAGACTGGTGGATATGCCGTTTGCATAATACTCCTTCGTGTCGATGCCCTCGGGCTCGAGAAAGACCTGATGTCTCTCGCGCTCCGAAAACCTGACGACCTTGTCTTCTACGGAAGGACAATAGCGCGGTCCGATCCCTTTTATCCTGCCGCTGTAAAGCGGGGAACGATCAAGGTTGTCGAGGATGATCCTGTGGGTCTCTGCGTTCGTATAAGTCACAAAGCACGGAAGCTGAGGATTCCTGATCCGGTCCGTGGAGTAGGAAAATGGAAGCGGAGGCTCATCTCCGTGCTGAGGCGAGGTCCTCGAGAAATCTATGGTACCGGCATGCAATCTCGGTGGGGTACCCGTCTTGAGCCGGCCCATCTTCAAGCCGAGTTCTCTAAGCGAATCAGAGAGACCCACGGACGGAAACTCGGCGGCCCTTCCGGAAGGGAAATTATCGAGGCCGATATGTATCAGCCCCTTCAGGAAAGTGCCCGTTGTTACAATGACTGCCTTCGATTCGTAGAACGTTCCGAGGGCCGTGAGAACTCCCTTTACTTTTCCATCCTCCACAACGAGCTTCTCGACAACTCCCTGCTTTATAGAAAGGTCCTTCTGCGACTCCAGGACCCTTCTCATGGAGAGCCTGTAAAGTACCCTGTCCGCCTGGGCCCTCAGAGACCAAACCGCAGGCCCTTTCGACCTGTTGAGCATCCTGAATTGTATGCCCGCCCGGTCGGTGTTCTTCGCCATCTCTCCGCCCAGGGCGTCTATCTCCCGGACAAGGTGGCCTTTTGCAAGGCCTCCTATGGCGGGATTGCATGACATCTGCGCAATAGTGTCGAGGTTCATCGTGAAGATGCAGGTGGAAATGCCCAGACGGGCAGACGCGAGGGCGGCCTCGCAGCCCGCATGACCGGCGCCTATCACTATGATGTCGTAACGGGAATCTCTAAACATGCCCATGAGGAAAACCGTACAGAAGAATTATCAGCGTATCCTGGCCAGAAGACAGACCGAGTGCGCGGCTATTCCCTCTCCTCGTCCCACAAATCCCATGCCCTCCTCGGTCTTGGCCTTGATGTTTATTACCGCCGCAGGAATGGTCGACATAGACAAGGCCTCTTTCATCGATGCTATGTAAGGGGCCAGTTTCGGGCGCTCCGCCACAACTACGGAATCAATCCATTGGACTTCATAACAATTGACCCTGACAAGTTCGGCGATATACTTCAGCATCTCAACGCTCACGGCGTCCTTCCATCTCGGGTCCGTGTCAGGGAAGAACTTTCCGATGTCGCCCAGCCCGAGCGCGCCGATGACCGAGTCGATTATGGAGTGGCAAAGCACATCGCCGTCTGAGTGGCCTGCAAGGCCCCTTTCGAAAGGTATGACGACTCCGCCCACAATGAGCTTCCGGCCCGCTACAAGCCTGTGGGAATCATAGCCTATCCCGACCCTCATCCCCTGGCGCTCGTCCTTTCCTTCAGTAGAAAAGCCGCTATGGTTATATCCTCCGGAGTGGTAATCTTCAGGTTGGAATAAGATCCCACCACCATCTTCACCTTTCCGCCGCCCCGTTCGATCAGGGCAGAATCATCGGTCGAATAGAATCCCTCTTCCATGGCCTTCTGATACGCCTTCATAATGGAAGAATAAAAGAATATCTGCGGTGTCTGGACCGCCCATATCGCCTCCCTCTTCAGGGTCTTTCTTACGACACCGTCCTTCACTTCCTTTATCGTGTCCTTGACCGGGACACCCACGACAACCCCGTCGAATCCCGGGATGCAGCTCAAGGCGTCTCTCACAGTGCCCTGGTCTATGAGAGGCCGCGCCCCGTCATGAATGAGCACGATATCGGCCTTTCCTTTTGCGGCCTTAAGTCCGTTGTAAACCGAGTCCTGCCTTTCCCTCCCTCCGGGAACGATCCTCCTGATCTTCGACAGGTTGTACTGCTCGAATATCTCGACCCCCGCCTCCATGTCGGCCTCCTTGAGAACAGGGACCACCTCTACGATCTCGCCCATCTTTTCGAAGACCTCAAGCGCCCAAACTATGAGCGGCTTGTCCAGGAGCGGATAAAAAGGCTTATTGGTGCCGGGACCAAATCTCTTCCCAAGCCCGGCAGAGGGCACAATCGCTACGACGTTTTCCTTCATTACAGAGGGCCTCTATTTCATCGCCCTGAATTCTTCCCTTTCGTACTCTTCCTTGGGCTTGGAGAAGATCATCCTGCCCGCCGTTGTCTGCAGAACGCTCGTCACGGAGACCTCCGCGTTCTTCCCGATCAGCTTGCGGCCGTTCTCAACGACCACCATGGTCCCGTCATCCAGATATGCGACTCCCTGGTTGTACTCCTTGCCTTCCTTGATCACAAAGACCTTGAGGGCCTCGCCCGGCAGGACAACCGGCTTCAAGGCGTTGGCCAGCTCGTTTATGTTCAATACCACGACTCCCTGCAACTCGGCAACCTTGTTGAGATTGAAATCATTTGTGATCACCTTTGCATCGTGCGTCCTGGCAAGCGCCACGAGCTTTGCGTCCACCTCTCTTATCTTCGGAAAATCCTCATCGGTTATCCGCACCGAAATATGCGCCATCTTCTGTATCCTGTGCAGTATATCCAGTCCGCGCCTTCCCCTCGCCCTCTTGAGCGAATCCGGGGAGTCCGCGATATGCTGGAGCTCCTGCAATATGAACTGCGGGACCAGAAACACTCCGTCCAGAAATCCGGCTTCGCAAACGTCCGCTATCCTGCCGTCGATGATGACGCTTGTATCGAGTATCTTAACGTGCTCCTCCGACTCCTGCCCCCTTACCATCTTGAAGATACTGGCGAGGGTGAGACCTTCGCCCCTCCTGATGCCAAGGAGGAGCCCCACATATCCCAACAACGCATACAAAGCAAACGATACAACAGAAATATCAGGGACCGCCCTTCTCAGGGGCAGCACAAGAAGACTCGCGAAAACAACGCCGAGGACAAGTCCGGCAAGTCCGCCCATTATCCGGCCCAGAGACACTCTCCCAAATGACCTTTCCAGAAGCAGGGCGAGCGCCCCGCATACTACTCCAAAGGAAGCCCCTTCGATAGATGCATTATATCTCAAACCAAGAAAATAGCCTGAAACGACAAAAACCAATAGTACGACTATCCTCACAACAAATAACATCGTTCTTCACCTCCTTTCTTTACCCTGAATGGGTCATACTTGATGAGTATGATTCTCTTGCCCATCCTGTTACGCTTCAACCTTAACGCGTTGCGATCTTATGATCCCTTTACCGTAATATAAAATCTTCTCCCTCCCCTGTTGACGAAGAGGAGGGACGTATCACCCGGCTTTACTGCCGCAGAAATCTTATTGAAATCTGAGGTCCCGGCGACCTTCTTCCTGTCTATTTCCTGAATGACGTCGCCTTTCTTCAGACCCGAATCATCCGCGGAGCTTCCCGGCTCAACCTTGACCACCACGGCCCCCTTTTCGCCCGCGCCGAGACCGAGCTGCCTGGAGACCTCCTTCGTCAGGTCCATGACAGTAATATCCGACAGGGAGTTTCTCTGAATGTCTTCCGGCGAAGGCTCGGACGGGACCCCTGCCGCCTCCCTTGGAAGTTCGGCGATAACCGCTGTGATCTCGCGTTCTTTTCCATTTCTGAGGATCTTCAGCCTGGCTTGAGATCCCACCTTGCTCTGGGCTACCATGTTCCGCAGGCTCCCAACACTCTTTATGTCTTTATCATTAAACTCGATAATCACGTCCCCCCTCGCGATGCCCGCTTTTTCAGCCGGACTGCCCTTTGCTATATCACCCACAAGGGCGCCCTTTGAATCCTTGAGCCCGAATTTCTGAGAAAGCTCAGGGGTCATATCCTGGATGGTCACTCCGAGCCAGCCCCTGACGATCTTGCCTTGCTTGAGCAGTTGATCCATCACGAGTCTCGCCATATTGCTGGGTACGGCAAAACCGATGCCCTGATACCCGCCGCTCCGGGAAAAGATGGCCGTGTTAATGCCGATCAATTCGCCTTTTGTGTTGACGAGAGGTCCTCCGGAATTACCCGGGTTGATGGCCGCATCGGTCTGGATAAAATCTTCATAGTCTGCGATGCCCACGTTTGCCCTGCCCACTGCGCTGATAATCCCCATGGTCACGGTATGGCTCAGACCAAAAGGATTGCCTATGGCGAGAACGAACTCCCCGACCTGCAGGGCATCCGAATCCCCCCACGGGACCGTCGGAAGGTCGTCAGTCGAAATCTTTATAACTGCTATGTCGGTCTTTGGATCGGCGCCGACGACTTTGCCCCGGAAACTCCTCTTGTCGAGCAGCGTGACCCTTATGTCTTCGGACTGCTCAACCACATGGTTGTTCGTGATAATGTAGCCGTCTTTGGACACGATTACGCCCGATCCGAGGCTTTGCTCCTTCCATTTCTTGGGCATGCCGAAGTCATGGAAGGGCTTAAACAAATCGGAAAAAGGGTCCTCCGAAAAGGGGGCCGTTTCTCTCCTGACAATCTTCGTAGTCGATATGTTCACAACTGCCGGCGAGACCGCGCTCGCTATCTCGGTAAAGGCCTTGCCGGTCTCCAATAATTTGCCCGGCACTCTCGGGGCAAAAGGGTAGCGCATCGAAGGAGGATAGACGATCTTGCCGATCATGTAATAGGAAATCCCGCCGAGAAGGAAGCCTATAAGGAGTATCGCTATTCCAAAAAAAACCTTTTTCTTCATCTATTAATTATACTAATCAATACATAAGGTTGTAAAGCAAACTTGACCAATGAATATTTATCGGATATGATAGAAGGTCTCAAAGCGCGAGGCAAAGAACAACTGTTACGCAGATCTCGTGAGCTCCGCTTCATTATCTAAGAGGAGGTTTTCATGTTAAAACGCTACCTGCTGGCTCCTGGCCCGACACCAGTGCCTTCCGAGGCCCTGCTTGCCATGGCCATGCCTATAATACATCATAGGTCGCCCGACTTTCTTCCCGTCCTCGATGCCGCGAAGAAGGGCCTCCAGTGGCTATGTCAGACTAAGAGCGACGTGCTTATTCTCTGCTCCTCCGGCACGGGCGGAATGGTGGGGTCGGTCAACAACTTTTTCAGTCCGGGAGACAAGGCCCTTGTCATAAACGCCGGGAACTTCGGCGAGAGATGGACGAAAATCTGCAACGCTTACGGACTCGAAGTCAGCGAGCTGAAGCTCGATTGGGGAAGCGCTGTGAGACCGGAAGACGTGGAGAAGGCCCTCAGGAAAGACCCAAACATAAAAGGGGTTTTTGTCCAGGCATCTGAGACTTCGACCGGTGTTTATCATGACATACAGGCGATCGCTTCAATAGTGAAGAAGGCTGACAACACTATCCTGCTTGTCGATGCCATCTCGGCCCTGGTCGCTCATGACCTGAGGATGGATGAGTGGGGCATAGACGTACTGATAGGAGGCTCCCAAAAAGGTCTGATGCTTCCTCCGGGACTGGCGTTTGTGGGGATAAGCGACAAGGCCTGGAAGTTTGCGGATACGGCCAAATGTCCGAGGTTTTATTTCAACTTTAAGAAAGAACGGGAAACCCTTGCGAAGAACCAGACGAACTTTACTTCTCCCGTAACGCTTATTATCGGTCTTAACGAATGTCTCAAACTTCTTCAAAAAGAAGGGCTGGACAACGCCTTTGCGCGCCACGCAAGGCTTGCCGGAGCGACAAGGGAGGCCGTGAAGGCAATAGGACTTGAGTTGTTTTCACGGGAATCCCACAGCAATGCGGTAACAGCGATCAAATCTCCCGAGGGCCTGGACGGCCAGGAGATATATAAGAACCTCAGGGTCAAATATGGGATAACCGCTGCAGGAGGACAGGGACAGGCGAGGGGCAAGATATTCAGGATCGCACATCTGGGTTATGCCGATACATTCGATATCATAACAGCGATTGCCGGCGTGGAGATGGTCCTCAAGTCCATGAATCATCCCGTCAAGCTCGGGACCGGGGTCGCAGTCGCCCAGGAACTACTGATGAAATGAGACTGCGGGGCGGTTTGACCACGGAGCGCACAACTTCGTGACGCGCCACACGTAGTGCATTACGGATTACGTAAAAATCGGAGGATTGATGAAGGTTCTTGTCAGCGATAATCTGTCCCCTCGCGGTGTGGAGATACTTAAGAAAGCGGGGCTCAAAGTCGACGTGAAGACGGGCATGGCTCCGCAGGAGTTGAAGGCATGCATCGGCGAGTACAGCGGCCTCATCATCAGGAGCGCCACTAAGGTCACAGCCGACATCATCGAGGTCGCTTCGCAATTGAAAGTGGTCGGAAGGGCCGGCTCCGGTCTGGACAATGTGGATAAGGCCGCGGCCACCAAGAAGGGCATAGTGGTGATGAACACACCCGGAGGGAATACCATTACGACCGCGGAGCACACCATTGCCCTGATGTTTTCTCTGGCAAGGCTGATCCCGCAGGCGACGTCCTCGATGAAGCAGGGCAAATGGGAAAAGAAGCGCTTTATGGGAGTGGAGCTTTTCAACAAGACGATAGGGATAGCAGGTATCGGCAACATCGGAAAGCAGGTCGCCAAGAGGGCCCTGGCGCTGGGCATGAACGTCATCGGCTACGATCCGTATCTCAGCGAAGAAAACGCGAAAGAGATGGGTATCGGGAAGGTGGATCTGCCGGCGCTCTTTTCCCGCGCGGATTTTATTACGGTCCACACTCCCATCACATCCGAGACAAAGAATCTTATCAACAAGAAGACGATCTCCACAATGAAAGACGGAGTGAGGATAATAAACTGCGCGAGGGGCGGGATCGTAAATGAGTCCGATCTTTACGAGGCCCTTAAGAGCGGAAAGGTCGCCGGCGCGGCCCTGGACGTATTTGAAAAGGAACCGCCCGTGGACAATCCTCTCCTTGCCCTCGACAATGTCATATGCACGCCTCACCTCGGGGCCGCAACCGAGGAGGCGCAGGAAAATGTGGCCGTTGCAGTCGCCGAACAGGTAGTGGACTACCTCGTCAACGGCGTCATAAGGAATGCGGTGAACTTTCCTTCAGTGCCGGCCGAGCAGGTGCTTAGACTCAAACCCTATCTTACCCTTGCGGAGAGACTGGGGAGCTTCGCCTCTCAGGTGTTCGAGGGAGGGGTCACGGAGATGACCATAGAATACAAGGGCGAGTCCTCCGAGATGAACACTGCGCCCCTGAATATAGCCCTGCTTAAGGGCTTCCTTACGCCTATCCTGGAAGAGACCGTGAATTTCGTCAATGCCTCCATTATTGCAAAAGAGAGAGGCATAGAGGTCAAGGAAATGAAGAGCGCCGACGCCGGTGACTACCAGAGCATGATCGGCCTCAGGGTCAAGACCGAGGGCAAGGAGAATTATCTTGCGGGCGCGCTGCTCGGGAGGACCGACCCCCGCATAGTGAGGATAAACAATTTCCCCGTGGAGATCGTCCCGGAAGGAACCATGCTTTTTATGTATAATAACGATATGCCGGGAGTGATCGGGAACATCGGCTCCTATCTCGGCGGGCGCAACATCAACATAGCGCGGATGCATTTTGGAAGGGAGACCGCGGGGGGAACGGCCATTTCTGTGGTGAGCATCGACTCTCCGCTTACGCCTGTTCAGCTGGAGGAGATAAAGAAGATGCCGAATATCCTTTCTGTAAGGGTAGTGAACCTCTGATGTCTGCGGTAGTTATTGTCGGGGCACAGTGGGGGGACGAAGGGAAAGGCAAGATAGTGGACGTCCTCACCGAAAGGGCGGACGTGGTGGCGAGATACCAGGGCGGCCACAATGCGGGACACACCGTAGTAATAAACAATGAAAAGTTCGTCTTGCACCTCATCCCTTCCGGAATATTGCATGGAGACAAGCTTTGCGTTATAGGAAACGGCGTCGTCATAGAGCCTTCCTCCCTCATCGACGAGATCACAGAACTGAAGAAGCGCGGGATAAAGATCGACAAGAACCTTCTTATTAGCAAGAGCGCGCATCTGATAATGCCCTATCATATGGCCCTAGAGAATGAAAATGAGAAGACAAAGGGTACGAAGAAGATCGGCACTACAGGGCGCGGCATAGGGCCCACCTATGTGGACAAGATGGCGCGGACGGGGATAAGGGTCGTCGATCTTTACTGCCCGGGAGTGTTCCGGGAGAAACTCGACGCCAATCTCGCCGAGGTAAAGCGGATCCTGGGGAACCGTTGCGATACCACGGGGTTCAACGCAGACGGGATCTTCGAGACATATATGGGATATGCCGAGAAACTCTCGGCCCACGTTGCCGACACAGACATTATCGTTAACGATATGGCCGGCAAGAACAAGAGGATACTCTTTGAAGGAGCCCAGGGGACCCTCCTGGACGTGGACCATGGGACTTATCCGTTTGTGACCTCATCAAGCGCGGTGGCAGGCGGGGCATGCACGGGGCTCGGCATCGGGCCTACCAAGATATCCGGCGTGCTCGGAGTAGTGAAGGCTTATACGACAAGGGTGGGCAGCGGGCCATTTCCCACCGAGATAACGGACGATACAGGAGAGAAACTGAGGGAGAAGGGAGGGGAGTACGGCGCCACAACCGGCCGACCGCGAAGGTGCGGCTGGCTTGATTTTGTAGGCTTGCGACATGCCGTCAGGGTAAATGGCCTGACCGGAATCGCCATAACGAAACTGGATATCCTCGACGGCCTGGAAAAGATCAAGATCTGTGTCGCGTATAAGGCGGGCAACCAACTCCTTCACGATCTTCCGAAGGAACTGCCGCTTCTTCAGGAAGCCGAACCTGTCTACGAAGAGACCAAAGGGTGGACGGAAAGCACTATCGGCATAAAGGAATTCGGCAGGCTACCGCTGAATGCGCAGAAATATATAAAGAGGCTGGAAGACGCGCTGGGTGTCAAGGTCGACATAATCTCCACAGGCCAGCGCAGGGATGAACTGATTCTACTGAAAGAGCAGTTCTGAGTGCGCAAGAGACAGTGCCATAGATTTACAAAGCGGCTCGAAGTGACCTTCACCTCCGAGGGCTCGAGGTTCAGGGGGATATCCAGCGACCTGTCCGCGGGCGGTCTTTTCATCAGGACCCAGCACGGTCTTACGCCCGGCAGTCTGGTGGACATCGACGTTTATCTTCCGGACGACAAGATAGGCCATCTCAAAGGCATCGTAAAAAGAACGATTAAGACCGCGCTCTCCGTGATTAAGAACGGGATGGGCGTTGAATTGATCGAGAGGGACCAAAACTATCTTGAATTCCTTAGGCAGTTCGACTTGGAGTCTCAGGAGGCGAGCGTCGAAAACAGGGGTACTGCGACGGCAGCCCCGAACCGCGATCAGGCCGGCGCCGATGCCATGGAGACCATAATTATTGCCTGTCCGAAATGCAATGTCAAAAACAGGGTCTCGGTCCTGAAGCTTTCCCTTGGGGCGAAGTGTGGAAAGTGCGGCGCGGTATTAAAGATCACCGACATAAGTTAGTCTCTTCGCTTCTCTCATTGATTTATCCGTCGACATGTCCTGTGTGCAAAAGCGTATCCGATTCTTTTCACTATGCCCCTATCTGCGCCGGCTGCTGGAGAACCATAAAGAGATACACGGGCCCCTCGTGCAGGCTATGCGCGGCCCCCCTTGTGTCCGAATATTCGGGAGTGTGCGGGGAGTGTCTTAGTCATCCGCCCCCTTTTTCGGTTGTCCTTAATTACGGTCTCTATTCAGGCGCCCTGTCGGAGGCGATACACCTGCTTAAATTCTCACGGCTGAAGAGAATAGCAAGGCCGCTCGGGAGACTATTGCAGGAGCTCCCGATCCCTCTTGCCGACGGCATCGTTCCGGTTCCTGTGACTGTCAGGACGTTGAGAGAGCGCGGCTTCAACCAGACCGTTCTCTTATCAAAAATACTTTCGAAAGAGCTCAGGGTCCCGCTGAGGATGAACATGCTCTATAAGAAAAGGGAGACCCGCCCTCAGATCGGCCTCGGCGCAAAGGAAAGGACGAGGAATTTGAGGAACGCCTTTGAGGTCCGGGAGAAGGCCGGGGACCTGAGACTTATTCTCCTGGATGACGTTATGACTACAGGGGCCACGGTGAGAGAGTGCTCGAAGGTCCTCAAGAAAGCCGGGGCAGAAGAAGTCGTGGTAGTCACCCTCGCGCGGTCGTCCCTGACTTAGACAGCATATCCGCCTATGTCTATACTATAGTTTATGAGACTCTTCCTGCTCTTATTCTTTCTTGTCTATGGCTGGGTCAATCTTTATGTCTTCCTGAAGGCAAAGGCTGCACTCGTCTTCGGTACGGCAATCGCGCTTCCGCTTGCGCTCTTCATGCTCATAATGGTCCTCGCGCCTATTATAGTCCATTATTCGGAGCGGCTCGGCCGCGATCTTCTTTCGCGGATTATGGCCTATATCGCGTTCGCCTGGGGCGGCGTCCTCTTTCTCTTCTTCTCGGCCTCAATCGTCATCGATCTTTACAATCTTCTTGTATATACAGCCCGCCTTGTCTTTCCGGCCCGTTTTTCTTCCCTTGCAGTTTCTGCGACAGCGGCCTTCTATGCGCCCCTCCTGCTTTCCCTGTTGATCTTTGTCTATGGATATTTCGAGGCCCGCAGCATCCGCACCGAGCGGCTGACCATAAGAAGCCGAAAGATCCCGGCGGCATTTTCTCCGCTGAGGATAGTCCAGGTCTCGGATGTTCATCTGGGTCTGATTGTGAGAGAAGAAAGACTCAGGGGGATACTGAGAAGAGTTGAACTCGAGAAACCGGACATCCTGGTATCGACCGGCGACCTTATAGATGGTCAGGTCTGCAATTTGAACGGACTCGAAAACCTCTTAAAAGAGATCCGGCCAAAGTTCGGGAAATATGCGGTCACGGGAAACCACGAATTCTATGCGGGCATCGACAACTCGGAATGCTTCGCGGAAAGAGCGGGCTTCAAGCTCCTGAGGGGGACCGCGGTCTCCGTAGCGGGCATTGCGATGGCAGGAATAGATGATCCTGCCGGAAGTTTCTACGGCATAAAGACTGCCACCGAAATGGAACTGCTTTCGTCCCTGCCGAAGGACAAGTTCGTCCTCTTTCTGAAGCACAGGCCGCTTGTGGACAGGAAGTCGGACGGGCTATTCGACCTCCAGCTTTCCGGGCATATACATAAAGGACAGATATTCCCCTTCACCCTCCTGACATCTCTATACTATCCCATAACCTCCGGAAGGCTGGACCTGCCGAATAATTCTATCATGTATGTGAGCAGGGGCTCAGGGACCTGGGGCCCTCCCATCCGCTTTCTGGCGCCACCGGAGGTGACGCTAATCGAATTGGTTCACGACGAAGACGTTTAGCCCACATTATTCACAAAATATGGGCAGGTGCGGCCCAAAACTTTTTTGTTTCGACACCTTAATGTAGATTTCTAATAAGCACTTTGCCCCATCTTGCCACAGTCGGTTTTCATTAATCACGGCTTCCCGATTATGATATCCCGTCGATTTCAAAAAAGTTTTGAGTCGTGTCTGCCCGTCATGCAACAAAGCTCATGAATAATCCGGTTTAGTCCGCTATTTGCCGGGAGACGGTATTGACCCTGCGCGTTTTGGGTCATATAATGTTTTTTGAGGAGGTAACCATGAAGAAAGTATCCTTACATGTGCAGAAGGAATTCTGTGAAGAATGTTCGCTGGCGCTCAGAAGGTTTATCGGGAAGATGGACGGCGTCGATTCCATAGATGTCGAAAGCGGGAAGATCGTCATAAACTTCGACGACTCAAAAATCATGGAAGAAGATATAGTGAAAATCTCGAGGGAGAGCATCGAGAAACTGGGTTACAAGATAGGTGAATGAACCCTGGGTCACGGGTGCTGAGTTTAGTCGCCGGGGACTAAAGCACGATGAACCATTCCAAAGCCGTCTCATCATAGAAGATCTTATGGACAAACCCGTCGCTCCCTCTGACCTTGAAGAATCTCTTCCTCGACCCCGCCTCAGACCCTTCCCCGATCCACATATCGAGGATCTGAGCAACCTCTATCCGTTCGCTACGCAGCACAAAGGACCTCGGAAGTTCCTCGCTGCGGGAGCCGCAATAGGCGGTCACTATGATCTTTTCTTCAGGCATACGGAAACAGGACGAGCCGATATCAATGCCTGCAGGTGAGGCATTTCGAGCCCTGAACAGCGTCTCTTTCGACAAACCTGTCGTTTATGTCCTTGATGATCTCCTGTCTCGTCTTTCCCCACTGCGGAGCGACAAGGATATTGTCCGGCGACAAAGCGAAAAGTCTCTGCAAGACGATATGAGGAGAAAGCCTCTCGATAAAGTCCACCAGGAAATCAAGGTATTCGTTATACCCGAAGGTGGAAAAGGGGTTCAAGGCGTAAAGCTCCGCGAGGCGGGTATCTTTCACTATCTGGAGCTGATGGATCTTCAAGAAGCCTATGGGGAGGTTCGAGATCTCGTCCGCCATGGAAAGCATTTCCTCCCTCGTCTCGGTAGGGAGTCCGACTATGATATGGGAGCCGATGTGGATGCCCCGCTGCTTTGTCATATTTACCGCAGAGATAAATGTCCTGTAATCATGCCCCCGTAGTATGAAGTCGAGCGATTTGTCATAGATCGATTGAAGCCCGTACTCTACAAGTATGAAATGCTCCCTGGCGAGTTCGCTGAGTAAATCTATCTTCTCTCCATCCACGCAATCCGGTCTGGTCCCTATGGCAAGCCCGATCACGGACGGCACGGCGAGAGCCTCCCTGTAGAGGCGCTCCAGCTCCGAAACAGGCGCATAAGTGTTTGTGAAAGGCTGAAAGTACACGAGAAACTTCCCGGCCTTGTAACGCACGGAAAGGTATTTGATGCCGTTCTCTATCTGCTGAGAGATCGGCATCTCATTTCTGCACTCGGAGGGCCTGAAGCTGTCATTGTTGCAATATATGCAGCCCGTCACCCCAAGCGTACCGTCCCTGTTTGGGCAGGTAAAGCCCGCATCCACGTTCACTTTATACACTATCGTCCCGAATTTCTTCTTAAGATACGGTCCGAACGCGTTGTATCTGGCAAGCATACTTAATTATTTCCCTTTGCCGCATATGATGTCAATCGGGATTCGTCCGCCGGGAAGGACGGAGGCATCCGGCTTCCCTTAAGTCGTGCATCTGCGGTACAATAGCTCCGTCGTAAGCATGGACATAAATTAGCGGAGTGTATCGGACACGCTCGGACGGTCATTGCGTATTTCTAATTATTTTGTACAAGTCTGAATCGACATGTTTTTTCATGAAGAAAGGAGCTTTCAGCCTGTTCTCAAACAAAGGATATCGCCTGACCCTTGCTTCTGAAATGACTTCATATCAGGAGAAGTGGCTCTTATTCTTTATTTTCTCCCTTTTTGTAATAACGACAAGAAATGTTTATACCGGAGACACCGGGGATTACTTTAAGGTACTTTATCCGCTGGTCACTGAGGATTTTGAAACCATCAGAAATAACTCATTCGCAGGATTGCATTACTTCCACTTCAGAGATTCATTTTTGTCAATAAAGGAAGCTTTTCGGAATTATCCTAACAGTTATACACTCATAACATATCTGACAGCAAAGATAGTAAGACTATTCAGCAATGTATTTGATGTGCGTTTGGTTGCGATAGGTTGGAAAGCCGTCTTTTTTGTCAGTGTAGTTTCGCTGTACAAGAGAATCACGGGCTCGCAGCGGCTCTCATTGTTAAGCGCATTTATCTTCCTGTTTGCTTTCGTACTTCTCGTTTCTTCTTCAAATATCGCATTCCTGACTTCCTTTTATCCTGAACAGATCGCTCTTATAGCGGTCATCTGGATTATTAATTATTTTGTGGACTCTAGAGAAAACAAGGCGGCTGGGTACGGACTGCTTCTTTCATGTTTGATTCTCTCTACTGCAAAAGTCCAGTATTTCTATATCCCCGGCTTAATAATGGCGCTGGTTCTTTTCAGACGCGAAATACGGCCTTTCTCTAAAACCAGCTTAATATTGTCTCTTTGCTTCATACAGCTTGTGGCGATTGCTTGTATGGCAGCCTCACCATCGACCGGATTAAATGAATACGATGCCACTTATTTCGGGAGTTACCTTTGGCTCAAGAACCATGGCAGGAATTTGAATGGCATACCGAATAAGGATTGCATCGGGGTTGATGCATGGGGGAACCGTTTTGACATGAATGAGGGTGCTATCCTTACTTCGAATACTAACTGCTATGAAATTAATAAGCATGTGTCTTTCCGGGATTCACTCTCAGTGATTAAGAGAAATCCCGATCTAATTTACAGACTGATTACTGATAAGGCTATTTATGAGCTGATGGATTATGACTATTTCCACGTATACAAAACCACGAGAATTCTGAGAGACGCGGAGCAGCGACAGAGTTTCTATTCCAAACTCACATATCTTAAGGATTTTGCTTTCAGAAGAATTAGACTGCCGATGATGTTTTTCTTATTATTGATGGGTGGGATACTTTTAAGAGTCGACAGAAAATGGTCACTGGTTCTGTTGGCACTTGCAGGGATATCGGTGTCTCAGTTCTATGTATCATTTATGGGCGAGGGCTACCGCGACTTCGGCAAACATGTCTTTCTCTTAAATTATTCTTTCGATTTGTTCCTTTTTTGTTTTGTTGCCCTTATTGGCAGAAAAGGCATATCATATTTGTCTTTCCGGCCCGATTCTTATCAACAATAGGTATCTGACAATGGGCTGGTAACAGATTTGGCAGATGAGAGTCACCCCTGGCGACGTTATTTGTAGATTGGCGTTGAAGACTGACCCACCATCGGCGTCTAATTCTAACCATTGACACCATCACATTGTAACTCCATTTTTGCAAGGTTCAAATGAGAGAGAGACTTCAAGTGCCCTTGAACGGCCGAATCACGCAATACGCAGACGGAGCATCGCTGATAAAGCGATTGACCTTGCGCTCTTAACCGATTTACGAGGACGACGAGCTTTACTATAAATTCGATTTCGAGGATACTGCTTTCCGCAGATTACCCAGAAGATCGACAAAAGCTTTCTCATTATTCAGAAAATTAGGGACTTCCGGCAGAAAATGATTTTCTGCCGGAAGTCCCTCTGTGGCATATTTCTATCGTTTATCCCCCACATTAAGAAAAACGTCAAGTCAAAAAAAAGCAGGTGGCGTATTAGAAGTGCCCGCACAATTATTATTTGACCATAGGTTATTTCCATCTACCCACTGGCCGGGCACGAAGTCGTCTGCGCAACCAATGACAGAGCCATATACATTATTCCCTGTGATAGTATTGAATCTTGGAACTTCGTAAGGTTGAACCTCATCGGCACCAATTAAGAGAATCCCTATGTAGCCTTGAGAAGAATTATTCCTAACCGTATTATACGCAGCACAGTCATAATAATCCTGGTCACAGCATAATAATATTCCAACGGTCTTGCCAGTATTATCGCCGCCCCATTCACAAGCGGGGTGACCATAGTATTTATTACCACCGCTGTTATTTATGAGGTTATTCTCTATTGTCCAGCCATGGCTCTCATATATAACAACGCCACCGAGTCCACCGTTGTCCCATATGGAATTATTCCCGAGGTATCCGTTATTGACTTGTGCAATATCAAGACCAGTCCCCGCGTTGTAATAAATATTATTCCCATAAATCTGTGGGGCTAAGTCATATTGTGAATATACGACGGTATATATAGCTGAACCGTACCAACCATACTGGGGATAACATTGCCCACCATTGTTTGTCAGAACACTATACCGAAGGATGGTTTGTATCCCCTGTATCGTCACTCCGTCACATCTTACGCCGTCAACTTGCATGCTATCTATGACTACGCCCGTCGTTGCCGCGCCCGATTGCGATGGCACCACAGCGATACCCAAATCAGCCGCCTTGTTTCCTATGCCGTTTAGCTCTCCGGTAAGTCGAAAATTGCTAAGAGTTACATTTGAAGACGCTATCGCAATCACTGATAAATTGCCAATATCTTGGGAAGGCGCCAGAGTTGAAACTGTGCTACCCTTGCCGGTGAGTGTCCTGCCCGCAGGTATATAAATTTGCTGCTCAATAGTGTGGATACCTTGATCAATTTGAACACATGCATTATTGTCCAGAGCCGCTTTCAAAGATGCGTAGCCGTTTCCGCTCCACAAATAGCAGGTTGCCGAGGAAATGCTCGGCATGCCGACAGTAACCGCCATGCCGACTATCAGCATAATACATAATCTAAATCCTTTCACTTTCACGATAGACCTCCTTGATTCTTTTTTCACCGCAGACCGGCCTATAAGATCTAACCTCGCCTCCTTTCCTGAAAATATCTATCCGCCGGGAAAAGCGGTTTCTAATAAATGACTACCGACAGAGTCGATCGTCACTCACTTTCATACAACCTTAACCTCTTTTTAGAAACCCTGTAAATCACCCTATATGGGTATTTTTGGGGTACAAAAGGAAAACGGAAAGAACGGATAGTATTTTTCGCGGCCGCCTGCTAAAATATAAATATCCCTGGGGGAGGCCGGAAGGCCTGAGAGTTTCCTTGAAGAGGAAGACCCCTTGAACCTGATACGGGCAATGCCGGCGTAGGGAACGGGAACTGGAAGAAAGCGAATCCTCTATTCCCACGCTGCAGGGATAGAGGATTTTTTATTATGAAGATCAAAGTCAACGGCGAAGAATACCTGACGGACAGAGATACCGTGGCGCAGCTCCTGAAAGAGATGGACATTCTCCCCGAGAGGGTCGCCGTGGAAGTGAATCTTAGTATTGTCAGGAGAAGCTCTTTTGGAGACTTCCGCCTGAAGGAAGGAGACTGCGTCGAGATAGTCTATTTTGTCGGAGGAGGAAGATTATGGAAGATAAATTAGTTATCAGAGGGATCGAGTTCAGCTCCAGGCTATGGATTGGCACAGGGAAATACAAGGACTTTGACGAGACTGCCCGGGCTGTTGAGGCGTCAGGCACCGACGTTGTCACTGTCTCGGTCAGGAGGGTGAACATCACCGACAGGAAGTCCGAAAACCTTCTCGATTATATAGACCCAAGGAAATATAAGATACTCCCCAACACCGCGGGTTGCTATAATGTCGAGGATGCCCTGAGATACTCACGCCTTGCAAGAGAGGCGGGTGTCTCGGATATGGTAAAGCTCGAAGTAATAGGAGACGAAAAAACATTGTTTCCCGATACACTAGGCTTGTTGAAGGCGACCGAGACACTCGCAAAAGAGGGCTTCATCGTATTCCCCTATACGAATGACGATCCCATAATGGCAAAAAGGCTTGAGAGCGCAGGCGCGGCCGCGGTCATGCCGCTCGGCGCGCCGATCGGATCGGGTTTGGGGATAAGGAACCCGTACAATATCCGGATAATCATGGAGGCGTCTAAGGTCCCGGTTATTGTGGATGCAGGCGTCGGGACTGCCTCGGATGCTACGATAGCGATGGAGCTCGGGTGCGATGCGGTCCTGATAAATACCGCTATCGCCGGGGCCAGGGACCCTATAGCTATGGCAGCCGCCATGAAGCATGCCGTCATCGCAGGCAGACTTGCATACAGGGCCGGAAGGATAGGAAAGAAACTTTATGCGACGGCGAGCAGCCCGCTTGAGGGGATGTTGTAACAGTCGCATGAATGGGAAGCGGATACGTCTCAAAACCTTTTATCCGCACACAGACGGATTCGCCGGGGCGAAATGCGATTTGATAGGGTGAAGACATCAAAGAGTAACAAGTGACAATAGATTTTAGGCTCTACCTCATAACAGACAGAAAGATATTGACAGGTTCGCGTCAGTTGTCAGATGCCGTTGAGGATGCACTCAAGGCTGGAGTAAGAGCAGTTCAGTTGAGGGAAAAGGACCTGCCGACGAGACCTCTTATTGATATGGCATACAGGATGAGAGAACTGACAAAAAGATATGATGCCTTGTTCTTCATAAACGACAGGACTGACATTGCCCTGAGCGTCAGGGCGGATGGGGTCCAGCTCGCCCGGACGAGCATCCCGGTCCATGCGGTCAGAAAGATTGCGGGCGACAAGTTTCTTATCGGCGCCTCCGCTCATTCAGTTGCCGAGGCCGTCGAGGCTGAAAAGGAAGGAGCCGATTTTATCACGTTCGGACCTATTTATCATACGCCGTCAAAACTCAGATACGGAGAGCCTGTTGGAACAGAGACGCTAAGGAGCGCTCGAAGCAAGATCTCGAAGCCCATTTTCGGAATAGGTGGAATAAAGACAGAGAATATCGCTGACGTGATCGACTCAGGGGCCGACGGCATCGCGGCAATAAGCGGGATTCTGGGTGAAAGTGATATTGGGAGAGCGGTAGGAGAGTATTTGAAGGAACTGGAGGAAAGAAGAACCACAGAGACACGGAGACACAGAGAAGGATTAATAATGAAACGTCTTTAACTGGTCGGCGCTGGCCGTTATACCGGCGAAAGCCGGTATCCAGTGATGTTGTCTTTTTGTCTGCGCGAATCTGTCTGAGCGCGAAAGAAGTCGCTGGATGCCGGATCAAGTCCGGCATGACAAGGAGAATGATTATGACGAGAATAGAACTTGCAAAGAAAGGCATCGTGACGGAGGAGATGGCGGCGGTCGCCGCCAACGAGGGGATATCCCGGGAAAAGCTCGCGGCTGACATTGCTGAGGGAGCCACTGTTATCACACGCAATAAGATTCATGACATTACGCCCCTCGGCATCGGCAAAGGGCTGCGGACGAAGATCAATGCCAACATAGGCACGTCCAAGGACAGGATCTCCTATGACGACGAGATAAAGAAACTTGAGGTCCTGGTGAGGTACGGGGCGGATGCGGTCATGGACCTTTCGACCGGCGGCGCGATAAGGGACCTGAGAAATACGCTGATGAAGAAGTCTTCTGTTTCGGTTGGGACGGTCCCTATTTATGAGGCGGTAGTTAAGACAGCCGAAAGGCATGGACAGATCGCCAGGATGTCGCCGGACGACCTTTTCGAAGTCATCGAGGACCATGCTAAGGACGGCGTGGATTTCGTGACCGTCCACTGCGGGGTCACAAGAAAGGCGATAGAGCGTCTGAGAGAGGACAGCAGGATCCTCGACGTTGTTAGCAGGGGCGGCGCATTCCTCCTCGAATGGATGATATACAACGACAGCGAAAACCCTCTTTACGAGCATTACGACAGACTTCTCGGGCTGGCAAAGAAATACGATCTGACGCTCAGTCTCGGAGACGGGTTCAGGCCGGGCTGTATCGCGGACGCCACAGACAGAAGCCAGCTTGAGGAGCTGGTGACCCTCGGCGAGCTGAGAGACGCCGCTGTGGCAGAGGGCGTTCAGGTCATAATCGAAGGTCCAGGGCACGTCCCTCTGAACCAGGTGGAGCTGAACATAAAGATGCAGAAGGAGATATGCAAGGGCGCGCCGTTCTATGTGCTCGGCCCTCTTGTCACGGATATCGCAATGGGATACGACCATATCGCTGCGGCCATAGGCGGCGCGATCGCTGGCGCGGCCGGGGCAGACTTCTTGTGCTACGTCACACCTTCCGAACACATAAGATTGCCCAATATAGAGGATGTCCGGGAAGGGGTGATCGCCTCAAGGATAGCGGCCCACGCCGCCGATATCGCGAAAGGAATTCCCGGCGCCATTGAACAAGACAAGAAGATGGCGCACTGCAGAAAGAAGCTTGACTGGGAAGGACAGATATCGTTGAGCTTCGATCCGGACCGGGTGCGGGAGAGGAGGGGAGAGACGCCTCCCACCGTAAACGAGGTTTGCAGCATGTGCGGAGAGTTCTGCGCGATAAAGACGGTCGAGAGGGCGCTCCAGAAGAAGTGAACTTTCTGTTGGTTTCGTGTAAAATAGCTACTTTGACTAAGGATCAAAGAGGAGGAGTACATGCCCAAGACATATAAGATCGCGGTTATCGGCGGCGACGGCACAGGACCTGAGGTCATTGCCGAAGGGATAAAGGTCCTGAAATCGGCGTCGATGAAGTACGGCTTTAAGATCGATTTTGCATATTTTGATTTCGGAGGCGAGCGCTATTTGAAGACCGGCGAAGTGCTGCCGGACAGCGCTGTCGACGACCTCACGAAATTTGACGCGATATATCTCGGCGCGATCGGTCACCCCGACGTCAAACCCGGCATACTCGAAAAAGGCATACTCCTCAGGCTCAGATTTGAGCTGGACCAATACATAAATCTCCGCCCTGTGAGACTTTATCCGGGAGTCGATTGTCCCCTGAAGAATAAGAAACCCGAGGACATCGACTTCGTGGTCATAAGAGAGAACACGGAAGGGCTCTATGCTGGAGTCGGCGGCTTCTTTAAGAAGGGGACCCCCGACGAGGTGGCAACTCAGGTCTCGATCAACACGAGGAAGGGCGTCGAGAGATGCATCCGGTATGCCTTTGAATACGCAAAGAAGAGAAACAAGTCCAACAAGCTCACGCTTTGCGGGAAGACCAACGTCCTCACTTACGCCTTCGGCCTGTGGGAGCGGACGTTTCACGAGGTCGCAAAAGAGTACCCCGAGATCAAGACGGATTACGCCCATGTGGACGCAATCACCATGTGGTTTGTGAAGAACCCCGAGTGGTTCGATGTTATAGTCACCGATAATCTCTTCGGGGATATCATCACCGACCTCGGGGCCATGATCCAGGGCGGACTCGGTATCGCCGCGGGAGGGAATATCAATCCCGAAGGCGTCTCTATGTTCGAGCCCATAGGAGGCTCGGCCCCCAAATACAAAGGCCAGAATATGATCAACCCGCTCGCTGCGATCTGCGCGGGGGCCGTGATGCTCGACAACCTCGGGGAGAAGAGCGCTGCCGATGCCATAGAGAGGGCTGTGATGGACCTGACGGCGACAAAGATAAAAGACCTTTCAGCCGGAAAGATGGGTTTCTCGACGACCCAGGTCGGTGACATGGTCGCCAAAATAGTCGGCTGACAGGTTTCACAATCTGATAAACCTATAAGAAACCGTCCCGCGCAAAGAACGCAAAGTCTGATGAACTTCGATGTGTTGACCTGGCCCGTATCCTCCCTGCCGGTATTTCGTCCGGTCTTCACATTGCTTCGAATGTCTCACTTGCTCCTTGCTGTTTGAACATGCCGTGATATACTTTGATTGAACAGTCCCGTCATCTTAATAATTGCGTTTGAGGGGTGAACGCCATGAGAAGTCATGTCACGAATCTGATCTGTCTTTTGTCTCTCCTTGTATTGGCAGCCTGTTCCGGAAACGACAGTTGGTCAAACCTCAAGACTTACAGCATCGACGCCAATGCCTCGGGCGTTAGTGAGACCGTCAACAACATCTTCAATCTGACCGTTGTATCAAAAGACGACAATGATCTGAAGGCGGAGTACCGGGCTGGATTTGTCCAGGGCAAGCTGCAGGGCAAGACCATCATATCGGCCAGGGACAACTCCTGGGAAAATGCCTACCTTACCAACCCCTCCCATACCTTTCCAAAACAACACGGCCCCACCCAGATTGAGTTGAATGATGCAGACGGTATTCTGATCGCCAATTACGCGGCCTTCCTGCAGTACCTCAACAATCCGGCCACCGACCCCGTTGTCTCTTACCGCCTGAAGCGGCTCTTGTTCAGGATGCTGGGCATATATCATGGGGTTGTCCTCGACCATCCGGCCAGCCTCGATTTTTCGGGCAACTGGCTGCCCGACAGCAACTATTTTACTCCCTCAGAGCTTGCCCTGGGCTATGAGACCGCCGGCCTCACCTTCATGGATGTCTATTTTTTAAACGCCTTCAACGACCTCATGGATGTCATCTCATTTTCACCCGAAATTGCCCCCGGCGGGACAAGGCCCGGCGATTATCCGGACAAATGCTCGGCCTTCCTGAAACGGACCGGCAGTGAGATAATCCTGACCCACAATTCCTGGATGGGATTTCTTTCCCAGACCATAACCCAGACATTGGCCGTGAACGGCGACCTGCTGACCATGAATGCCGCGTCCCCCGGTCTGATCGGCTCGGCCACTGATTTCGGCTACAACAACAAGGGGATCATGTTCAACGAGACCACCCACCGGGTGTCCACTGACAAGGTAACGCCTCTTGGTATCTGGATCTTCTGGCGCGCGGCATTGGCCGAACAGTTTTCAGGCTCCATTACGGATTTCTTCGACGCAATCTCGCTTGACAATACCGGCACCTACCTGAACGGCTATATGCTGGTGGATGCCAACACCAATGAAACCGGTCTGGTGGAGATGTCCTATCGCTGCTTTATCTACTACCGCTCAACCGGCGGCCCTTACACCGTGACCAGCAAGTCGATGGACGGCGACCCCTGTTCAACCGATTACGACAGCGAAATGGTAACTCCCGACTACCTGATGGGGATCAACTATCCTGCCTCGTATCAGGTTGCAAGTGATCTGGGATCAACCGATAACCGTCCCGCCAGGCGGCAACAGTTCAAACAGCTCCTTCCCGGAGTGAACGATGTTGAGACCGCCAAGGCCGTCATCACCTATACCGATCCTGCAAATCCCCTGTCCATATTCGGCCGCTGGGACCTCGGGTATGGGGAGACTTCTTATCCCAAGCAGATCCCGGATGGTTCGGTCGATTCCAAGGTCGGTTCCACAAGCATGGTCCGCTCTTTTATGGCGCTGTCGGGCGTCTTGGACACCTCTTCTTCCAACACCGGGTTCTGGATGCTGTACGGCACTCCAATCGTCAACGGCGAGCCGTTCATCTGGAGCCAGTCATCATGGAAGTGGCAAACGCTGAGGGATGTACCTGACCGGCTGGACGGCAAATTTACACTCATGAGGCTGTATCTGAAGTAGCTCGGCAGATGTTCTTGGCGATCCGGTTACGCCGGCCACTTACGACCGGCAAGTATTGAGCGCCGCAAAGGCGACCGGCCTCGTTGCATGGCCAAAGACGCTCAAATAAGCTTTTTGCTCTTTATTCACACCCCGCTTCAAGACCGTATAATTAGCCACGTCGCCGGTCGAAGAAAAGACTGATATGCTAAACTATCCGTCAAAATCGTCCTGACTGTCAAGGAGGAAGTTATCAATGAAGAACGTTGCTGTTATCGGTTGCCGTTCCTATATGGACAGTGGGTATGGTTGTCCCGGGGAATGGAGATGTCTGAAGGCTGCTGCCCTTGGGGAAGGTAACTATGAGGAAAAATCCAATGTAGTGGCTTTCTTCACCTGTGAATGTCCAGGCAGGACCGTTATCCCTAACATCGGGATGTCCATGAAATTATCGGAGATAAAGCCAGATGTTATTCACCTGAGCACCTGTATGGCAAAGTCTAAGCCAGGTTGTCCTTATACCAGCCCTGAGGACCTTGCCAAAATGATAACGGACAAGACAGGGATCAAGGTTGTGCTGGGAACACACGACTACCACTAAAATCTACTTATGTGGGCCCTTGTTATCCCCGGACCGGACCGCCGTGTATACCCTCCGTGGCGGGTCCGCCATCAGGGAAAAACCTGGGGACATTTCCCGTATTATTAAGTAGGGTGGGTGTTAGCGTGCATGACAGAATATAGATAGAAGAGGAAGTAAGATTTTTATCCGACGCCGGTATGGGTTGTCGGGACATACGATAAGGAAGGGAAACCGAACGTTATGACTATCGCGTGGGGAGGCCTTCTCTGTCGGGAAGAGCATCCGAAGGTGATTGGAGGGTCCGTATGGAAGGCAAAAGGGTAAAGGACAGCAGTGTGACAATAGCCCAGGTGATGATCCCCCAGGATGCGAACGCCGCCGGCAACGTCCACGGCGGCGTCATCATGAAGCTTATCGATACCGCCGCCGCTGTTGTGGCGAGCCGCCATGCCCGCAGCAATGTCGTCACGGTATCTATCGACAGACTGGATTTCCTCCACCCGGTCTTCATTGGGGATCTTCTTTTTTTCAAGAGCTGCCTGAACATGGTCGGAAGGACCTCGATGGAGATAGGCGTAAGAGTGGAGGCGGAGAATCTCACGACGGGGGAAGTCAGGCGCACCGCATCAGCGTATCTCACATATGTGGCCCTTGACAAGGACGGCAGACCCCGTGAGGTGCCGCCTCTAATCCTCGAAACAGAAGAGGAGGTCAGGCGCAACCAGGAGGCCAGGACGAGAAGGGAGCTGAGACTTGCCGAGAGAAGGCGTGAAGAGAAACGTCAGCTCGATGCGGACAGCTGCGGGTAATTAAACCACCAAAGCTATCTGCGCCCTCAGACCTTCTCGACAGTGTTTTGCGGCGCTGTCTTATTATTCGCCGCCACTGTATCCCCTGAAGCGTTTCCCTTGTTAATTTCTATAGTGTCCGGCTGCGCAATTTCTTTCTTTGCCTCCGTGGCGGGTCTTTCCTCCTCACCGGACATCGCTTTCTTAAATTCCCTGATACTCTTTCCGAGTCCCTTGCCGAGTTCCGGAAGCTTACCGGGCCCGAATATTATCAGCGCTATCACAAGAATCAGAATCAGGTGCAGCGGTTGAAAAAGTCCTTCAAACATGTTTCTACCTCCTTTTCTATTATAAGGCACTGCCGCAGAGTAATAACAGGGGGCGGTTTCTCTGTTAATGACACCCGCTAACCGGCATCCCGCGGATTTCGGTGGAAAAGTTCGTGTCTCGCGTCCTCTGAAATAAGATTACAGGATATCCGACGCCTTTTCAACGGACGAAGGATGTGAGATTCTCATTGTTCTGTTCACTCGCCCTCTATGTTAGCGGTATCCGCGCAGAAAAAAAATTGACAAAAAGAAATTGATCGCTTGACAACCGTCAGGAAAGAAGGTATAAGTATATGAAGAGGGCGGACCAACCGAAGTGGTGGTCTTGCTGCTCTCAGGTCCGGCAGAAAGGTCGTACAGTTTTGAGACTAAGGTTTGGACGAAAGAGGTCGCAAGCTGTAAGTCTCAGGATTTACGAACCCGCCGGGATATGAGAGAAAGCAAGCACCACTTTTTATTAACAGCCGCCTAAAGGTACGCTTGATGACTATTCATGAACGCGAGATCAGACAATTTGTTTCCATCCTTATGGAATCGCCATTCTATATGTCGCTGTCCCTGGAGGAAAGGAGATCCCTCCTCGAAAGGCTGGCAGAGAGCTACCCCGAATTTGCAGCAGAAACTCGCGAGCAGGACGGCGACCATGATTGAAGTCAACACTGCAAACATTATCCGTTCTTAATCAGCAGACTTCCCTGCTGCCGTCACTGAGAGGATTGCCCAACCGGGAAAGCCATTCCCCGAAAGAGGAGAAAAGGCGTCGGCGGGAATTGAAAGATCATCCCTCCTTGTCGGACGTCCAACACGGAAACATTGAGACAATATCCGGAAAAGGGGGAACCAGCCTCCTTCCCGGGATATCCCCTGAATATCGAAAGTCTCGAATATCCCTGATAAGTTTTCATCCCGACCTTCTCTCCGGAGTCGCCCTATCGGATTATTAATTATTATTAATAGAATCGCCCGGCCCATCCCGAGTGCCTCTATTTCTGGATGACTATGCCTGGCACAATTGTTGAAATGGTTACTCACGTGAACAACTACAAAGGATAGGAGGCAGCAAGATGAAAAAGTTATTCTTGTGCATAATGCTTTTGGCGTTGGCGATCGTAGTTCCTCTTCCGGCAATGGCAAGGGTGGACATAAATATCGGAATCTCCCTGCCGCCGCCTGTCGTATTTGCGGCGCCCCCGGAAGTGATAGTCTTGCCGGATACTGACGATGTGTACGTTGTTCCCGACATAAATGTAGATTTGTTCTTCTGGAATGGCTGGTGGTGGCGTCCGTGGGAAGGCCGCTGGTATCGTTCACACTATTACAACCGGGGCTGGGCATACTACAGGCTTGTTCCGAGTTTCTATTTTGATGTCGATCCAGACTGGAGAATATACTACAGGGACCATGCATGGTACGGACACCGATGGGATTATAGACCGGTCCCTTACCGGGGACTTCAACGGAACTGGAGGAGCTGGCATAACGGTCGATACTGGGAAAAGCACGGGACCTGGGGCGTCCAGAGCTATCAACCCCGACCGAAACCACAGAGACAGGAACTGAGACATCAGAGGGAAGAGCAATATAGACAGAGACCCGAGGTCCAGCGGCATCAGCAGTTCATGCAAGAGAAGCAGAAACAAAAGCAGTACAAAGAACCTCGTTTTCAGAAGCCTCAAGGCCAGCCGTATATGGAGAAGCAATACAGACCTCAGGGTCAGCCGCATATGGAGAAGCAGTACAGACCTCAAGGCCAGCCACGTATGGAGAAGCAGTACAAACCCCAGGGTCAGAAGCCTCAGGGTCAACCGCGGGAAAAACATGAAAGAGGTAAGGAAGAAAGACAGGATATGAGGTAGGGTTCAACTCGACCCTCAAGAAGAGAATACGCGGAGTTGATTAGCGGTGATTCAAGCGTCCTCCATATAATCCCTCCGCTGACGCTCCGGCTATGAAAAGTGTATTACCGGCCACATAAATCCAATGACCGATACCCGGGGAACCATGCTGAAACACGCTGGGGTACGTAAGCCGCCAGATCGCAAGAGGGGCACTTAACCCCAGCAGAGCGAAGGCAATAACAATCTTCCGCCGAAAAAGAGAGACGCGGGCCCCTTTGTATTTGTATTTCCAGGTTTGCCAGCCGGTCCATGTTGTAGGGACCAGTGAGATCACGCCGGCTACAAGAGTGACGTTGGTGGCCATCTCAAAGCAATCAGGATAAGCGAAGAGATGCAGGAGTTGGAAGAGAAATGCCGCCCCAAAGAGGCAAATGGGAAAATGCGTTAAGAATACATGCCAGTGGATCTTATAGCTCATAGATTTCCTTATCAATACCGTTGCGATTACTTTGCCAGTATCCGACTGATTGCGTCAAGAGGAGAGTAAGAAAGGGGACAACGGTTCTATTTATTTCGCAAATCAGGAAATTAGGCCGAAAATCGACTGGCTTCGAAAGGGACTGGTAAGTTTATGTCGGTTTCTCTCGGAACTCCTCGTTACTGAAATAAGCGTCCGGGTGAAGAAGGTGAAGCCGATCTGTCAAATAATTTTTTGCAGCTAAAAGAACAAGTTACATTTTTCCCTTGACAAAGTGTTCTAAAGACACTACTATATGGAAAGGAAATGGGGTCAGGCTTGACTATTGACATTTGCATTCCTGCCCTTCAACGCTGTAATTACTCGCGCCGTATCCTTTCCCAACGCGTCCTTCTCTTTTAGGTGACAGGGAAAAAACGTGGGGACATTTCCCATATTATTGATAATATTTACATATTTATTACTTTGGGATCGCACGCTGGACGAGTCCTTATCGAGGAATATGAAGAACCAATCCTAAGCGGCCCGGCTCTTCTTTACCCCGCCCTTTGTGCCCGTAACCTTCTTGCTCGTCGCAATACTGTTCTCATACAAGAATTCAGGGTCAAGGTCCAAATGGTTCGACCACTCAACCGTGTCAAATTTGACTGTCACTGAATTGAATAAGGAGATATCCTTCAATTCGGCAAACTTGCCGATATGGAGATACGGGGAAAGATCAAATATCTTCTCCTCGCGTTTCTTGAATTTGAGGCGTAATCTATATCCATCCAGAGGCTTAACTTTCACAACCGGAACATACATATCCGTCTTCCTTACTGCGGGTGGGCTTCTATGTAATAGATGATCGGCGCTGTGTCAATGAAGATGCTATTGATTCGGGCAAGCTCTTCTGCGAGCTTCACCTAATGTAGGATGCGCTAAAGTGTTACAATCTATCTATTGATTTATAAGACTTTTTTGCCTATTTTGCAATAAAGCTCTGTACACTATCGCAACAAAGTTTATCATAATCCTATTGTTTTGCAGCAAACTTCAACTCGGACTCACCTATGATGAGCCCCTCTATGAACACAAATATCATTTGTCTCGGCATCCTTGTAAACATTCTCGATCCAACATTTTGTTGAGCCTAACGCTATAGGATCATGCAATGAAAACGCATAAAGAGGTTTCAGACCCCTTCCCGCGTATTGAAATGTCCGGAATACATAATGGAGAAAGGACCCTGTATACCGATACCGCCGGATGCAGCCTTCGAGGTGCCTATGAATCTCTTCTTCATAGCCCTCCCACTTGGACATGAACCGATAACGCTCTATCCAGCCCCCAATGGTATAGCGAACAAGTTTTATGATCTCTTGTTTTGCTAACAGGTTTCCATATTGAGCAAGGCGAACGAGGGCTACACTGATGCTGTTTCGTGTTAGTGCTTCGCTTCGATCAGAAGGGACAAGAAACACATAGAGCTTATCTCGGTACTTGTTAAGAATTGCATCCACTTCGGACAAATCCTCATAAGGCAGCACACGCTTAGGTTTTCGTAGCGGCATCCATCGGCGCTGAAACTGACGCTCCAAAGCGCAGGTAACTTTGTCCCAGTCTATCCGACCAGTTTCTGTCCTGATATTCTTATGAATAAACCGATAGCAGCGAGGAGCGTGCTTTAGCACCCAAGAACTATTGAATGTAACGGGATCACGATCAGTCAAACGCATATTTAGGATCCCAATTGTTTGGTCAAAATCCACGGGCTATTTTAGCCTAAAACCGAATAACTGAGATATCACTGTGGTGACATATTCGGTCGCAACGGACATCTGCTTTGAAGAAGACTGCCGTCGCGTGCGACTTTCCCCTCTTGCTAAACTCACTTCAAGTTCTGCTAAAAGGTCTCAATTTTTTATCAAAGCCGCATTGTCCGTTCTCGCGTAGGATAGAGTTCTCATCCGAAAGAAACAGGAGGGCAGCGCCTCCGCCGCCTGACAAAGAGGGCATTTGGACTACTGCGCTGAATTAGCTATCTGTCGCAGACCCGAAATATCCCTTAACGGCGGTGCGCCAAACAGACGGCTGTACTCGCGGCTGAATTGAGAAGGGCTTTCATATCCCACCTCGAACGCCGCTGTTGCCGCATCCTGATCTTCAGCGAGCATCAACCGTCGCGCTTCGTTCAGACGCAGCCATTTCTGGTACTGTAGCGGGCTCATAGCCGTTACCTGCCGAAAATGATGATGGAAGGTTGAGGTGCTCATATTTACCTGCGCAGCAAGATCGTCGATGTGCAAAGGCTGTGCATAGTTGCTCTTTAACCAATAGATCGCCTTTGCTATTTGCCGACTCTGACTTCCTGCCGATGCCATCTGGCGCAGACGAGCGCCTTGATCGCTCACAAGCAAACGGTAACAAATTTCCCGCTCTATTGTGGGAGCAAGGATAGGGATATCTCTTGGTTCATCAAGCAGTTCGATCAACCGGTGGAAGGCAGTAAGGAGCTGCACCGTAACCTCGCCCGTAGCCATTCCACGGCTCGACTGATGTGGACGAGGCGGGGGCAGATTGCTATCCACCATCAGCTGTGAGATCTCGCGCTGATCAAGTTTCAATATGAGCCCAAGGAAAGGTTTCTCAGGGCTCGCCTCCATAATCTGCACAACCGTAGGCAGATCTACGGACGTGATCAAAAAATGGCGCGGATCATATACATATATATCATCTCCGAGAAGCACGCGTTTCGTGCCCTGCGTTGTCAAGCAAATACTCGGCTCGTACATAGCGCTGGCCGTCTGAGTCGGTTCATCCCGCCGGTAGAATGACAACTCCGGGATTGCGGTCATAATCCGGTCCGGTTTGTCAGCCCATCGTGCAATACTCTTTGCCAAAGCATCAATTGCAATTTGCAGGGTGTCATTCTCAATTAACCGGTTCTTGGCAGCCTTGTGCATAGATGTCTCCTTTCCTTAATAATATCAGGCCTCCCTTCATAGTGACAACATTTAATCGAGTTGTCGTACGATTAGGCAAGAAATTAGCAGGATTGGTCTATCTGCTTTTCTTCTTTCAAGGGTACGATAAAATTGTAACAAGGGGCCAGAAAGATCCATTCAAAGTCTGCAAAAGGTTATTGGTCCCAAGCATGCGAAAGGAGAACCGATGAAACGACGTAAATTAGGGAAAAGCAGCCTGGAAGTTTCCGCTGTCGGGCTAGGCTGCATGGGCATGAGCATCGCCTACGGTCAGCCCGGTGACAAGCAGGAGATGATTGCTCTTATACGTAAAGCAGTTGAACACGGCGTCACATTCTTTGACACTGCCGAGATTTACGGACCCTATACAAATGAAGAACTTGTGGGCGAAGCCCTCGCTCCGTTCCGCGGCAAGGTCGTAATAGCCACAAAGTTTGGCATCAAAATGGATGCCAGTGGACAGCAGCTCCAGGACAGTAGGCCCGAGCAGATCAAGCTAAGCGTTGAGGGATCGCTCAAACGGCTCAGGGTCGATGCTATCGATCTGTACTATCAACACCGTGTAGATACGAACGTACCAATCGAGGATGTGGCAGGTACGGTGAAGGATCTGATACTGGAAGGCAAGGTTAAGCACTTCGGCCTTTCCGAGGCCGGAGTGAAAACAATCCGTCGTGCGCATGCCGTCCAGCCGGTCACTGCAATCCAGAGCGAATACTCGCTGTGGTGGAGACGACCAGAGGAGGAATTGCTGCCGACGCTGGAGGAACTGGGGATCGGACTCATTCCATTCAGTCCCCTTGGCAAAGGCTTTCTCACGGGAAAGATCGACGATAAGACGACGTTCGACAAGACCGACTTCCGAAACATAGTTCCACGCTTTACTCCTGAGGCCCGGAAGGCGAATCAGACTGTGGTTGATCTTCTTCGCAAGGTCGCAGAACGCAAGAAGGCGACAGCTGCTCAGATCGCGCTTGCCTGGCTTCTTGCTAAGAAACCGTGGATCGTTCCAATCCCAGGCACCAAAAAGCTAGACCGTCTGGAAGAGAACATTGGGGCAGTCAACGTCGAACTTACTACGGATGACCTCTGTGAAATTGAAAGCGCTGCCTCAAAGATAACTATCCAGGGGGAGCGGTACCCGGAAGCACTCGAGAAAAGAACCGGTATTTAAAGAAGGAGGGAACAATGCCTCATGTTATCGTAAAGCTCTGGCCCGGAAAATCAGAAGCGCAGAAGATCCGTCTCGCGGAACGAATCACCAATGACGTTGTGGCAGTTCTCAATTACGGCGAAGAATCGGTTTCGGTTTCCATCGAAGAAGTCAAATCACAGGATTGGAAGGAGAAAGTTTACAAGCCAGATATACTTAACGGTCCGGGGAAACTATATAAGAAACCCGGATATACAATGTGAAGGAGGAAACCATGAAAGGAGCTGTTCTGTATGGTCCTCGCGATGTGCGTTTCGAGGAGCGCGAGGATCCTAAGATAATCAAACCTACGGATGCAATCATCAAAATTGCGGCGACCTGCGTATGCGGATCGGACCTGTGGCCCTATCGCGGGCTCCAGCCGGTCAATGAACCCACGCCGATGGGCCACGAATACTGCGGCATCGTCGAGGGAGTCGGCAGCGCCGTGCGGTCGGTCAAGCCGGGGCAGTTCGTCATCGGCTCGTTCGCCGCTTCCGACAACACGTGTCCCCACTGCCGGGCCGGTTACCAGTCGTCGTGCATAGACCGTGAGTGGATGCTTCGGGCGCAGGCACCGGTCTTGCGCGTGCCGCTGGCGGATGGCACTCTGGTAGCGACGCCAGAAACCCCGTCGAAAGAGATGATTCCGAGCCTGCTCACCCTCTCAGATGTCATGGGGACTGGCTGGTTTGCTGCCGTTGCTGCCGATGTGAAGCCCGGCAAGACGGTCGCGGTCGTCGGGGATGGCGCAGTCGGCCTCCTTGGAGTGCTCTCGGCCAAGCTGATGGGCGCCGGTAGAATCATCGCAATGAGCCGTCACGAAAAACGACAGAAGTTGGCCCGCGAGTTCGGCGCAACAGACATTGTGACCGATCGCGGTGATGTGGGTGTGGCCCGCATCAAGGAGTTGACCAAGGGGATCGGCGCCGATTCTGTGCTGGAGTGCGTCGGTACTCAAGAGTCGATGATGCAGGCGATCCGTGCTACCCGTCCTGGGGGCTCAATAGGATATGTGGGAGTGCCGCATGGAGTCCAGCTTGATGGCCAGCAGCTTTTCTTCAGCCACGTCCGCCTTCACGGCGGTCCTGCCCCGGTTCGCCGCTTCCTGCCCGACCTGATCGACCTGGTATGGAAGGGAAAGATCAACCCAGGCAAGGTTTTCGACCTGACCCTGCCCCTCGACCAGGTGACGGAGGGCTATCGTGCCATGGACGAGCGCCGCGCGATTAAGGCTCTGCTGGTTCCATAAGGTGACAGATTCATCATTAACCCAAGAAAGTGGAGGTTCCTATGGCAGACAATGACGTAAAGAAAGCGACCGATGAATTAAAGGCGTTAGCGCCGGATTATGCGCAATTGACACAAGAAGTTCTTTTTGGAGATGTCTGGCAACGCCCGCCTCTTTCGCAGCGGGACAAAAGCCTGATCACCGTCACGTGCCTGGTTGCGCTCAACCGGATTGAACAGGTCGAGTTCCACCTGAAGAAGGCTCTTGAGAACGGCCTGACGAAGGAAGAGATCGTAGCCGCGATCACGCATATCGCGTTCTATGCAGGATGGCCGACTGCGGCGTCAGGCTTAAATCATCTGAAGACCGTGCTTGAGAAGAAATGATTTTGATGAGGATTCCATTATGAACTTGACGAAAAAGAAATGTCTGATAGCGTATTTCTCGCGCAAAGGACAAAACTATGTCGGCGGGAAGATTGTCAATCTCAAAGTCGGCAATACTGAAGTTGTCGCAAAGATGATCCAGAAGATAACGGGAGGCGACATGTTCCACATTGAATCTGTCACAGCCTATCCGAAAGATTATGGGGAAATTACGGAAGTTGCCAAGAATGAACTTCGTACCAGGGCCAGGCCGAAGCTGACCGGAAGAGTTGAAAACATGGGTGTGTACAATATGATTTTTCTGGGATATCCGAATTGGTGGGGAACGCCGCCCATGGCTGTGTTCACCTTACTGGAGAGCTATGATTTTTCCGGAAAGACGATCGCGCCATTCTGTACCCATGAAGGCAGCGGCATGGGCCACAGCGAACCGGATTAGACAAACATTTATTTAAGTTATTCGGCAGTAATCAGGGAGGCCAACATCCATTTGAAATGCTCTTATATCTTATCTTCCCTATTTTAGGTGTTTGGTTAGCCCGGAGAGGCTACTTAATTTATCAGAAGAAATTAGCATTTGTTTTATGTTTACTTATTAATGCAGTTTTTGCTCTTTCGTTAATATATAGCGTTCTAATTACCAACATTGGGCCGTAATGCGGAGCAAATGATTATATGTCACGCAGATCCGCTATATAACATGTCGGTCGAGAACGATTCGTAAAAGGCGAGCGTCTCACCTCTGCGTTACGCATTATTACATTCGAAAATCAGTAGTAGTTTCAAGTTGAAAGAACTCTCGACTCGTCGGTGCTATACGCCCCAAATACTTCTTTACCGTTTTCCTGTGTATCCCAAGCTTCCGGGCTATCGCCCGGTTGGAACACCCTTGGCGCTTCAACGCCCATATCTCCATACATTCCTCCTTGCCGACCATTGAACCTCCTGCATATGCATACTAAGGTTTATGGTAAGGCTTTTCTTATGAGGAATGCCCATCATCATGTGGTACACTTTTCATGACCACTTTTGGTATATTTTCTCATGACCGGCGACAACAAGGCCATACAGATTGTTTTGCAGAGGACACTGCCAATAAGAGGCAATGAATACGCAACTATAACCAACTGAAACCAAAAGGAAAAGCAGGTTATGTTACGTATAGCATGGTGACGTCCGCAAAAATGGGATGCATACTTCGGGGCGAAAGATGGATCGAGCGAATGGCGCTGAAATGCCTTTCATATGTTGATAACGAGTTAGAAATATTTGTTCTACCCCACAATCCGTCGAATCGTTGTCAAAGCCTGAGTTTTTCTGTAAGATAACGGGAAAATAGTAATGAGATTGTACTATCTAATAATGGAGCTTATGTCATCAAATCGATTGAAGAAGAAATGAGACATGATTAAGTTTGCAATAAGGGAAAGAGTGGGTATGTCCCGTCGATTTGGTAACATTAGAGAAACAGGACGAAAGGCATGAACGTTAAAGTTTGGGGCTGCAGAGGGTCCATAGCGGCACCCGGGCAAAAAACAGTGCGCTATGGCGGTGAAACGACATGTATCGAGCTGACATCAGATACAGGACAGAAAATCGTAATCGATGCAGGCACCGGGATACGTAAATTGGGGCATGAGTTATTGAAAGACAAGACCGTTACGAGTATCAACCTCCTATTCACTCATTCTCACTGGGACCATCTCGTAGGCTTCCCGTTCTTCTTACCCGCATATCTTCCAGATTTTTCCATAGTTATCTGCGGCGGCCCTACGGCACAACAGTCCGTCTTGAAATACTTGACCCATCAGATGGAGCCACCTTATTTCCCAGTGGCCTTCAGCACCTTGAAGGCTAGATTTGAAATGGGATGCCTCTGCACCAGGGAATTCTGTGATCACATACTGCCGGGCCATGATACTTCCATGATGTGCTATTCGCTCCCTCTAAATCACCCCGACGGCGGTTACGGATTCAAATTCTCGGGCATAGACAAGACATTCGTGTTTATGACAGACAATGAAGTACGATATCATCATGAGGCCGGACTTCCCAGGAAAGCATACCTCGATTTCTCCAGCAATGCCGATCTCCTGTTTCATGATGCCCAGTATACTGAGGGTGAATATGACAGGACGTACTCCTGGGGACACTCGACATTTAAGGACGCTGTCGACTTTGCCATGGAGGCGGGGGTGAAACGCCTGGGGTTATTCCATCATGACCCTGACAGATCTGACGAGGATCTTGACCACCAAGTCGATTGGTGCCGAGAGTATATTCTCAAGGCTGGGAGTCCACTTGAATGTTTTGGATGCGCCGAGGGAATGGACTTGAAAGTATAGGTCGGCCGTGATCGTGAGGGCGCATTATGGCAGCGATGAGATTGACCATGACGTACTTCCTGAAGTTCTCGCTTGACCGAGTAGTCCGCAAGGTGTATAGTTCAGACACACTATCGGTTTTCTCATAAATCACTTTCCCTCACACCAAAAATCAAGGACTTAGGTGATTATCAGGCACATAAGTCCCAAGTTTCGCGCGCATAAGAAACAAGAAACCTGATATTCAGGCGCATAAAGTGCGATTTTCTAAAATATATCATACAGCGCGCACTCCATTCAATAATATAGATACGGCGCAGAAAGCCATTTATTCCTATTTGTCTCTCACTTTTTGGGACAATTTTCTCAAAATCAGCTCTACCAGACATTTGAAATCATCGTCAGATAAAACAGCCTTGGCTGGCTCGGAACCCCGCAACGCAGTGACGACAAGCCTCAAAACTGTCCAACCATTGGGGTCCACCTCTTTCCTCCCATTTGTGGCGGGGATCTATAACCCTCACCTCATCGGAGCATGCAATGCATTATTTGACGACGAATGGCTCCCATGATAACAGAACTATTTTAGACTGCTTCTTATCAACCAGGTTGCTCAAATGCTTCAATATGCCAGCCCTTCTGTGTATTTTTGGAGACGAGAAATTACTATTTTGTGCAGTTCCGAAAACAGTCATCTTCTTCATTGAACCCCCCTCTAGATGATATTATGCTAGATTAACGTTTTTCCACTCAAAGATAACCTATCAGTTTGATTGCTCGTACCCTCCCATACGAACTAGCAGCATTGTATCACAAATTAAGGCAAACTTAAATCATCAGATCAATATAGCTTCCTGCTACAGTGCGGGCAATCAGCGGTATCATTATCTGGATGATCAGGCCAAGTTTCCTTAGTGTAAAAAAAGACTTCTAGGGGATCTCTATTCTGATCAAGAATCCGTACAATATCAGGATGATATGCAGTGCCGCTCATGGATACTATCTCATCTATGCATGGATACCATTTCTCTCTTTCCCATTCCTTGATGTCTGAGTAAACCTTTGGTTTGTCAACCTTATGTCGTCTATTAGATGTCATAGCATCAATTGAGTCGGCAATTCTTAAGACTCCAACCATAACTCTCAAAGGATCTGTGTCCACAGAATTGCTGTCATCGAGTTTTCGGGTCGAAAAATTAAACTTAGCAGCGAAGTCCCGAAGATCTCGACTTTTAATTTCTGTGGGATACCCACCGCCATCATAATTTCTATGATGAAATAGCATTACGAGCATCCACGCGTTCAAGGCATTAATGAACTGAACTTCCATATCTCGCCAATTTTCTTGAAATGCATTAATAATATTCAAGAAATTGTTGTACAGAATATCGACTCCATTTTCGGGATGCATCAATCTCTGTGTTTGATATTTTTGACCCTCAAGCCTTAAATCACTCTTAAGTAATAAGTCATCCCAGAATAGTTTCCCCAAGTCATGCATGTTCGCTGCTCTTCCCAAAATAAAGCTTCTGATATAGTTAATTCTGAGACTATCTGTCCAGTTCCGGGATTCCCAAGGTTCGACTATAAAAGGTTCGAGGTTCTTGTAGAATTCGGCCAGTTCTGTTTCATTGAGGCTCCGAACATAAAGGCTATAAAGTCTATAACTCAAATCCGAAACACGAAGGCAATGATGGTGTGTATACCCGTCCCGCCTATCTATTGCTTCTAGGCCTAAGGACTCAGCGAACTCAAATAGCTTATCGGTTGCTAATGATAGAGCTTCTCTTTTTGGAATCACAGATTCTCCCCCAGTTAACTCCCCTAAATTAATCCTTTGCTTGCCAATAGTACGAAACGGCTTGCCGAAAGGACCTTATTCACCCGGACAAGGAAAACAAAGGCAACATCTGTTGCCTAATCGCAGCGCCAGAATCAACTATTCACCCATAACCCGTAGAAGAAGACGCATATTCAACAAGAGATTATAAGGGTAGGACACTTATTGGTGTGTATGGCCAGCGCATATTACGGATTGCCGGAACATTTTCTTATGCGCTTTGTCTATGCCTGTCGCAGTTTCCTCTATAAAAGACCTAATGTCAGAGCCATTCTTAATAATGATGCCGCACTCTCCACACTGGAAAAGCGGTTGGTCTTCGCCAAACTCTCTGATTTCAAGAAACGAATACATCCGTGCATCGTTCTCTTTGTCGATTCTCTTTAGATGTCCCTTACAAAGTGGATGCGGACACGCCATCCCTTCATAATTACTCATAGGCTTTTCCCCCTTTTAAGTCTAATATTCGTTGTTCCGTCATAGATAGTCAACTATTTAAGTGATCAGGTCAAAAAGAAAACTCATCCAGAATACACAGCCACGCCCATCAATGTCAATCTTTTTTTGCCAATAAGAACTCTTTTCTTTCCATAATATCAGTATATTAAAGCATTTCAACAGAGGAGGAAGTTTCTTCTCTCACCGTGGATTCTCCATAAATAGTTCGTCTGTATTGAAATACCCCCTTCCTTTGCGACCCGACTAACCTAACAAGAATATCCGATTAATTAATAATATCAATCAGTTATCATCCCCTAAAGGCCAAAAACCCTGCTGCAAAACCATTCCAAAACAAAGCTGGTTTCTTCGCTTATGCGAAAAAACCAGCAGCTAACTACTTTATAGCAGAGAGTATGCTGGATGTCAAGAAAAAAGGGTTTCCATGTCAAGGGCTTCCATAAGCCCCCAAATATGCGTCGCAGCTAAAAGATCGGGAGTGGTACTTACCAGAAGATCAGGATCAAAAACCGTACCAAGCGATGAAAGAGGATGCAACACTTGTGGAGATTGCCGCACGATTCAGCGTCCACCCGACGTTATAAACCATTAACAAGAATTGAGTATCTTGAAAGTACTCCCGACCCCAAAATCTTGCCCTTCAACCCTTCAGCGGCAAAAGCTCCATATCCTCGGGAAGCTCCGGAAAGTTCGAGCCTTCGCTTATCTTCATCAATCACCCAAATCCCTCCTCCAACGACTACCCAATCGTCATCATTGATTGTGAAATAATCCTTCTTGCTGTTGTATGACCCTTTAATCTTCTGCATCATACAGAATCGCTCAATGATGTTAGCATGGTAGATCGAAAGTTCTTTGGGAGAGAGAACGAGATATTCTTTCTCCGTCGCTTCATTGATTATTTGAACGAACTTGCCACCGCGCCGGCGTGGTTTTTCGGTCTTTTTGATCCTTTCAAAATAAATATCCGAGTAGTCTATAAAGGTAAATTTCATGCCCTGGCCTATTGTCATCAGATCATAACAGGCAAGTAGTTACCCCGGGGGCGCGGTCATACGGACCTCGAAGTTAAAGCCTCTGTCACGCAGCCATGATTCTATCGCGTCGAGGACAGCTTGGTCCGAAAAAGGTTTCTCAACCACGATCGTCCAGCGAGAATGCTTCTTTTTTGCTTCCACAAGGTCAAGATATTTTTGACTCACAACTGTCCGCACTGACTCGCACCCGCATATCTTGCTTATTTCGTCCTGGCCTACATCGACAGACCAAACATCGGCATCTTTCTCGATCTTCTCCCGATAGTAGACGTTCAGAACAGTTTGCCCGGCTTCCTCAAGATCATTAATCGCGCTTATCAGCTTTTCATACTCGACGTATTCCCTGAGAGCTTCAAGCGGATTGTCAATGCCTTCAAATTCTTCCTTGAAAAGAACTATCTTACGCTTGGGGGCTTCCGTCTCCTTCTTGTCGAGCTCCTTTTCATACCATTCGCATAATTCGTCCAAGAAACCGAGAAGGCGCTGTCTGGCGTTTGCCTGAGAAACCCTTTTCCTGTATGCTGAATGATAGAGCGGAACAAGCCTTTCTATATTTAGGGTACCAAGAATACTCTTAGCTTCTGCAAGAGTCTCGACGGTTCCCGTAAGAATACCCCTTTCCACCACGATATACGCGCTCTTCCCCGGAAATTTCATGCAAGTGGAGCAATAAAGCTCTTCTTTCGCAATCCGGATATCGTCGGAGTGCGAAATGCAGTCGCCGACCCGATAAGTATAAAGAAGTGAACCGAAATCTTTCGTCTGAACGGATGCGATTTTGCCCTTGCACACAGGGCACTCAATTTCTTTATCCAAAATTATGGTATCAAATAATCCCATTTTGATTTCCTCTGTGACGGTTTCAGCCTTATTATACCCTTACTGGGAAATTTGAAAGACTTCATTTTTTCAGAAGGGCTTCCCATATCACAAAACAACTCCATGATCGATGCGCACCAAAAGATCTTCGACCTCCTTTGCTCCATCATCGGACCACAGCAGATCCAAAGGGATATGTCCTCCCAGCGCAGGCTGATGGTCCCGCAGCCATTCACCGGCAGTCTTCTTGTCTCCGAGTACTTCGGCCGCTCGGTTGAAGATCCTGACGACCGTCTCGGAAGGAGGAAATTCCGGAAACACTACCCTCCCATCGATCCTCTTTTGGATAAACCACAAAGAGCTTATAGTATGTTCAAGCATCGATTCGAGCGTGGATTCGTCGACCAAATACTCCGTCTCCGACTGAGAATATCTTTCCTTAAATAGGAAACAAACCTTATTGTTCTTGCGATCACGACTTATCTTCCTGAGACCCATTTTTCTCACCTCCAAAGTTAATGTCTTCCCTCTAACACGAAAAGGACGGGCAGTGCCCATAAGGACGGGCAGTGCCCATACCGAGCAAACCCGCTCGATATGGGCCTCGTCTCAAACTTCATTTATGCAGCTGCTTTCACCTTCAAGCCGCCCTCAAACAACACCATCTGGCGTTCCGCCAAGGCTTTCAACTCCTTGACCTTCTCAATCTGATTAGGCGAGAAGAACCAGCGTGGTGCCTTTCCGCTTTTGCTTACTAATGTTACTGCCGGGACAATCTGCTTCTTCTCGACGATCTGCTTTACCTGGTCAACAGTGAGGCGAGTGATGTCAGACAATTGCCTCGTGTTTACCAGGCCCTTCTCATTCATCTTCTGTATATTGCTTATTTTTGCCTGTGGCAGAATGGCTGCAAGATCCAGCGCCTCTATGTCGCCTTTCCTAAAGAAGTATATGAGACCTCCATCGACCGTCGGCCCACTAACCGGCTCAACCCCTGCATCGATCAAGCGCTTGGAAATACCTTTCGACGACGTACAGAAGATCTCGGCTATCTGTCCGACATTCATGTATTCGGAAGTAAACCGGTCGATTTCAGCCTGCGTTATTGCCCAGGTACCGCCTCTGCCCTCTGCAGCCTCCTCGGCAAACAACAGCCTGCGCTTTATCAGAAGCGCAACCTCCTCGTGCTTGGTAGTCAAGAGCTTCGCGACTTCTCGCAACGTGAGCCTATCGCCCCTCCTCTTAACGGCCTCTTCACTGGAAAACCTCCTGACCTCACCCGAATCAAAGAGCAGACCAGAAAGCCCTGTCTCAGACCCTCTTCCAGCCGGCATTAGCTTGTCATCAAGTATCAACTTAACGAAGGCGCCTACATCCATACTTAATTTCGACAGCTTCTGGACTGCTTTATGAAAGCTCACCCAGCCATCCGCCACAGTCTTTCCCTCAGGGATTTTCACCGAAACCTGTTCAATCAGTCGTTCTATCTCGGGCAGCTCAAATTTCCATTCGAGCTGCCCCGTGATAGTCGGACCTTGGATAGCCGCAAGACAGCCGCTTTTCACAAGGCTCACCACTGCTATCCGACCTACACCCAGAATTCCTCCAGTCTGTGCCGCGTTGATTGCCTTGTCCCACCTCTCTTTAAGCTCCCTCACGCTCTCGGCTTCGATCATGATGCGGCTCCTATTGACCCAGGGGTAATAAGGACCCCTCAGATAACCCCTACTGTGCAGACGGTTTACTGTTTGTATTGACACTCCTAAATACTTCATTGTCTCCCATTTAGTCATAAACGCTTTCCCCTTGAGGTCATCATCAGATAGACTGCTGCACCGACCTGCAAATCCTCCATCCCATTGAGTAGTTATATACTGTTTGAAGGCATCCCGCATAAAATCGGGCAGCGGGTTGCCTTTCCTGATAAAGAGGGGGTCATAAAACTTACCGAAGTCCTTATAGAGTCCCGCTTGCCGCTCACCCTCATAATGTCTACCCCTGGATTTATCGAGGAACTTAAAGTAGTTCTCGGGCCAGCTTTCAAAAGCTGCCATTGCATTCGTAAGGGCCTCATGCAGCTCAGTGTGAGGCAATTTAACTGCATATTGCTTCCCCGTTGCATCAACCAATCCATGCTGCTGCCCCGCGATGAAATATGCTGCACAAAGCAGCTCGCTCAATCCGACAGAGGAAAGAGGGTTATTCAAGTCTTCATAGCGGGACCCTTCATCCGCGGTTACTGTTGATTTCAAAAGACCGCATGAATTGAGGATCAGCCTTGAAAGAACCTTTTCCTTCTCCGAAACCTGGGGCAAATCGCTCTCCCGCCAATCCTGACCGCAAGGACAGATGCTCACCTTCCCCCGGCTCCACCATACGGGTTCCCCGCAACTTGGGCATTTCTCAATAAGCATCGTGCCGTGATGGGGACAGCAAGTAAACGCGGCAAGGTCCCATATCTTTCGGATATAAGAGCTGTCCCGAAGGCAGCCGGGGCAGACCTTCGGGGCTCTCACACGTATGGAATATTTGTGGATCTTATGTCCAAACATGTTGTACGTCTGGGGAGGTATCTCTTCAACGCCTAAGAGACAGGCCATATCCTTGAGCACCGGCACTTCGAGATTCAGCATTCTTGAGAGGTTTCCCCATTTTCGTTCAGTGTAGACGGTGCGCTTGGTCTTGAAGTCTTCTATTACATCCGCAAAGGAAGAAAGCGCAGTGGACATATCATAGCCGTTTTCTTCTGTCGCCCTTATTATCAGCCCCTTGAGGCTCTCGTCGGGATAGGGCCTTGGGGTCCTTAAGAGTCTTTTAAATTTCTTCAAATTCCCCCCTATTTCCGGAGTATCCCGGATATGTTCTGTTTCGCTCCACCGGTCTTTCTGCGCCGTCCCCTCCTGCCAGCGGAAATGCCGGAATCAGGCGGTAATGGCCGTTTAAAGGGGTCGAGGTCCTCCGGATCCGTGCGGAAAGGATTGACGCTCCCTGGAATGCCCAGGCCCAGCTCCACGTCGTAGGCAAGAGCGAGAAGATCGATATTGATCTTCTCGCTCTCCCTTTCCAGCGCATTTTCGACTGCCCTGCTGATCAGCCTCTTTAAGTTAGCCATCACGCCCTGGGTAGCGCAGAACAGCCTTAACGGCATATCCCCGGAATACAAGTTTGACTCTTTTTTTAGCGGCAGAGCCTTCTCAAGCACCATGAGGAACTTTATGAATTCCTTCTGCTCAGCCGCGTTCGACCATCCGAATGGCTTAAGCTCCATGCGCGGCGCGAACCTCCGTCTCAGTTGGTCGTTACCGACAGCCTCCAGTATGCTGACCGACCACGGCATGCCCATAAGAACTATAGGAACGCCGGTTTCATTAAGGATGCTCTTAAGCCAATCCGCTGATGTTATAAGGACCTGCTCCGTTTCACGGTCTATCAGGTGCTGGAACTCGTCCAGGATGATGAGCTCGACCTTGCACGCCTTTATTAGCCTGCAGAGTCGCATCGTTATGCTGCTCGTAGTGCCGCGCTCCGGTAGCGGGTCTCCCATATCCTGCAGAAGCCAGCTTGCCATGCTTTTGATCGAAGCAGACGAAGGGATGGAAGAGCGCAGCACCCGTATGACAGTCCCCTCGCCGTTTGTTGCCTTTGGGAAATCCTTGGCATAGTGTTTGGCCAAAGTGGTCTTGCCGTAGCCCGTGTCGCCGGTGACCAGGAGGCATCTCGGCTCGCTTGTATACTTTGACCGCTCATGGCACTCTCTCATCTTGTCTGTGATCCTTTTGAACTGCGGCGACTCGATAACTATGTTCTCGGTCAGCCTTACCTTGTCTTGCTGCGACATCTTACTATGATCAATCTTCTTATGCTGCATCTCGTTTGCCTCCATTGCTTATGTCAACGTAGCTGACGCCCCAATCCGAAAGATCATAGGATTCCTCAGCCACTGGGTTTGTAATTATTTGCTTTGACCTGAACGCCGCTGCCTTTGCGATCCCTTTTGTGCGGCCACGCTTCTTCCCCAGTCTTCCGCGTCTCTTCTTCATCTGCTCAGGCAGGATTCTCCCTGTTTCTTCCGGCGAAGGATCACTGCGCTCTTCAACAGTCTCTACGTTCATGGTCGATCCAATGTCGGATATCGAATTGGCAGAGTGATGGTCCGCCGAAGGCGGAACGGGTTCATAAGGCATCGCTGGCACGTCTGTCTGCTGAGAGATCTGGCGCTGTCCTCCCTCAATGACCTTGCCATAGTCCTCCTGGCACACATTGAAAAGCCTAGCTATCTTCTGCCGGGAACCCGTACGTTTCGTGAGGTTCCATTCGGCAGTGGCGATTTCCCATATCTCCTCCTTTGCCAGCGCAAGGTCCACGGGATCATAACTGAGCTTGAGCTGCTCTCGGGCGTAGCGGCATATCACCTTGTGAGTCCATAAGTTAAGGCCTTGCGTATAGCTTTGGCTCACGGCGCTCACAGGCACATAGGTCTTCCTAGCCTCGTCCAGCACATAGATCATCGAAAGGTCGGAAGGGTCGTATTTCACCTTAACTTTCTTCCCTATGCTGTCTTCGTGCTTTCTTTTCAGTGCTGTGAGGTTCATGTCGTTATAGAAGAGGTTGTTAAGCTCAATGCCGGAGCCGCTGATCGTTCGCCATTCGATCTTTCCCAGCATTATCTCTAGCGCCTTCCTGCTTTCGGGGAGGGCGGGCTCAAACTCTTGCACACCGATCTTCCAGACCTGTGCAGGTATGTTGACCAGGCCCTTGTGCTTCTCCCGGTGGTAAACGTCAACGATCCATTTGTGCACCATCTCCATGAAAGCCTCATAGCTGATAACGGCGTTCTTCTTGGGGTCGTAGTCGTCCTTCTCGAAGATGTTCGAGAACGTGGTGCCTCGCTGCTGATGCAGAAGCCTTGTATTTAGTGTGCCGAAGAAGCGCTCAGCCGAGGGCTTATACCAGGGGCACTGGACCGGCGCAAACTGTACCACAATGCCGAGCTGAAGGCAGGCGTCCTCAAAGTCCTGCCCATGGAATTCTTTCCCATTATCCACGACGACCGTCTCCATCAGTCCATATGCATCCCAAGTGTTCTTCACTCTGGGGTACCGCTTCCTGAGGTAGCTCTTCGGCGATATCGCATGCAGAAGGCACTGCATGACGCTGTGGTAGGATGGCGGCACGAACCCAACGAATATCCCGACTACACACTTGGTGTAGACGTCGATCGCGAGAGTCAGCCATGGCCGGCCGATCGGCATTCGGCGCTCCAAGTCCACTACAAACAGATCGAGCTTTGTATGGTCCATCTCGACACGCTCCAACGGCCTTGTCGGGCGCACCCCCTCTTTTTTCGGCATAAACTTGGCGTCAGCATACCGTTTACCAAACCTCGCCTTCGCCACCTCGTATGGGTCAAGCCTTTTGATAATACGCCGGATGGTGGAGACGTCCGGGTATCGCAGCAGATCCTTGCTGCCGGCTGCCTTCCTTAGATCGTTCTCGTGCTTGATCCTGGCAGTCACTGCATCGAATACCGCGGCCCGCGTTACTCTCTCCCGTACGAGGAATTTTTCGCCGATCACCTGGTCCGTGATCTCTATGACCTCATCCTGTATTTTCCTCTGGCGGTTGCCCTTCAGGCTGTGCCTGGGGAAGAAGGACCGGATGTTCTGCCCTGATGCCACGTAATCGGTATACCAGGTGCAGACCTTCCAATAAGAGGGGGGCGTCAGATCCCCTGTCGCCCGTGCGATTGCATCTATCAATGGCTGGAAGACCTTTTTCGTCTTCCTATCTACGCCCGCATCGATCAGCTTCGTCACATAATCGAACTTCTTCCTCACTTCCGCCCTGAGGGCCTCGGGCAGCTCCGTGAGGTCAGCCTCAAGGAGTCCCCGAATCTTCTTTTTGGCGAAGGATTCCTCCCCTTCGTCATTCAATAACCATAAATGTCCATCAAACAGAAGGTCGATCAATTCGTCTTTGGGCTTCGTGATGCAAGTGTTTGACGCTACGTCTTTCAGCTGCAGCTTTCCCGTAGGAATGCTCTGCTCAACGATGTATTCCCTTTTGCCCATAACGACCCTCTGTCCCTTTGCAAATTTACGAAATTTCAAGCTGCTTTACTCCTTATCTGGGGGAGCGCAAGCGACAGTCTCACTTCACTCCCCGGGTTAATCGGTTTCGATAGATCGATCCACAGGATCCCCCTGAAGATGAGGGCATAGACTGTCGCTGCTCTCATTCCTTTCAATGGGAATCCCTTGATGATCTTTTCCAGTTTTAGTGTCTCCTTCTCCCCAAATATTTCATGTAGAAGGATCTGATGTTCATTTGTTATCCGCGTCTTGGCGTATTTGTAGATGAACTTGACGTTGTTGAGCCTGGGTTGGATGCGGATATCCTTGTCCGTCACCACAATGAAGTCGTACCCTTCTCTCCGGCAAATGGGTCCGACCGTCCTAAAGAGTTCTACATATTCCTCCTTTTTCGCTTTCTCTTCGCTCTTGACCTCAATGATCTGCTTCCTGTTAGGCCTTACGACACGAATATCGGGAGTGTACTTATGGATCTTTCCGTCTAAGAAGTACTCAATCTTCAGTGGCTGCGTGTCATAACTGAGTACCTCAGGATCGATTTCGAGGAGGTATAGATAGTCACGTTCCAGTTGTGACTCCCACCACACCATCCTGCCGTTCTTGATGCTCGGGAACTTTCCGATTACCTTCCTCCCGCCGTTTGTTATTCTTCTTCTTACCACCTATTAGCCTCCTTGGAAATGTTATTTTTCACCTAGATTCCCATCGCAGTGCCTTCCATGTAACGCACTTTGTACACCGAGCCCTTTTGTGCGGACGAACAAATTACATCCTGAGGAAAAATGATTCAACAGCCGGAAGAGTCGAGCGATGGCACTTCATCAGGATTTGCTTCTGGAAAAGACTGCGGTATCATTATGGTACTTCTTTTTACTAAAGTATCACAATGATACTTCACATTGCAAGTATCAACGTCTCAGATTATGAAATAACAGGAACAACCGCTCCATATACTTGCCCTCCTTTCGTGCTTCGCCATTGCTTTGACCTCGTCAGACACATGGCCTTAACATTAATTAGCATGAGGAGGAAAACTTTCCCGCACTTGAAAGAAATCTACTGGCACCTATCCGGCCTGATTCTTATTTGACATCATGCCAGACCTCTCGGTGTCATAGAAACTTCCCTCTCTTCTTACATGCCTAACAATGCAAAAACGCCTAAGCCCTTTAAAAGAAAGCTCTTATAAAAAATTTACGTTTGGCCTATAATTGTCATATAGACGAATGAATGAAATTCTATTTGATCCTCAGTTGCTCATGACGGCTGAGCCTGTTCTGCCTGTCCTGGATGCCAAAGACAGCGAGGCAGTGGCGTCAGCGCTTGAAATTGCATTCTTCGCGAGCCTATCTACAAACGAAGGCCGATCCCCCGAGTTTTCTTTCGTTGTCTTATCGGACATTTCCGACATTTCCAGTGCGACGAGATTGATCACTCCAGAGCCACTGACACCCGAGAGGCTCAACTTTTTGGCGCCTGCTTTTGATCCAGAAGAGAGGTGCTTAATCGTAGCCCCCGACAAGCAGAAACAACTGAAGATTTTCGGAATAAGGCGGACACCGTATCCACCTCGCTTCTCTGGAATAAGGTTGCCACCTCTGGTGCTTGTCGACGGTCCGGGTCGGGTAGCCTTGCTGATTAACGATAAGCACGTTCTTTACGATCGGGGCCGCTTGCGCTGGGAAGATGAGGATTGCCTTAAGGAATGGGTGAGTGAGAGCACGGATCATATCGTGGGATATGTGTCCACCCCGACGGAGTTAGGTCAAGGTCTACGGCTCGGCCTTGACTCGATCTTTAAGTATGATGAGCATCAATGGAACTTACACGAAGCCACCTTCCGCAGGCATGCAAGAGACATCGCCCCGCACCTGATTAGCGGGTCGTTACGGCTAATCGCCAAACGTGTGAAAGATGCCCGTCATGGCGGCGCTCTGCTTCTCTTACCCGAAGCCGCTATTGAAGAGGTCGCAAGTGACGGCCGCTGGTTCATTGACGGTCAAACCGATCTTCAGCATTGGGTTCTTACGTCGGCTGCCCTTCGAACTCATCTTTCATTGGCGTTAGAGGGAATCTGGGTCATTGCTGACTTGAACGACGACTTTAAGAAGGATCCTTCGCGATGGGCGCGAGAGGTACTCAAGCCCCGCTTTGATGACGCTTTACATGGCTTGGAGTTTTCTTGTCAGCAATGCGCACGCTTCACCCAAGTTGATGGAACAGTTGTATTGGGAACCGATTTACGAGTGCTCGGCTTCGGAGCGCGCCTGAAGGCTCCAAAGCCACAAAACCTCCCCGATGGTTGTCAGGAATTCTTATCATCACGAGGCACCCGTCATAGTTCGATGGCTTGTGCGGTAGATTCGTTGGATGGCGCTCTGGGAATCGTCATCTCACAAGACGGACATGCTGTCGTATTCAACAAGCCAGCGGGGATGCCTCTAGAACATAGAGAGTTGATCCTGTAACGCTGAGACAGCAAGCTTAAGTAAAAGCTGCCGGATCTTACTTGTTTGCGTCAATTCTTCTTGACAACATCTCCTGAGTTTGATATAAATGAAAACTGCGCTTGTTCTTTGAAAAGTTGGGAGTAGTCGAATCGCATCTGACCTCGATATCTTGTATTCAGATGCGGCATAAGATTTCTATACCTCCTGCCCAATTAGATATGCATTAGAAAGAGGAGGCGACACTGATGGGTCGGTATAGGAGCTCATTATGCATCTGTCAAACAGCTGTCTCGCCGAAGCATACTGCCAAGACTCGTACACTCCGGAAACTCACGACATAACTTCAGAGGCATTCTGTCGCGCAAGAGAAACCTTCAAGCCTAAGAAGGGCGAGTTTAGGAACTGGGTTGGTATCCAGAGAAGCGGAGTTCGTAGAGAAGACTGGCGGTTTCGGCAAAGAGTAGCGTATCTTGAAGAGGTTCAGGCGGCTAATGAGGAAGAATGCAGCAAAATCCTGCGTTGGGAAGAATCGAGCGACGACATCTTCTTCAATCTTTACGACGAGAAATGGACCCCGTTCCTCCGAACCCCAAAAGCAATCTTCAACATTCCGTTTCGTAAAGAGCAGAAAAAGATAATAAGGAACCTGCTCCACTCAGTCGATAGAAGATCGCGTATCATAATTCAAAAGAGGTTTTTTGAGGGAAAGGACCTGAAAAGAATAGCCGCAGAGCTCAGGATTACTAAATCGACAGTCCAGAGAGCTGAAAAGAAGACACTCCATATCTTCCGCGAAAAACTGTCGAAAAAAGGCATCATTTTAGATCATTTAGTAGCGTAACCGAATTTCGTAACAAGCGCAAAGAGGATAACGATCTGCTAGAGACCCCGAAGACGGAGTAAGTGGTTCTCATCTCCGGGGATATACCTCAGTAGATCGGCAGCACCTGGCTGGCCTTCTCGGAGGAAGGTTGAACAACCGGCATTGTCGGTGCCAAAATACATTGAACGACCCATCAGTTACGGGCCACCCTCACGAAGAGGCGTGGCCCTTTGTTATTTGATTCGGATCGTCTATGTAATCGCCAGTCGACAAAAACTCAATAAGTACCCCGTTTCAATTTTCCAGTGGACCTTTTCGAGTTTTTTTGTCATAATTAGTGTATACTATGACAAAAACGAGGAATAGTCCGATAATCTCGCTTTTTAGTGGAGCCATGGGTCTTGACTTGGGGCTGGAAGCGGCCGGCTTCACACCACTAGTTGCCGTTGAGACGAATAAGGCAGCCGTTGCAACAATCAAGGCGAACAAACCAAAACTCCCCATCATTGATAGATCCATCAGAGAAGTATCGACACGGGAGATTCTCGAAAAGGCTAAACTATCCCCGCGCGAGGCGACCCTTGTCTCGGGAGGCCCTTGTTGTCAAGCGTTCAGTACTGCAGGTAAACGCAAGTCCGTATGCGACCCTCGAGGGCGATTGTTTGAAGACTTCCTGCGGGTAGTGCGAGAAACTCAACCACGGTTCTTTGTAATGGAGAATGTTAAAGGTTTATTGTCGGCAGCTATAAAACACCGCCCTTTAAAAGAACGCGGCCCGGGGTTCCCACCTCTTGCTCCGGAAGAAGAATTGGGTTCGGCCTTCAGGCTGATCCTCAGGGAACTCGAATCGCTCAACTATTATGTGATATATACCCTCGTTAATGCGGCCGATTACGGATCAGCCCAGATACGATATAGAGTGATTATAATAGGCAGCCGGGACGGAGAGAACATCTCGGCCCCCCAAAAGACCCATTCAGAAGAAGGCTCAAAGGGTACTCTGAAGTGGGTAACGTTGAGAGAGGCGTTGCGTGGGATAAAGTCCAAAGAATGGACCGATTTCTCTGAAAGCAGGATGCGTTATCTGAGGATGATCAGACCCGGTGAGAACTGGAGTTCTCTTCCGAAGAGACTCCAGAGGAAAGCGATCGGTGGTGCCTATGACTCCTGGGGCGGCAGGAAAGGTTTCTGCAGGCGGCTATCTTTGAAAGAACCCTCGCCCAGTCTGACAACAGCGCCAGACGGTAGAGCTACAACCCTTTGCCACCCAAGAAAAGACCGTCCTCTATCTGTCGAGGAGTATAGACGGATCCAAGACTTCCCGCCAGACTATGTTTTCGAGGGCAGCGTTAAAGAAAAATATAAGATGATCGGGAATGCCGTCCCGTTGAGTATCGGGAAAGCAGTCGGCGACATGTTGCAGAGTACGATGGAAATTACTGAGAACGAAGGATTACCTGAAGATGCGACCAATAGAAAGGGGCTGGTTGTTTGTGCAGACCCTGAATTAGAGAAACGTTTGAAAAACCGCCCAAGGACTCAGCTCCCCCCTCTAAGCCATAGGGAGAACCGAGACCCTGTAGCGGCTAAAGAATGGGTTGCACAAATCGGTAGCATGTCAGTTTCCGCCGAAAAAACCTGATCTGGTCGCAGTCGAGATCGAGCATTTAGATCCCTTCAAAAGAAGGGAACTCCGTCCCCTTATCATGGTAATCCTCTTTATATTTATCGAAAAGAGACTTTTGCGCATCTTCACACGCTACACCTCTTTCAATAGCCTCAAAGTGCTTAACGATGCTCTCCCTTATAAAGGACTCAACTATGTCCGACCTGAAACCATGTACCATGATGTTTAGTTTCGGACATGCAAAAAAGCACGCTTTCCCGCCGGTATGACTTATGAAATCTTTCTCCAGGTAGTCTGGATATCTCAGAGAAATATGGTTTCTCACCTCTTCGATATACGATGTCTTTGTTGTACCAGCATCATTCAATATCTTTATGTCCGAATCGAGGGTAGTTTCGGGATAAATCGCAGCAGTCGAAATATCCTTCTGCTCCATTATTAGGCCGGTCCGTCCGTATCCTCTTTCGGTAACGAAGATTGCTTTCGGTATATTATCGATATGCTTTGCGTACGCCGCAAAGGAATCAAACATTTCGTGCTGTTCATCCGTCAACGTTACCCCGAGGGAGGGCATCTCTATGCAACTTATCCGATAGCTCTTTGGCAACGCGACGGCCTTCAGCTCTGTCCATTTCTCGCCAATCCATTCTTTGTCGCTGTCCCTTCCTAACAGTGCAAAAACAGTAAAGTTCAGTCTATCCGCTACGTTGTCTATTAGGATCTGTTGCGTGTCCTCATCACACAGCTCCGGAGGACATAAGACGGCATCCCATTTACTTTCTTCGCTAAATAGCTTATGAGCTTCAGGAGTAGAGTCAACGCCATCAAAAAGCTTCCCTTCCAAGAAAACGCTGCACTGTTCTTTGGCTACTTTGACGGAGATCACTCTTTTGATATCTTCTTCTTTCGTGCCAGTTCTAACGATGCAAGCAAAATCGATCCAGAAAGGCCATATGGAATGTGCTCTTATCCCTCTATCGAATAACGATGCTGCAGCTCCGGAAAGAGATATCTCACCGCCGTTGGAATTCCACATCGGAAGGACAGCCAAATAATGGCCTTCGGATACAGCTTCAATGATTTCATGGAATTTTAGAGTATTCTCGAACTCTACGTTAGGGAAACGTGCAGTGGTCGCCTTACCGGTCCACGATTCCTTGCCTTGATAGACTATCAGCTTATCAACCGACAAGGTCTATCCTCGCACAGATAAAATGGAACGGAGTTTCGCGACGATCTCCTCTATTTTCCGGAGGGACGTGTTTGTCAACGTACTGACATCGAGTTTATCAAGCCAGTTAAGGAAGTTCCTCAATTTATCGTCAACTGATCTGATCGCCTTTTTTTCCATGAGGATTGCTTGGACTTCGTCCATCTTAACACCCTTAGACTCAAGTAACATATTCCAACAGTGTTCGTCTTGTATGCACCGCACCATAGGCTCGACCTGTTTGAAGTTCTTAAACCTATCGTTCAACATCATAATGAAGAACAGGCCTTTCACCTTTGGGACTTCTTCTTCGTTTAAGGCACCCCTACCCCTATAAGCTTTGTTATAGAACTCCCAAAAATACAGGAACTTACCCTGTACGATCTGTCTTCTCTTCAGTTTTTCTTTCTTCCCCTTACCGGCGTCAATAAATTCGTCCGCCAGCTCTAATGATAGGAGGTAATCATCAACTTCTCTCTTGTCCACAGAATAAACATCGAGGATCTCCTTGTAGATACTGTCCTTGTCTACCCCCTGACTCTCAAGGGCACTATAGAAGTCCTTAATGACTTTTGCCTTGACATCCAGAGTCCACTGCACTCTGTAATCATCTACAAAATTTGCCTCGGCAAGTATCTTTTGGATCGTCCTCGCGTCAGTGTCCTCCTTCTTGACAACATAGGCAGAGATATTCTTTAGGACATCTGGAAGACCCTTCTTCTTTTCCTCCGCTTCGTACTGGATCAATTTGCAGGCGAAATACCGTCTATTCCCGTCCAAGAGTGTGCCGTCCTGGAGGACAATAAGCGGTACACGGACACCATTTTTCTTGATCGAAGTCGCTAAATCCGCAAGTTTCAAACGTGGCTGGTCAGCGAGGAACTCAATAATTTCTTTCTCGGGGATTTTATCCAGTTTCTTATCAAATTTGCCTTCGAGTAGATCGAAATCGAGCACGTTCCTTGCGTTGGCTGGCCAGAACCTGATGCTGTCTATATGGAGTCGCTTCGGATAAACGTCTATCCAGATGTTGTGGAATAATTGTTTTTCTGGTGGAATGCCCTTTAGGTCTATCATATTAGTCCCTAAAATATACTTTCTCAGCAAGGCAGTAGTCAAGCAGAAGCCGATCCCTCTCGATACCGATATCCTAGTCGGCTGCATACTCCAACCTACAACCGTCGATGTTTCGTCCTGTAGACTGGGAAGCAATTAACTTCTACAACCGTCCAACTGAGTTTCAGCGCAAAATAACACATCTGCCTTGACACCCCCAGTCGCAGGGGGTATAAAATCATATTGATACTACGCGTAGCATGAATATTTAGAGAGGGACGTAGCGTAGGCCAAGATCTGGCTGAAAACTACTCTTACCTGATTAATGCAACAAACGATATGACATGGCAAGAATACCAAGAAGCTGTAGCCCTTCTGTACGAGCAACTTGACAGCTTGGGCTCCGTCCAGCGAAATGTAGCGCTCCCTGACAAGGTGACCGGACAGCCGCGGCAGATCGACGTACTCATTGAGATCGAGGCTTATGGGCACAAGATAAGCATAGTTGTCGACGCAAAGTTCCACGCGGAGAAACTGGACGTAAAAGATATTGAAGGAGTCCTAGCGTTAGCGGATGCGGTCCGAGCGTCTCAAGCTGTAATCGTAGCTGCCAATGGTTGGACCGAGCCCGCCGCGGCGAAGGCTGAGTTCCAGAATTGCACGTTAAGGCTATTGACCCTTGAAGATGCTTTGGACTTATTGGTCCCGGACAAGTGGGAAATGTGCCCAAGCTGTAAGAAGGATTGCATAGTCCTAGACATGGACGGTATAACCCCGTACGGCGGCGGTTGGCTCTGGTGGCTCGCTGGAAGGTGCCGTGCGTGTAAATACGGTTTCATTTGGTGCCAGGACTGCGGCGAGAACCTCGAATTGCCCTTCAATGGAGAGGCGGTGTGCGGCTGCGGACATATTTGGCAATCCACCGAGCAGGGACTGTTCATCCATTTCAATGCGGTGGAAGACGAAGAGTAACCTTAAACACTCGCACGATCACTTCTGTAAGCCTTAACAGGGGAGGAGCTCAGTGTTGAAGTTTACCAGCCAGCTGAGCCACGTAGGTCTCGTTTGACAAGAAATCTGAGATTAGCTGCCACATAAAAAGCTGGAAGTTCAGGACTTTCCCTTACTTAATACATGTTTTTGCCCATAACGTGAGAATTTCAATATCGGACAGATGTTACATTTCGGAAACCGTTCCGAACAAATAGCCCTCCCATGCGCAACCATATTCACATGTAAAGAGTAGCGCAGTTCCTTAGGGATCATGCCTTGGAGCCTATCTGCCACCTTGTCGCTGTACTTTGTCCCCGGACGGATCCAGCCTAATCTCCTCACAATCCGGAAGCAGTGAGCGTCTACAGGGAAGACTTTCCTATCAAAGGAGTAAAGCATTATGCACCGGGCCGATTTCTTACCAAGGCCCGGAAGGGAACATAGGTAACCTTCCATCGTCGTGTCTTCGTACACCCTTAGTGGTTCCAAGGAAACCTTACCGAAATCCATTTTCAATCTGCGGAGGATTCTCTTGAGGTTAGCGGCCTTTTGATTGGAGAGACCAGCATTAAAGAGAGCTTTTGCAATTTCCTTCTGGGGGGCCTCATATACATCCTCCCATCTGGGGAACACCCTCTTGAAACCAGCATATACTCTACCGAAACTAGGGCCTGTCGTCCTTAGAGATAGTTGGATGTACAGCAACTCGTTTAAGGGGTTCTTCTTATTACCGAGTCGTGGAGAATGGTAAGCATCTTCGAGTAACTTGTTTATAGCGAAGATATTCTTATTTATTTTCATGGCATTATCCGAGAAGTTCATAATATTATACGTTTGGGAGATGACTAAAGTGAATGCCGCGCTGCTGACCAATGGGTGGAGGACAGCAAATGTGGTATATGTAACAGCGAAACGTCTAAGGAAGTATTCCAGGAAAAGGAGCGGCAGGGCGGGGGAACACGTTGGCTGCTGAGAAGGGGTCTTGTGACTAAAGAGAGTGGTCGAGAGTCTATTTATAAATTTATCCATCTGTCTCTTAATGAGCGCCTGAAGGCGTATTGGAGAGAAGGTATGTTCGCCATTTTCTGGGGGACTGTCTACGACGAGGTCATTCCAGCGCTGAGTGCCTACTTAATGGGGAAGTTCCGTTTAACCCTTGAGGATAGCGAAGATTGCATTTCCGAAGCGCTCGAAGGCTTGGCTGCCCGCCAAGAGGAAGATCCCAAAAAGGTCGGGTACCCTCGGAGGTATATCTGGCAAAGCGCGATCTACTCTGCTATCGATCTCATAAAGGAACGGAACAAAGCGGCAGATATCCAGCGGAAGCTACTGTGTGAACAACTGGTAAATAGGGGGAAACACAACCATAGGGTCATCACGAGTGAAGCCACTGAAATCAGCAACAGAGGGGGTTCCGATGACAGACCACTTCACGAGCCTTGCACTCCCCAGTGTGATACCGCCATGGAGGATGTGCCGTCCATAACAGAATGCCCCTCTCAGGCGGCGGCACAGGACAATCCGGCCGAACCGCAAGAGGATAATCTTATGGGTGGTGAGGTAGTGGGTGCATTTCAGGATTCTCCTAATGAAGACATCTCGGCGGAATCGGCCTGCTGTGTTATTGAGGGCCTATTCGAAGACATAGAAGCCGAAGAACCTTGGGCAGTGACCGTAGTTTCCGAAGCGCTGACTCACTTAACCCCTTCGGAAAGGAGAGTCATCGAAGCGGTCCTGATGTTCGGTCCCGATTATGATTCACGCACTGCGAAGAATGATATTGAGATATCCCCGACAGCTTTCCGGCAATACAAGCATAGGGCATACCACAGACTCAGGGAAATAATCCCTAAAATTATGAAGGATCGGGGCATAGCATTCAGGCGCCATCCCGAGACGACTTCGGTTATATCTCCGAGGCGGTCCGAATTCCCATCAGATGACGACGAGTAAGCTTGCTATTAGGATGGACTTTATGAGGACCGGCCGTCACGTCCTCCGGGTAATGTAACGCCCTCAAGACTAAGTAAGTAAAGATGACCTTAAGGAGGGACACTGCAATATGAAAGAACAGATAACGGTAGAGATGGGAGAATGGCCTCAAATATTACAGCGGTACGTTAATGAACAAAAGGTCTTGCAGCCTGAGTATATACCTCGTAGAGTGCTGAAGAAGTTCCATGAAATCCAAGTCACTGTATGGAACGGGTTTGTTCACTTCAGCGATATCGAAGGTTACGTTGAGAACATAAGGCTGAAGTATTTCTTGAACAGGTGGCGCGCCAGACGGAACAGTCCCACTCTAAACCCATCGAGCGAGGACATCTACGAAATAATGCTGGAAGCCGATAATGAAGAGCTAAAGGAATCGAAGCGTCCTTTCCATGTCGAAAGGATCGCAGATAACATCGCTAAGAACGGCATTCAAGAGCCCGTTGTGGTCTTTTCCAGCGGTAATGGCAAGGCAGAACTTTGGGATGGCAATCGCCGTTTCTATGGGACAATGCATATCATGAAGAATCCGGCCCTTGAAAAATATAGGGCACAGGCTATGTGGATCCCCGCGTACGTCTTGACACCTAGCGGAGACCCGGAGCATGACCAACAGTTAAAGCACTGTGTTATTACCGAGCTGAATTTTGTGGAGAAAGACTTTATCCCATGGCCGGCTTACGTCAAAGCAGAACAGATCTACAACAAGTTCATGAAGCAAATAGCTGCCGACCCTACCGATCCCACGTTATCACGGGTTGCAAAACAGCAATTAGCGCAGGAGTACGGACTGAAGGGATGGCGTCAGGCTGACAGATGGATTAAGATGTACGACCTCGCGATGCAGTTCAAGGAGTACCACGAAGAGGAGCACTCCCGCGAGAGTACAGAGGTGGACCTGAAGATCCAAGACAGGTTCGAGTATTTCGATGAATTGAGTAAGGCCGGCGTATGGGGTGCTCTTAAAAGCGATCCGGAAGCACGCGACGAGGTCTTTGGATGGCTCTGGGATGAGAAGTTTAAGGCGTTTGCTGACGTCAGGATGGTCCCTAAGATATTGACAGACCCCGTCGCACGCAGGCAGGCGAACGCCGACGATTCAGAGAGCGTAAAGCGTGCGATACAGACGGTTATTGCAAACGACCCCGTAAGAGTAAAGGATAAAGAGGCGGCAAACGAGAAGATAGCACAATTTGCGGAATGGCTGGACTCTTTCAAACGTGAAGATTTCCGGCAGTTAACCGTTACGTCTCTGCAGAAACTCAGACATATCCTGGATGACGTGGTCAAGCTTTTGAGCGGTCTCCTCGAATCGGACGGACCGGGAGCTACAGAGAGTGACCGTACGTAGAGTAGCCATAAGTACGGGCCCGACCGAGTCAACGGTAACCATCAGTGCGCTGGGGGGGACCTCATTGCGCTCTGTCGAAAGAGTCCTATCCGCCGCTGGAGTGACTGGGCATATCGTAAGGACTAGCAAGAAAGTGTACTTGACTGCATCGGATTTCTCGAAGTCCCGTGATGCGTTCCGCGGCTGGGATCTGGAAATAGACGGCAAAATAGAAAGATGTGTGACCTTACTTGCAAGAGCTACAGACGACATAATAAGACAGAAAGAAGTCATTGAAGATATCCTCGGAAAGAACCCCTCTGCGACTGCCATAGACTGTATCCCAGACCTCGTCCGTTTGGACGCACATCAGGTCCAAGCAGTCGCTGTAGCGACCCATCCAGAAATAAAGGGACTTTGTCTCTTCGATGAGCAGGGGTTAGGTAAAACCGTTATGACGTTAGCTGCATACCATATGCTTAAACAGGCCGGCGATGTCACGAGGTTACTCGTAATAGCGCCTAAGAACGTAGTATTTGAATGGGTGAGAGATACGGAAAGGTTCTTTGGGAGTAAGTATATGGCGAAACCCGTAGTCGGTACAAAAAGGGAGAAGAGGCAAGGGTTAAACGTCCATGCCGATATATATATCACGAACTTCGAAACGACTGTGACTCTATACTACAGGTTACGTGACCTACTCGAAGCGGAACAGGGCAAGATCCTCCTGGTCGTTGATGAAAGCTTCTTTGTAAAGAACCCGGGAGCTCGGCGCACCCGCGCGATCAAAGGTCTACGCAAGTCCGTTGAAAGATGTATCGTATTGTGTGGGACCCCCGCTCCGAACAGCCCCCACGACATCGTCGAGCAATTCAATATCGCCGACGGCGGGGTTGCTTTCAACGGGGTTTCACTCCCGAAAGAACGGGAGGAAGCGCGTCCGGTTGTTCAGAGCATTATAAGAGAACGCGGTTTGTTCATCAGGCGGCTCAAACAAGACGTATTGCCAGACCTGCCAGGCAAGACTTTTCACAGGCTGCTCCTCCGCATGCAGACCGAGCAGGAGGCGGTGTACAAGGCCGCCTTAAGAGAATACATTCAAGGGCTCAGGTCCGTTAGTGAAATGACCTTTAGGAAGCAGTTGGGGACCTTTATGGCCAGACGCTTTGCGCTCTTACAGATATGCACGACACCTGCGTCTGTCGTCACCGGTTACACAGAAGTGCCAGCCAAGATATTGGCATTAGACTCAATACTGGACGAACTAATCTTGAAACAGAAAGAGAAGGTTATCGTATGGTCTTTTTTCACTGCATCTCTAGATAACATCTACAAGAGATATGCACGGTTCCACCCTATTAGGTTCGACGGTACGATAGTCAACCCGATAGATAGAAAGAACGCCGTCAGGGACTTCCAAGAGGACGACCGGAGCATGTTGTTTGTAGCAAACCCCGCGGCGGCAGGAGCGGGCCTAACTTTGCATAGAGCAAGGTATGCAATATACGAGTCTCTCCCTGTTCAGGCAGCACACTACTTTCAGAGTCTGGACCGCATCCATAGGCGAGGGCAGTTGCGCCCAGTGGAATATTTGGTCCTTCTCTGCGACCGCACCATAGAACTTAACGAATACGAACGGTTGGTCAAGAAAGAGAAGTCTGCTCACAAGCTCTTAGGCGACGTAGCAGCCGAGCTCGTTACTCGTACGGCGTTACTCCAGGAAGCAGTAGAGGCAGCGCACCTAGTGGGTCTCCTGGGGAGCGGCGAGATCAGACCAGAGGGGGGTAGAGATGCATAAGTGCAATCCTGGGATCGAACACGAAAGGCGCAAAGAAATGCTCGAAACAATTGCGACGCTCTCCGGCTACGATAAAGACTTCAGCGGGCGTCTGCCAGATGGGACGCAGCCCGACGTGCTTAGGGTCGATCCGCTGTGCGGGTCGATATTCTTGGGGGAAGCCAAAGACACTGAAGCTCCTGGCTGTGCGGAAACATTCGGAAGACTTTCTAATTATATGAGTTGGTTTCGTTTACTTACCGGTGAAAAGCGAGGTTCGACATTCGTCGTCTGCTTCGGTGAAGAATCACATGAGAATGGGTGGAAAAACATGCTATCCGACTTAGCCGAAAAGGTTGGGTTCGTTGATTTTAAAGTGGAAACCATAGAAGTTGAAGAACAGGCTTTTTTTGTATGGGTAAAGCTGGGCCAGAGAACATGATCGAAAAACAGATCACGATTAACTGAAATATTACTTTCCGGCTATGAAGAATCTACCCTTTAACTGTTATAGTGTATTTGCCCATTTTCAATACTTGATCTTTGATTTTAGGAAGCCTTCTGAGAAGGGGTGAATCTTTCCCTAACGCATCACAGAAGTCGTTCAAAGAAGTCTTCAAATGAGGACTTTCTGACGTAAGTCTCATAATTTGTCGCCACGAACACCACAAGGCTCGCCTATCAGGTGTCATTTTTCAGCTGCATTCCCCCACCTGGTTTTCAGGGTCATTCCCCCAGGTGCAGCATCCTATCCTCGATTTTTTAGCATAGGTTGTAGAACATAATCAAGCCTGTGCCTTTCTTTTTCTCTG
>JAJYIF010000054.1 GCA_021790195.1 Nitrospirota bacterium
TGTATGGTAGTGCTGCCGTATGTCGCGGTCCCAGTCCCAAAGTGGGTCGCGTGTTTCTGCCCCCCGGCTGTGGGAGGCACTCCGTGACATGTGGCGCACTGGATTATCTTGAAGGATTGTTTATGGGAATGGCAACCCGAGCACTCCATCCCGTTGTTATGCGTGTTGTCCACGTTGCTCGCTTTGTTTGAATTATGATATTTGTTCTGGCTGTGGCAGACCTCGCATATCCTGGAGGAGGGGTCATGAGATACTGTATCGTCCCCCATCGTTCCTGCCTGTCCTGCGCTCCCTGATTTTGATCTGAAATCCACGCTTACCGAGTTTGTGCTGCCCCAGTTGAAGTTGCTGCCGTCCGGTGTCGTTATGGTCTCCCTGATTAGATATATGTTTGAGGTATCATGGGCGGTATGACAGGTCGTACAGACGATGGCGCCGTATTTGCCGCCTGCCACTCCCCAGTTGCCGCCCCATTTCGTGGAACCGGTGTTGATGCTGTTGTGGGTCTTTATGGCATCGGGATCAGAAGGGGAATTGGAGTCGGTCTTGTGGCACGCATGGCATGTCTCCTCTTCAGAGCGCTTAAGAAGATTGCCGTCTTCGTCGGCTACCGCCAAAGATTCGGCTACCGCCAGAGATGATGTTGACAAGATGACGATGACATTAAGGGAGAATAATAAACCGAACATATAAAGAATCGTCCCCAAAGAGGACAGACGCTCCCTTAGTGCGACATGACAATCTGTCAACGATAATTCGACGCCTGCTCCCTCCGTGGGCAGGCGTTCCGGAAGATACAGCAACGGCACTTTGCCCCTCCTTGCGATAACAACGGCAATACCAAATTACTCTTAATATGCAGCAATTCTTATGCCATACAAATGTCGAGCGAGAAAAGGCCGATTCTCAAAAAAGCTGCTGAACAGAAATCTATCGCCTATACGAGTATCCACTGGTATGCGTCATATGCCCCAATCATGCAAGGAATGAGTTATATCGCCCATAGCCGTAAGATTCCTTTTTCCTATCAAATCAAGGCTCAGTGCGGGTGTTATACTCCCGGCGGTATTCATTTAATATATAACCATGGCCCTTAATTCGATTATCCGTCAGATTAAACTGAACTGCAACATCTCGGACGCTCACTTCTGGGGGTATTATTCGATTTGCGGACTACTCATGAGGCTGAGGGAGCTTTATCGGAATGAAAAGGCCCTTAGGCCCTGGGACGGAATACCTCAGGGTCTCCTTTCAGAATGGATAGCTTCGACAGAGGCGCTCTGGAAAGACCTCGAAGACAAAGACCTAAGCCCTATCGAAGTTGACGGCGCCTTCCTGGACCCTTTTGAGACCGCCAGGTTGAATGACCTGTTAGCGGGTCAACGGCTTGTGTATGCCGCGGGTTACGGAAGGTTTAATAAACCGACCTTCTTCCTTGCCGAGCTGCTGGGTACGGAAGAACTATATGACTACCGGGTCCATTATGCAGGTAAAGAGCTCTGCCGCGACCTCTCAACATCGATGGCGATGCTTCAGGGGCGCTGCATATTTATAAGACTCGATTATGTTAAGACCCTCCTCTGGGACAAATTCCAGGAGCTGAAGGGAAGGAGGTTCGGCGGTGTTCTGAAAGCCGCCTTCTCCTCTTTCGGAATAGACACGAATGAGGCGGATTCGCAGCGGCTTTTCGATAAGATTGAATCGATATCCCATACCATATCCGACCTCTTTGTCCTGCATGAACTCGGCGAGGCCTTCGAAGACGAGCGCTCCGAAGAATGGCTTGAGGTCCTTCGCCTCAATAAAGACAGGGCAGCCGAATTCTATATGCGGGCCGTAAAGGACCTGATTGCGGACACCTCCGATATGGGACCGCTGAAACGCATAATAGACACACGAAACAGCCCCCTGCTGAATTTCCAGATGGTCTTTACGGATGGGATAAGAAAGGAACTCTTTCCAGAGCAGATGAATTCTTTTCAGAGATTTGTCGAAGACGGAGACTGGTCCGGCATCGAAAGGGCGAGACAAGCAGGATATAAGAGGGCAGTCGGTCTGAGAGAGCAAGTCTTGAGATTATGGAAAGAGAGGAAAGAAGATATAGTGCCGTTTATAAAAGGGTCTGTGAAAGATCTTTAGGTCATAACTGCCGTAAGCTCCATATGCCTTATGCCTTCGTCAATTCTGCATTGTCATTGGACATTGCCGACAGGGGTAGGTTAGAATCAACCATTATGAAGATACTGAAACGACCGGCAGAGATAAACGCTTTTCTTTCTCTTCTGAAAAGACGCGCCTCAGGAGCGGAAGGCGTCGAGGCGAGCGTTAAGAAGGTCCTTTTCGATGTGAAAGCGGACGGCGACCGCGCTGTGCTGAGATACACCAGGGAATTTGACTCTCTGAAACTTAAGGATATAAGGCTGAAGCCTGCGGATATAGTGAAACATGCCGACAAGGCCGACAAGAAGGTAATAAGGTCGCTCGAAACATCGGCAAGAAGAATCCGCGCATTCCACGAGATGCAGAAAGAGGAATCGTGGTCTTTTTCAGAAGGTGACACCATCCTCGGACAAATAATAAGACCCCTGGAAAGGGTCGGTGTCTACGTGCCGGGCGGGAAGGCTTCATATCCCTCCACAGTGCTAATGAACGTGATACCTGCGCAAGTTGCAGGCGTCAGGGAGATCGCCGTCTGCGTGCCCACTCCAAGGAATGAGATCAACCCTTATGTGATGGCTGCGATAAAGATGCTTGGAGTGAAGGAGGTCTACAGAATCGGCGGCGCTCAGGCCGTCGGAGCGATGGCATACGGCACCCGGTCAATCGGAAGAGTTGATAAGATTGTTGGGCCCGGCAATATCTATGTCGCGACAGCGAAGAGACTCGTCTTCGGCGAAGTTGATATAGACATGATTGCAGGGCCGAGCGAGGTGCTCATCATTGCTGATGGAAAGGCCGATCCTGTCTTTATTGCTGCCGACCTCCTGAGTCAGGCTGAGCATGACGAGCTTGCATCCTCTGTCCTCATCACGGATTCGACCATGCTCGCTCAGGCGGTTGTGAGAGAACTCGATAGCCAGCTTTCGAAACTGAAGAGAAGGTCTATTGCGGAAACATCAATCGGGAATTACGGCGCGGTGATCGTTACAAAGGACATCCGGCGGGCAGTAAGGATTGCGAACGACATCGCCCCTGAGCATCTTGAAATCGTGACCGAAAACCCGTTCGATCTTTTGCCGGTGATAAGAAATGCAGGCGCTATTTTCCTCGGCCCCTGGACGCCTGAGCCGCTCGGAGATTATGCCGCGGGTCCGAACCATACACTACCCACGGGAGGAACGGCAAGGTTCTTCTCTCCTCTCGGCGTGTACGATTTTGTAAAACGCTCAAGCCTTTTGAGTTTCTCGCGGGACGGCTTCAGGAAACTTGCGAAGACGGTTATGACATTGTCCGACGTCGAAGGATTAACTGCGCACGGGAATACGATAAAGGTGAGACATGAAAAAGATTGATCTTGGCAAACTGGTGAGGCCGTCTGTCTGCGGCCTTCGGGCGTATAGCGCTAAGGAGATTCCCTGCAAGGTGAAGCTTGACGCTAATGAGAGCCCGTATGCCTATGACTCGCGAAAGATAGCGAAGCTGGCGGCAGCCATAAGGACAAACCGTTATCCCGACCCCGAGTCCAGGGAGCTCAGGAAGGCAGCCGGCAAGAGGTTCGGAGTGTCTTCTGAAAACATCCTTCAGGGTAACGGGTCGGATGAATTGATCTATTATCTGATCGCAGCATTCAGCGGTCCCGTTTTGTTTCCGGTCCCTACATTTTCGATGTACGGGATAATCTCCCGTGCGCTCGGTGAGACGGACATCGCCGTTCCCCTTGACGGAGAGTTCGACATTGATCTGGAGAGGACTTTGAGGGTCGTAAAGAAAGAGAAGCCGAAACTGATCTTTTTAAGTTCCCCCAATAATCCCACAGGGAACTGTTTTTCCTCGGAAAGGATATTGAAGATCATTGAAACCTCAAAAGGCATCATCGTGGTCGATGAGGCCTATCAGCCGTTTTCGAGCGAAAAAGGTTTTTTGCCTTTGCTCAAGGATTACCCGAACCTCGTCATTATGAGGACGTTGAGCAAGATCGGTCTTGCGGCGCTGAGAGTAGGTTTCTTGATAGCCGATCCTCAAATAATCCGGGAGGTCAATAAGGTGAGGCTGCCTTTTAATGTCAATTCTTTCTCACAGGCGATTGCCACGGCAGCTTTGAAGGACAGGGGATTGGATTCCGCTATAAGAAACATCGTCTCCGAGAGGAACAGGCTCTTCTTAGCGATGGCGAAGATAGATGGGATAAAGCCCTACCCGTCCGAGGCGAACTTTGTTCTGTTCGAAGTGAAAGATCCCGTTGCCACCTATAATGCCCTCTTGAAGAAGGGAGTCCTCGTGAGAAACCTCGCTGACAGCATGAAGGGATGCTTGAGGGTCACCGTGGGGACCCCGGAAGAGAACACGGTCTTTCTGAAGGCGCTTAAGGAGTGCGCCATCTGAGATTTCTTGTTTGTCATACCGGACTTGATCCGGCATCCAGACCCTATGATTAAAAGGTAGAAGACAAGTCCCCCGATCGAGTATGTTGTATCGGGACAGATTCAACAAATCGAGAGGAGGACTTGCCATGAAG
>JAJYIF010000013.1 GCA_021790195.1 Nitrospirota bacterium
TGCAGCGTCTTCATTGATGAAGGCTGTCTGCTTATAGAAGATTGGGTTTGGAGATCGTGCTTGATATACATATGTACAGCATACTGTGCGGGAGAAGAAAAGACTTGCCTTTTTAACATAGAAGAGATAAATAAATATCTTACATGCCTCTTCTCCTCTTATGAAAAACGCTGCTGCCGAAAGTACCAGCGAGAAAATTATGCTGTAGCGCATTACTGCCTTCGGTTTCTCATCAAATACGCATGTCATAAAGTAAAGCATGGCTGCCGGCAGCGCAGCGAACAAGGAGAGAATCAGCTTCTGAATGAAAAAGGTCTTCAGGCCGGTCTCGTAAAAGGTGAGACTGTTTAAGAAATAGGATGTGCCGTATAACAGCATGAATATCCCGAAGGCGATATATTCTCTTGAGGTGACGCCCTTGGCATAGAGGAAAATACAGAACTCGATCCAGATGAATATAAAGGTGAAGAGAATGAAATCAACCCGCATTGCCACATCCTGCCCCCTCAGTTTCCCATCGAGAAGGCTGCCATAGTCTCCGATTACGGCGGGAATTTCCAAAGGACTCTCGGGATAGAGGTTCATCACCTTCACGGAAAGGAGATTCTCTCCCTCCGGCTTGAGAAGCTGTGGGGGCAAGAGATAAAGACGCTCGACCTCTGCGGCCGTCACGAACCTCTCGCCCAGTTTGCCTTCCCCGCTGATTTTAACGCCGTTAAGATAAGTCTCGTCCGCGTCGCCTATGCGTCCGAGGAATACTGCAAGCCGGCTGTCGTTCCCTTTGCTTCTGACTGTGAAAGGAATGTTCTTCCATTCGCTTGCTTCAAGTAACGATGCGCAGGTCAAACAAAAGCAAACAGAGAGGCAAAGAAAGACACAAAAAACCAATGCTTTAGGACAAATGGTAGAAGCCGTCTTCTGCCTTAACTGTATATAGGGTCTTTCCCTACACATGTAAAGTCCCCTCCAGTATCCTCGTTCAAGCGAAGCAGCTATTTTGCGTTATTATACCTCAAATATCTTGGAGGGGCATTCCGCACGCGACAGCAACCGGCAGGGTGTTTCTTTTCGGGAGTAACTTTGCTATGTATCAAGAATGCATCAGTGTGGACTTCAGGAAGAATATAACATCAGCCAAAAGGTCACTTCAGGGTGGAGAAGATGGTATAACTGAAACCTCAACGTAGCTTTCATCCTTTTTGGATTCAAAAGCAAATCCAGCCCGTCTGTTATCGAAGTAACAAATATGTCCGCTGATTTCACGCCTCTTTGTCAAAAACTTGTCCTTGTCATACGACGCCGCCTTCGCCCAATATCTCGCCTATTACGTGCTCATCGGGTTTTGGAAGTCCGGCTATCTTCCAGGCCGTCAACGGGTCGATAAATTTTTCACTGTAACAATCCTTTGACATATGGACCCTCCTGCAGACACCTCTCAGGACCGGAAACGCGTTATATTGTTTGTAGTAGTCCCTCATGAACTTTATAATGTCCATCCTGTCATGGCCGATGTCATCCAGGCCTTCCTTCCGCGCCAACACCATGGCGACCGATTCGTTCCAGTCATTGAGATTGACGAGATACCCTTCGTCATCCACCTCAACCCTTGCTCCTGCACACTCGATTACCGGCATATCCGACCTCCTTCAAAGAATTTTCAATCAACCGAAAATATTTATTCTCTTCTTAAATAATTATAACAATTTCAGAGAGAACGGCCACTGGGAAATGCGACCGGACCAGCAGGTTCCTATCGCGGACTTGAAGCGCCTTCTTTTGTCAGCCAACGATTTCCTGCAAACATCGTTCCCATTGCCCCAAGCGGTGCGGTGAGGATAATGGCGAAAACGGCTATCGCGAGGATAATGTCGCCCCCTCTCACGCCTGCCTCAAGCGGGACCGCGCCGATGGCGGCCTGCACTGTGGCCTTCGGTATATATGAGATCACGCAAAAGAGCCTTTCCTTGAAGTTGAGGTCGGTATGCATAACAGCGATATATGTGCCTACGCTTCTGGCCGCGAGACCTGTCAGTATCAACAGCGCTCCTGCAAGGCCGGCGTTATAGACAACCCTTATGTCTACCTGCGCACCCACGAGGACAAAGAGTATTATTTCAGCGAATATCCAGACCTTTGAAAGTTTGTCCGATATCTTATGTGCCCGTATTTCTGCCTTTTCGAGCAAGATAAATCCGATGGCCATTACGCCCAGGAGCGGGGAGATCGCAATCTTCGATTTCACAGCGTCCTCAATCCAGATAAGGAGGACCGAGACCGAAATGACCACCATTGTCATCTTGGTGGCCCGCAGATGGTAGCGCTCAAAGACGCGGTATAGCACATACCCCAGGGCAGAGCCGACCGCCATGCCAAGAAGAATTGACACCGGAATATCGACAAGCCTGATGAGGGGATTGCCTGCGGTCCCTGCATACATCCCGAGCACGGCGGAGAAGACTACTATTGTGTAGGCATTGTCCATGGACGCCGAGGCGAGGATTAGGGAGGGGATGCCTTTGTTTGTGCCTCGTTTTTGATCGGAGAACTTTATCATTGCCGGCACTATAACAGCCGGTGAAACTGCTGCGACGGTAAATCCGAGAATCGCCGCCTCGACATGGCTCATGCCGAAAAGAAAGGGGGCGGACAAGGTGATAGCTATGCCCTCAAAGGTGGATGGGATAAAACTCATGAGGAGTATCGGTCTGCCCATGCTGATGATTCTCTGGGCCTGTATCTTGAGTCCGGCCCTCAGGAGTATAACAACAAGGGCCGCCATCCTGAAGTCTGCGGACATCTTAAACAGCTCGGGCTGGATCACGTTCAAGACATGCGGGCCGCAGAGCATTCCGACGAGGAGCATTCCGACGAGTCCCGGCAATCTTATTCTTCTGAAGAGATAGTCGAAAAACAGTCCCAGAAGAACGATCAATGCAATACTTGCGGCCACGAGATGCCTCCTGCTCAAAAATTAAAAAACTCCTGCGACCCCCACTCGCTCCCCCTTGGCAAGGGGAGGTTGGAGGGGGTGGCAGGAGTCATCAGTTCCGAGTTAAGTCGAAACGGTTATCGGTGAACCCCATCACCGTGTGAAACAACGAAATAAGATAACAGCAAGCTGCGTGAGAAGTCAAACTGCAGGAGACAAGGTCGCATCTGGCTGAAAGAAGTTACATTTTTTTGTCCGCATTCGTCCTTTTTTTCATTATAATAAGACTTATATGGCCTTCAGATACAGAAGAAGTCAGGAGAACCATCCCAAGAAGGGTATCTATCTTTTGCCCAACACTCTTACGCTCTGCGGGATGTTCTGCGGCTTCTATGCTATCCTTTCGGCGATAAACGGGAATTTTCTCTATGCAGCGTGGGCGATAGTGCTTGCGAATATATTCGACGGTCTTGACGGCTGGATCGCGCGGCTGACGAACACCACAACGCGCTTCGGGATCGAGCTGGATTCCCTGTCGGACCTTGTAGCCTTCGGGGTGGCGCCTGCGGTGATGATGTACAAGTGGTCCCTGATGCCCTTCGGCAGGCTTGGATGGGCCGCGACATTTCTCTTTATAGCCTGCGGCGCGCTGCGTCTTGCCCGCTTCAACATACAGACGGGTATGCCGGGCTCCAAGGCGTTCAAGGGAATGCCCATACCCGGCGCTGCTACGGTCTTGTCATCCATAGTGATATTTTATTATGAATTCCGGACCGGCCTGCCCGACAAGAATGTCTTCTTCCTCATAATCACTATCCTTCTCGCCCTCCTTATGGTCAGCACCATACGCTACCACGGACTGAAGGAGATCGACTTCAGGGAGAAAAAGCCGTTCTGGTTCCTCATCGTGTTCGTACTGGGCCTTTTCGTCCTTTTCATACACCCTTCCACGGCCATATTCGTCTTTGCAATGTTGTACCTTATTTGGGGTATAATTGAAAACATCTACCTTTTGGTTAAGAGGAGAAGACTGAAGCAGAAAGCGGAGATTACCGGTAAGGAGTCAGAGGTGAAGGATGAGGATCATCAGGATATTTGATACTACATTGCGGGACGGCGAGCAGTCCCCGGGCGCGTCGATGAACGTCGAGGAAAAGATACAGGTGGCCAAACAGCTCGTGCGGCTCGGGGTCGATATTATCGAGGCTGGTTTTCCCATCGCCTCACCGGGTGATTTCGAGGCGGTAAGACGCATTTCGTCCGAGGTCAGGGGCGCTGTCATTGCCGGGCTCGCCAGGGCCAGGGAAGAGGACATAAAGAGGGCCTGGGAGGCGGTCAAGGACGCTCCGAAGAAACGAATTCACACCTTCCATTCCACTTCTGACATACATCTGAAGTATCAGTTCAGGGTCAGTCGCGAAGAGGCGCTGAAAAGGTCCGTGGAGATGGTAAGACTCGCAAGGAGCTTTGTGAAGGATGTTGAGTTCTCTCCGATGGACGCAACAAGGACCGGGATCGGATATCTCCTGGACGTTGTAGAAGCGGTGGTGGAGGCCGGCGCGTCCACAGTGAATATCCCGGATACGGTAGGGTACACCACTCCGGCTGAATTCGGGGCGATGATAAAGGCGATCAAGGACAGGATCGGCGGGAAGGCCGTGATCTCAGTGCATTGTCATAATGATCTCGGGCTGGCTGTTGCGAATTCACTCGAGGCCATTGCCAACGGAGCGGGACAGGTGGAATGCACCATCAACGGAATCGGCGAGAGGGCGGGAAATTGCTCGATGGAAGAAGTCGTGATGGGGCTGAAGACCCGAAGGGATTTTTATCGTGCCGATACGAAGATAAATACGAAGGAAATCATCCGTACGAGCAGGCTCGTGACGAGGATCACGGGCATACCGGTGCAGCCGAACAAGGCCATTGTGGGGGCGAACGCCTTTGCGCACGAGTCGGGCATCCATCAGGACGGTCTGCTGAAGGAAAAGATGACCTATGAGATAATCCGTCCGGAGACGATAGGTCTCCATCATACGGAGCTCGTTCTCGGGAAGCATTCGGGCAGGCACGCCTTCAAGACGAGACTGAAGGAGCTTGGATACGAGCTCAGTCCCGAGGAGGTGGAGACAGCCTTCAAGAAATTCAAGCACCTGGCCGACCAGAAGAAGGACATCTTCGATGAGGACATCGAGACCCTTGTTTCGGAAGAGGTCTCTAAGATACCCGAGACTTATAGTCTGGTTGACCTCTCCGTCAAGAGCGGGATCAAGGTGAAGCCTTCTGCAACGCTGAAACTGAAGGTGAAAGGCCGCTTGATAGAAAAAACGGCCCGGGGGGACGGGCCGGTGGACGCCGCATACAAGGCCATCGCCTCCGTCTCTAAGACGAAGAGCGATCTCTTGAAGTTTGAGGTCAAGAGCATAACCGGCGGCACCGACGCCCTCGGCGAAGTCATGGTCTCCCTCGAAGAGGACGGGAGAAAGGTGAGGGGACAAGGGGCCGATACCGATATTATAGTGGCCGCAGCCAAGGCGTATGTGAATGCGCTGAACAAGCTGGCGGTGAGAAGAAGACATGATCGCCCGTCCTCATAGGATCTGATCCCGGTTGCGTCGGGCGTATGACACTATGTCTGCTTCCCCGGCGTGCGACTTTCCAATTCAGCTCCCTGGTAGTAAAACATTGGAAAAAAAAGGGAATTTCATGTATGATAACTATTCATTTTTGATCGGAGGTGTTTGAGATTAAGATCGTATATGCAGGCGGTAAAGCAGAGTCCGGAAGCCTTTCCGATATAGAGTCGAAGCTGAAGAAAGGGAAGGCCCTGGCTATAAAGGTCGAAGGCGATCTTAAGGATATATCGATGATCGGACAGCTTGGCGATGACACTGTCCTTGAGGCGATCACCTTCGATTCGGCGGAGGGGAAGGAGATTTTCCGCCACAGCACTTCCCATATAATGGCCCATGCGGTGAAGGAGCTTTTCCCCGAGGCCAGGCTCGCCATAGGGCCTTCGACCGAAGAGGGTTTTTATTACGACTTCGACCTGGAGAGGACGCTGACACCTGAAGACCTGGCGCGCATCGAAGAGAGGATGTCGGAGATCATAAAGAGCAATAATCGCTTCGGCCGGAAGGTCATGGCTCGCAAAGACGCTATCGAGCTCTTCAAAAAAGCGGGTGAGAATTATAAAGTAGAACTGCTGAACGAGATCACGGATGAGGAAGTCTCTCTTTACGAGGAAGACGGTTTTGTAGACCTCTGCCGCGGACCGCACGTTCCGTCGACCGGCGTTATTCGCGCCTTCAAGCTCCTGAGCATCGCCGGGGCATATTGGAGAGGGAATGAAAAGAACAAGATGCTCCAGCGCATATACGGCACTGCTTATGACGACAAGAAGGGACTGAACGAATATCTGACCTTTCTCGATGAGGTCAAGAAGAGAGACCACAGAAAGCTCGGGAGGGAGCTCGATCTCTTCAGTCTGAACGAAGATATCGGTCCGGGTCTTATCCTGTGGCATCCCAACGGCGCGATCATCAGACGGGCGATAGAAGACTTCTGGCGGGACGAGCACGCAAAGGCCGACTACAAACTTCTCTTCAGCCCCCATATTGCGAAACTTGACCTCTGGAGGACGAGCGGACACTGGGACTTTTACCGCGAGAACATGTACTCTCCTATGGAGATCGAGGAAATTGAATACGAGCTGAAGCCGATGAATTGTCCCTTCCATATTCAGGTCTATAAAAGCAACCTCAGGAGTTACAGGGACCTGCCGGTCCGGTACGCGGAACTCGGCACTGTTTACAGATACGAGCGCTCGGGGGTTTTACACGGTCTATTGAGGGTGAGAGGGTTCACTCAGGACGATGCCCATATCTTCTGCAGGGAGGACCAGATCGAGGAGGAGGTAGTGAGGGTCCTCGATTTCACCGTCTTTGTGCTCAGGACCTTTGGGTTCGACAAATATGATATCTATCTCTCGACAAGGCCTGAGAAGTATGTAGGCTCGCCGGAAAATTGGGAGCGCTCCACCGAGGCTCTGAAGCATGCGCTTGAGCTTAAGGGACTTTCTTATTCGATCGATCCGGGCGAGGGCGTTTTCTACGGGCCGAAGATCGACATTAAGGTGAAGGACTCCCTCAACAGGGCGTGGCAGTGCAGCACGATACAGGTCGATTTCAACAATCCGGAAAGGTTCGATGTAGGCTACAGAGGGAGCGACGGCAGGGAGCACAGGCCTATAATGATACACCGCGCGCTCATGGGTTCTCTCGAAAGATTTTTCGGCATACTGGTGGAGCATTATGCGGGTGCGTTTCCTCTCTGGCTCGCTCCTGTTCAGACAGCTGTTCTCACCATTGCAGAGAGACACGCTGATTATGCCTTGAATGTCGCCGGCAGGCTCAGGGCCGAAGGGATAAGGGTCGAGTCCGACCTCGCCAATGAAAAAATAGGCCATAAGATCAGGGAGGCCACTATCAGAAAAATCCGGTATTCGGTTATAATAGGCGACAAAGAAGTCTCGGAGGGCTTGCTTTCCGTCAGAAGAAGGAACGGTGAGAATCTCGGATCGATGGCATTCGAGGATTTTCTGGGGCTGATTAAAGCGGATATCAAACTCAGGAGGTGATAGCATAAGTAAGGACATCGGAAAAGAGATAAGGGTAAACACGAGGATTTATGCAAAGAGCGTGAGACTCATCGATTTAGATGGGCATCAGGCGGGTGTAATGTCCGTGAGGGATGCCCTGAGGCTGGCCGAGGAAAGAGGTCTGGATCTTGTCGAGGTCGCTCCGAACTCGGTGCCCCCGGTATGTAAGATCATGGACTTCGGGAAGTACAAGTATCAGCTTGCCAAGAAGCATACCGTGAGAAAGACCATTGAGGTGAAAGAGGTGAAGCTGAGGCCGCAGATAGACGAGCATGACCTCGAGTTGAAGGCCAGAAACGTCAGACGTTTTCTCGACGAGGGCAACAAGGCTAAGATTTCGATGCTCCTGCGCGGGAGGGAAATGGTGAGGCCCGATCTTGGAATGAAGGTCTTTGAAAGATTGACGCAGTTGCTCGACGGGAAATTTAACATAGAACAAACGCCCAGGTTGGAGGGCAATCATATCAACATGGTTATAGCGCCGAAATAGTCAGGAGGTTTTAATGGCCAAACTTAAGACTCACAGGGGGGCCGCGAAGAGGTTCAAGGTCACGGGCACCGGAAAGGTGACGCGCAGCAAGGCGAATAAGAGCCACATACTCACCGGAAAGCCTGCGAAGAGAATGAGAAAGCTCAGGAAGAGGACCACTGTGAGGGACGTTGATCAGAAGAACATTAAGCGGCTTCTGCCGTACGGATAGAGAATCGTGATTCGTAATGTGTAATACGTTACAGGTTGCGACTGAAGAAGGAGGAGTAAATGCCGAGAGCAAAAGGCGGATTTAAGACAAGAAGACGCAGAAAGAAGATATTGGAGAGGGCCAAGGGATACTACGGCGCCAAGAGTCGTCTTTTCCGGATAGCTACCGAGGCCGTCGACAAGGCGTTGCAGTATGCCTATCGCGACAGGAAGAACAAGAAGCGCGAGTTCAGGGCCCTGTGGATTACTCGCATCAATGCTGCTGCAAGGGCTCAGGGTCTTACATACAGCCAGCTTATGTCAGGGCTCAAGAAGGCCGAGATCGGTCTGGACAGGAAGGCGCTGGCCCACATTGCGTACCATGATCCCAATGCATTCGCAAGTATCGCCGAGACCGTAAAAGCAAAGCTCGCGTCGTAGCGGCGGTCCGGAATCTGAAGGTCCCCCGGCAAACTCCTTGCGGAAAGGGGTTGCTTCGGGGGATTGTTTTATGATGGCGACATATACATTATTGCGCCGGGTGATTTGATGGCTGATATGGAAGACATAAGGAAGGCGTTCGCGGACGAGCTGAGTTCGTCGGAGACCTTTGCCGGGCTTCAGCAATTGAAGGTCAAGTACCTCGGCAAGAAGGGCGTACTCACCTCCAGGCTCAGACTTCTATCTACAATCCCTGCGGAGGAAAGACCGGCCTACGGCAAGCTCATAAACGATCTCAAGATACTCATCGAGTCGGCCCTGGAAGAGAAGGAAGCCGGGCTTAAAAAGACTGAACGGGACAGGAATTTCGCTCTGGAGGCGCTGGACGTGACCCTTCCCGGGAAATACGCCGTCCCCGGCAGGTCGCATCCGCTGAGCCGGGTCCTGAAAGAAATAACGGACATCTTTGTCAACATGGGTTTCGACGTAGAAGTCGGCCCTGAGGTGGAGCTCGATTACTACAATTTCGAGGCGCTCAACATACCCAGGGACCATCCTGCCAGAGACATGCAGGACACATTTTATATAACCGATGACGTAATAATGAGGACCCAGACTTCTCCGGTCCAGGTCAGGACCATGGAGAAGCGGAAGCCGCCCCTTAAGATCATATCACCCGGAAAGGTTTACCGCTGTGACGCGGACGTTACCCATTCGCCCATGTTCCATCAGGTCGAGGGTCTTATGGTCGACACGGACATATCCTTCAGCGATCTTAAGGGGGTCCTCGAAATTTTTGTGCACCGCATGTTCTCGAAAGACACCCCTGTCAGGTTCAGGCCGAGTTTCTTTCCTTTCACGGAGCCGAGCGCGGAGATCGATATAGGCTGCATACTTTGCGGGGGCTCAGGATGCCGGGTATGCAAGGGTTCGGGATGGCTGGAGGTGCTCGGCGCCGGAATGGTGCATCCGCGAGTCTTCGAGATGGCCGGCTATGACTCTGAGTTATACACCGGCTTTGCCTTCGGCCTCGGCGTCGAGAGGATAACTATGCTCAAATATGCCATCGACGATATAAGGTTGTTCTATGAGAACGATACCAGATTCCTGAGGCAATTTTAGAATGCGCGTACCCATTGAGTGGCTGAAAGAGTTCGTCGATTTTTCCATGAGTCCTCAAGAGCTTGCCTTGAAGCTTACCATGGCGGGTCTGGAGGTCGAAGGGATGGAGAGTATTGACGGCGATACGGTCCTCGAAGTCAACGTGACACCGAACAGGCCCGACTGCCTTAGCGTCCTAGGTATTGCGCGGGAAGTCTCCGCACTTCTGAACCTGACTCTCAGATTCCCTGGTTCCGGTATAACGGAGAGCGGCGAATCCACGGTCCGCGTCGAGATTTCGGACGAAGAACTTTGTCATCGCTACGCAGGAAGAGAGATCCGGGGCGTCCGGATCGGCGAGTCTCCCGACCTCATGAAGAAGAGGCTCGAAAAATGCGGCATGAGGCCGATCAACAACGTGGTGGACATAACAAACTACGTTCTTCTCGAGATGGGCCATCCACTTCATGCCTTCGACATGGACAAACTAAAGGGAAACAGAATAAGGGTCGCGAAGGCTGGGACTGGAAGCAGGATGACCACGCTTGACGGAGCGGAACGTTCGTTGCCGGAAGAGTCGCTCCTGATATGGGACGCAGAGCGGCCCGTGGCGGTTGCGGGCGTCATGGGAGGAGCAGATACTGAAGTTACAAGCGGGACAAGGAATGTCTTTCTCGAAAGCGCCTACTTTCTGCCCTCTTCGGTCAGGAGGACTTCGAAGGCCCTCGGGCTCAAGACGGAGTCCGCATACAGGTTCGAAAGGGGCGCCGATATCGAGTTTCTCGAAAAGGCGCTCGACAGGGCCGCTTCTCTGATGGCTGAGCTTGCCGGAGGGCAGATATCGAAGAAAGAGGATGTCTATCCCAGACCGTTTAGGGAGATGAGCATAAAGGTCAGATACGAGAGGGTCAACAGGGTGCTCGGCACATCCATTTCAAATGCAGATATGGTTGATATGGTCCGCCGCCTTGGCCTTGGAGTATCGGCCGGGGAAGGCGCTTTCAGCGTCTCGCCGCCGTCTTTCAGGACTGATATACAGCGGGAGATCGACGTAATAGAGGAAATCGCGAGGTTCTACGGCTACGACAGGATTCAGGTGACGGTTCCGAAGACACCGGTTGGGGCCGAGGGAAAAGACGGTCTCTATCGCAGTATGCCGGGTATAAAGGAGTCTTTCAGGCGCGCCGGATTCAGTGAAGCGATTAACTACAGTTTCATGGGCCGCAGGATGCTCGACCTGATGAATATAGGGGAGGCCGATTTCCGCCGCAAAACTATCCGGCTGAGGAACCCTCTGAACGAGGAAGAGGGGCTCTTGAGGACGACGCTTATACCTTCGCTGATCCAGAACCTCGTTTATAACCTTTCGATGGGGAGCAAGGACGTGAAACTCTTCGAGGTGTCCCGTGTCTTCATTGAGCGGGGGGGCACGCTTCCCGAGGAAAGCCACAACCTCGGGGCCATCTGTTTCATTGAGAAAGCGCCGTCGCTGTGGAAGGAGGAGGCCCCGGATTTCTATATTGTCAAAGGCGTTTTTGAAGCGCTGATGGACGATCTAAAGATCAGCGATTATTCTTTCAGCAGATCTTCGGAACCCTTCCTCCATCCGGGCAAATCGTGCGATGTCATGGTTTCCGGCAAGAAGCTGGGCTTTTTGGGTGACCTCCATCCGGGAATCGTGGAAGGCCTCGGGCTCAAGATATCGCGGCCCGAGATAATCGTCGCCGAGCTTTATCTCGACGAACTCGTTCCGCTGGCCAAGACCTCGCGCAAATATACTCTCTTGCCGAGGTATCCATATATCGAAAGGGATATTGCCCTGATCGTCGACAACTCGCTTCCGGCAGCCTATGTTATGGAAAGGATCAGGAGCTATTCCTCGGAGCTTATGGAGGATGTGACAATCTTCGATTCCTACAGGGGAAAGAATATACCGGAGGGGAAGAAGAGCCTTGCCTTTGCAGTGCGGTACAGGTCGAAGCAAAGGACCCTTACCGACTCCGAGATTGAAGAAGTCCACAAAAAGCTTGTTGCATACCTCGCCGAAAAGACAGCCGGGGTCGTAAGAGGAGCCTAGCACAAATTGTCCGCACAGAGTCGCAAGGCCTGCCGGTAGACAGGGGCGCAAAGAAGAAATTACTGTCTTTTATCTTCCTCTATGATTTCTGTGCCCTGCGGCTGACCGATCTTCTCCAGGTTATATGGTTCCTGACTATGAGCCGCTCGCGACTTTGTAACCCGCATTCGTGATGGCCTTTTCTATGTCCGCCTTTGCCACTGCTTTCTCGTCGAACTTTACTTTGACTGTTCCGATTTGAACGTCCGAACTTTGGATGCCCTTTAAGGCGTCAACCGCTTTCTTGACCCTCATCACGCAATGCTGACAACTCATCCCTTCGACTTTAAGAGTAGTATCCGTCATACCAAATTCTCCTTTCGCATACAATTATCTTTTGTTTATTCTAACCTATTGTGTCAACTGCGGTCACATTTTTCCGCGCCGGGACACGTATCGCACTCTGTCGTATTGGCCTGTAACGAGGCAATTTCTCTAAGGGTCCTCTGCAAGACCAGTTCCGATTCCCCGTCCACAAAGTCCCTGATCACGAGGTAGTCGCTTTTCATACCCGAAATCCTCTCAGCGAAGGTCTCAAAATCGTCTCCAGATTCGTATCTAGGGAAACAGCCCTTTTTAAGATGTATCATGCGCGCCCCGACACGGACAGGCTCGCCTGTTTCCTGCGTCAGGAATTTTTCGAGCGTTAGTTTGTAGACGTAGGCCTGCAAATAGTGATAAGACATCATGCAATCGCAGTTCTTTATCTCGAGTACGGTTATTCCGATGCCGCTCTCTGACCTTTCGGAGAGAATGAGGTCCGGTTTCAGCATCTTTACCCTCAGGCCGATGTTGTTCCATGAATAGAATTCCGTATCCACCTTCCTATTAAGAGTATAAAGTCCTTCGGCTTGAAGAAGATCGATCACCCGCAAAGCCTTTTTTATCCCGCATCCGGCCTCCTCCGAGACCCTCCGGTCTACGACTTCTTCGAAGAGATTCCCCTTCCGGCTCGCGATCCGGGAGTAAGGTATATGGATATTCCTTGTATTGGACAGGTAGAGAAAATACGGGCACTTAATGTAGTATCTTGCCCTGGAGGGAATGAACTTGAGATGTATTTTGCCGGGGGATTTGATCATATCGGTCCGAGTCATAAGATTTTGCCGCCAGGCCTATGCAGTGACCCATTGTGTTCCGCAAATATGCTGAAAGTCGCACTTGGGACAACTGCCCTTTCTGTCCCGCGCTGCTCCAAACGGAACATCCGGATCGACTATCTCCCTGAGAAGACCGGAAATGACGGCCTTTAATGCATCGAAATTTGCGTCCCGATCCTGTGCCTCGAAGAGGGGAAGCTCGATAGTCTTGTCTATCGCGGACCTGCCGAGAAGCAGAAACATAGCCCTCAAATTTTCTATCTTTATGCCGGTGCATTCCGAATATAGAATAAGATAAAAAGGCAGTTGAAGACTTCCTATGGCTTCATTCCATGAATCCCTGTCGTCCTGATCAAGCCTTCCGAAGTTGATGCTCAGGTTGCTTACCGACGAACCGCTCTTGTAATCAAGAATATGTATCGTGCGGTCCCTTCTTTCGACTATGTCCAGCCGCCCTTTCAGCTTGAATGAGTCTATATTCGCCTCGAAGGGCTCCTCCACTCCGATGATCATCACTTCTTTCTCGTTGACAAGCGGTATGCGATACTTCCGGAGATAATCACTCAGGTGGGCCTTGATCTGGGCCTTGAGAAGATACGCGGCGCCGGCAGGATTATCACCGTATTCCCGGATGAAAAGGTTCTCGACCAGGTTGTCCATTTCCTCCTGGTCCATATCGGCCTCCTTCAGGACCCTGTTCTTTCTTCTTGAGAAATAGGTCGAAAGGACGCGGTGAATAAACTTGCCGATGTCGGCCCTTTCAATGTCGCCCGTGATTTCCTCCTTCCTTCCGAGATCGAGCACACAGCTATAGTAGAAGCGAAGCGGGCAAGTGAGATACGTATCAAGCACTGTGGCGCTGTAAGCGAAATCCTTCAGAAAGCCGATTACCTCTTCATCCTTGGGGACGGCCGCGGGCGTATCATTGCCGAGCTTCACCTTATATTGAACAGCCTGCACATAATCCGCGGCCTTTGTCGATCTGTCCCTCTTCTGTCTTTCCCAGAGGAGATTCTCCACGAAGCGGGACCTTTCCTTTGAGTCATTCTCTATAAAGAAGATGTGCGCTTCCTTAGCGCCTCTTATAAGATTCTCAAAGTAGTAGGCCAGCAGCTTGTCTTTATCCAGGTATGTCGGGAGTCTCAGGATCTCCCGCGCCTTGAGGGGCAGGAGCGTGTCCTCCCTGGATGTATCAGGGATCACATCTTCGTTGACGTCGAGGATGAAGACAGTTTCGAACTTTATGTTTCTCGTTTCAAGGAAGCCGAGAATCTGGGAGCCCTTGAGAGGGGTGCCGGGAAAGGGCACGTGAGCCGTCATGACAAATTTCCTGAAGAACGTGAAATAGCTTGCCCTATCCGCGAACGACATGTCCTTCATCAGGGATCTTGAGACAGTGTCCAACGCCTTTATAAAAGATTCGGAGAAGGGATGGAAGAGGGGATGGAGGCGCGCAGTGCTATTGTTAAATATGAATGTGAGGAGCTCCGTGCATTTCGCTGCAAAGTCTCCGATATCCCTGAAAGAGAGAAATCTTTCGATGGTATTAAGATGGATCGTCCGAAGGTGTTTTCTGATCTCCTCTCCGGCCATGCCCTCCTCTTCCTGACGGAGTTTCTCAACAATGCTGTCCAGCAGGCTCTGGTTGTTCTCTATCTCGGAGAGGGTAACGAAGGTCCGCGTCCTCGATTTCCGGAGCGCCTCCTCCATTGTGTGAAACATTATCCTTGTTACCTCTGCGTTTCCCCTGCAGTAAATATTTTTTGTGTAGGGGTGCAGCGCGAACTTCAAATAATCCGGCACGTAAACCCGGTCGTCTTCCATGGACCCTATCAACTCCATGAGGTTGTTGAGGAAGCCGAAGACAGGCGTACGGTGCAGAGGATACCCGAGCGAGATGTTGAACTCCTCCTTGTTCAGGCACGTAACGCCATGTCTGAGAAGGGCAAAGAGGGTTTCCGAAGACGGCAGGACTATCGTGGTCTTTTCGTCCGGCGGTCCTTCCCGCCGCGTCTTTTCCCTGAGGATGCTTCCGAGTGCGAAGACCTGCCCGTGAGTATCAGGGCTGCTGTAGAAATGGATCTCCGGTCCATTACCAGGCGTCCCGGTGTCTCGCGTCTCTGTTTCCATGCCGAGCTCCGCCAGTTGCTCTCCAAGACCGGGACCGTCTTGGAATATGAAGATGGTTTTTTCGATAGTGAGCAGTTTCTTGAAGATGTCCTTTTCGCTCTTGGTCAGTGCGTAGAATCCTCCGAATATCACCTTCTCGAACCTGTCTACGCAGCCTTCGAGCACTCTTTCCGCCGCCGTGCGGTACCTCATCGACCTTGTCGCCATTCCCATTTGAGAGACCCTGTCATAAAAGGTCCTGTAAAAGAAGTGCAGCGACTGAAGCCGGGAGAGTGCGTGCTGCGGTATCATCTCGTCAGTGAATGGCTGGATTTCCTTTATCATGGCAGGCGGTGTTCCCTCGATATAAAGCTCCTCAAGGTCTTTGTAAATCTTTATTCCGAGAGAAAAGAAACTGTCAAGGGTGAGAAAACTTTCGCCCCCGAGGCGCTCCGGAGCGCTCCTGTGGATCTGATGGAGGACGGCAACGGCATCGACCGTCTCTATGCTCCTGACCGGCTGCACGGACTCTCCCGCATACTCAACAAAGTCGTCCATGGAATAGATCAAAGGAGGAATGAAACTGCCCTTCTCCCGCTGCGCCAATTCCTTTCTCAGGAAATGCGCCGGTCTTCTTCCCGGGAATACGACAAGGTTGTCGGAGTAATCCCTGTCTCGCGGGCTTATAAGGCCTGCCGTCACTTTGATGAGATCCTCATGCGGGCCGATAATCAGCCTGTTCACAGCACTGTCCTGATCTCTCCGAGGTCCACGTAAACTAGCCTGCCTTCGATACGCCTGCCCGGATAGATGTCTTTTGCAATCCGCATGTATTTCTTCAGCTGTGCCCTGTATTTCTCTTCGCTCAGGCCTTCTGCCCCGGTCTTGAAGTCGAGGACGGTAATCTTGTCCGGGTCGATCACGACCCTGTCCATCCTGAAAAGGTGTCCCTGCTCGTCCGAGAACTCCTGCTCCCTTTTGACCTCTCTGGCGGGACGGCGCTCGAAATAAGCAACGACCTCCTTGCGGCCGAAGAGACGGAGAAGAAGCTCTTTTGCCCCTTCTGCGGCCGGGTCCCGTCCCGTTCCGGAGCTGATCTTCTTGATAATGTCCTCAATCATGCCGGCCATCTCTGCCTGCACATATTCGATATTGTAAAGCACCCTGTGGATGAATTCCCCGCGCTCTTTTTCGCGGATGCTGATCATCTCGTCGGCCCTGACCTCTGTCTCTATCTGTCCCGGGTGATGTTCAATGCTGTAGACATTTGAAGACCTTGCAGCCGGAATGTCCCCCCTGAGCGGTCTTGCAGCTGCCGCGAAGTCGCCTGCCGGGAGCAGATCGATGGGAAAGGTCTCGTTCTTCCCCTTCACTCCGATGACATAAAGCTCCTCTTTTGCCCGGGTGAATCCGACATACAGACTGTTGAGCCTGTTCACTCTTTCCTTTGCGGCCTCGGCTTCGTAAAGCCTCTCGAAGGCGGGATCGCTGACCATAGTCTTCTTATTGATCTTGAGCAGGCGCACGCCGTCCTCTTCCTCCTCGATGATATAGTCGAAACCCTTGTTCCGGTCCTCATAGAGAAGGACAATGACCACGGGGAACCCGAGCCCCTTTGCCTTGTGGATCGTCATTACCTTGACGGCGTCGAGGGCCTTGGGCACGTCCATGTTCCATTCGGATTCACTGCTGTCGCCGTCGCCGGCGAAGTCGAGGAAGTCCCTTATGCTGTTGTATCCGGCCCCCTCGAATTCCTTGACCGCTTCGAGGACCTTGACAAGGGCCGCCTCTTCGTCCGCGAGCGTCTCAAAGACCTTGAAAACGCTGTATGCCTCGGTCACGAGGTCGTAGATCGGGAAATATCCGGAGGCCTTGAAAAGGCCTGCAAAGTACCTCTCCCATAGCGCCGGAAACTCTTTCTGAAACGACTTGTAAAGCGGAGAGCGCGCCCTGGAAGCGAAGAGAAACCCTTTTAATCTCTCGGGGGTGATATCCGGCTGGTCTCTCTGCAGCAGCCGTGTTGAGATCTCGCCGCTTATGAACGCGGCAAAAGAGAGGTCATCCATGGGGGAATCGAGGAATTTCAGAAGGGCGACGATCTCGCCGGTTATCTTCCTTCTTCTTATGTCGAGGTTGCTGTAGGAGATGAAGTCGATGTCCTTCTCATTCAGCCAGAGCGTGGTCTTCACAACGTCTTCGTTCCTCTGGGTCAGTATAGCGATGTCCCCGCAGCCGAACCCGCGGGATCTCAGCTCTGAAACGAGGTCCTGTATGACCTCCCGTTCACGGGGGGTCTCGTCATCCCTCTCACGGATTATGACTTCGCAGTATCCGTGGGAACTGCCGTCCCTCGCGCATTGAACATAATCGGTCAACCCGCTCCTCGCTCCGGCATCCCTGTATTTGTCATTGCCGGCCACAATTTCCTTGAATACCCTCTCGTTGAAATCAAGAATTTTCCCCAGGCTCCGGCGGTTTGTCGTAAGTTCTCTTACATAGTGAACCGCGGATGGGAAGGGGTTGGTGCGTTCAGACTCTCTCATTATCGTATAATCGGCGTTCCGGAAGCCGTAGATCGCCTGTTTTGTGTCGCCTACGACAAAGAGACTCCCCTTCTGCGACAAGGCGTTCTCAAGAAGCGGGAAAAGGTTTCTCCACTGGATGAGGGAGGTGTCCTGGAATTCGTCTATCAGAAAATGGTAGATGGTTTCGCCGATCCTGAAATAGATGTCCGGGACAATCTCCTCGTTTATGTATTCCGCAAGGTTTCTGTTTATATCTTCGATAAACACCTTGCCCTGACGCCTCTTGACGGATTCGACGGTCTCTCTGAATGACTCGTAGACCTTCAGATACGGCATCGAACGGGACCGGACCTGGAGGGCAATATACCCGTTGATAAGGTTGCACACGTCTTCCCACTGTCCGACAACCCGATCGAACATGGCGTCAAGGTCTGCCCGGCCTTTTAAGGGTTTCCTGACCGGAGGGGTTTTGAGTCCCTTTCCGATCAGATCGGCAAAACTCCCCGTCCTTACGGTTTCGAGAATCGCGCCGAAGGACGAGTTTTCCCGTCTCGGGAGTCCCGACCCGGCGATCTCACTATCAAGTTCCTCAACAGCAGTCTTTATCTCATCCTTTATTTTTTCAAAAGTCCGTGAGTAGTCTGTAACCACAGGATTCTTGCCGGTCGACGACAGTTTTCCATAGAGGTTTTTCACTTCTTCCAGGATGACGGACGAGGGGTCCCACATATAGGCCTCCCGGCCCTGCTTGCTCTCCTGAATTGCAGAAATTATGTCGAGAAGCAGTTGCGCCTCCTTCGTGCCCTCCCGGACTTCCCTGAGGAAGAGATCAAATGAATATCCCATGAGGGCGTCCTTATTCATGAGGATGTCAAACTCAGTGTTAAAGCCGAAGTCGATCGCCGAGGTCTTGAAGATCGAGGTCATGAAGCTGTCTATTGTCCTAACCTCGAAATCAGCATAGTCGCAGAGTATCTTCTCCACCATTTGGCCGGCGCGCTCCGCCAGTCTTTCACTGTCTATCGAGACCGCCTCAAGCATTTGGACGGTCATCTCCGGTTCGCCGAAATGGAGCAGCTTGAGCCATTCGATGATCCTCTCCCTCATTTCCTTGGCGGCATTGTTAGAGAAGGTCACGGCAAGGATGTTCCTCAGGTTGTTTCCTGGTATCTTTTCAGAAAGAATAAGCTGCACGAACCTCTTTGTGAGCATGTGGGTCTTGCCTGAACCGGCAGAGGCCTTGAGCACAGTGAAATGGGGGAATATAAGATCGGAATCTCTTTCTATGACCGGGTCTTCCACGATACTTTCATAGTACGTTCAAAGGGCGTCTTTTTTCAATGCTTGTCGGCAGCGCGCAGTCGGATTTTGAGAGGTACAAAAGGTCACCTTGGCAGGATCATCGCTTTATCGGGCTTCTCATCTCTCCGGTTCCCCGAATTAGGATAATATTTCCTTTTTGGGAAAGACATCCGGATAACGCCGGACTACGGCTTCCGATGCAAAAAAGAAAAAGATGCCGCAATAGCGCTTGAAATAACCCTCCGGATTTTTCCCTAAGCCGGCATCATGGTCCAATCCGGCTGGTATGGTATATGCAAGAACATCAGGGACAGGAAACTGCTATGACCATGCAAAAGACTAAGAAGCTTGTTTCAATACTGATGGAGTCGCCTCTCTATTTGACGACGCCTGTGAAAGAGAGACAATCCCTGATAAAAAGAATGGCCGAGAGCTACCCGTTCATTATTGACAGGAACGACGAAGAAGATGTCGGTTACGAGTCGAGCTGGGCGGAAGTCATGAAGACGAAGTAGATAGGGCCAAGTCCGGTTTCCTTCCTCCTTTTTTTCAGCTCCCCCCGCAGATTTTCCTGGCCGTTTTCGCACACGCCGCCGCTATGCGGATAAGCCTGCATAATTAAGGGATTGCAGTATACTTAGACGGTTTTCGGGGAGCCGGATCGCATGGTTTATAGGCTCACGTAGAAGGGACTTTCCTTTTCGGACCATGCAGACCGCATTTCTAAGCTGAGTTCCCTTTATCTGAAGCACGCCAGCGAAAAGAAGGTGTTAGCCGCTCACACGCTTCAAAAGTACCGCGAGACGAGCTTTCTTTCCGAGATCGACAAGATGCTCTGTAATAGACCGCGAGGGTGGTAACCTGCCCGGTGGCCGGTGAGAGCAGTTTTTGGGTTGAACTTGAATGTCTCCATCAGGTAATATTTTTGTATGCACCAGCATTCGGATTTCGTGCCTCTCCATCTTCATACGGAATACAGCCTCCTCGACGGATCTATAAAGATCGACGAACTCGTGGAGCTTGCGTCCCGTTACAAAATGCCGGCTGTGGCTATAACGGACCACGGTAATCTGTTCGGCGCGGTCGCTTTCTACAAAAAGGTTTCGAAGGCAGGGCTCAAGCCCATAATCGGCTGCGAAGTCTATGTGGCGCCTTCAGGCCGCCTTGAAAGAAAAACAGGTGACGGAACTGAAAGCCCCTTTCATCTTATCCTGCTCGCAAAAGACAATGCTGGTTACCGCAACCTCGTAACCCTTGTCTCCAAGGCATACACTGAAGGTTTTTATTACAAGCCGAGGATAGACAAGGACCTGCTTGCACAATACAGCGGCGGTCTTATAGGCCTTTCGGCCTGCCTGAAGGGAGAGGTCCCTTTCTATGCCGGCAGGGACATGACAGACCGGGCCAGACAGAGCGCCCTAGAATATAAGAACATCCTCGGTCCCGGGAATTTTTATATCGAGCTTCAGGTGAACGGCCTCTCGGCCCAGGAAAAGGCGAACCGGAAGCTCGTAGAGCTTGCCGATGAGCTCCACATCGAAACGGTGGCCACGAACGATTGTCATTACCTCAGAAAAGAGGACGCGCGGGCGCACGACATCCTTCTTTGCATACAGACCGGGAAGACCGTAAGCGACGAAAACCGGCTGCGGTTTGAAACGGATGAGTTCTATTTCAAGTCGCCGGAGGAGATGAAGCAGTCGTTTCAGGAAATGCCCTCGGCGGTGCTGACCACGAGAAAGATCGCCGAAAGATGCAATGTCGAATTCACTCTCGGAAAGAATCTCCTCCCGACATATAAGGTCGAGGGTGGGAAGTCCCCCGGTTCTTACCTAAAGGAACTCGCCTTTGAGGGTCTGCGGCGGAAGTTCGGAGATGATCCTCCCGAGACATATAAGAACAGGATGAAGACGGAGCTGGATATAATAGAGCGTATGAACTACTCCTCGTATTTCCTCATCGTCTGGGACTTCATCAGTTATTCGAGGAAGATCGGCGTGCCCGTAGGACCCGGCCGCGGCTCCGCGGCGGGCAGTCTCGTGGCCTATTGTCTCGGGATCACCGAGATAGACCCCCTGAGATATAATCTCCTCTTCGAGAGGTTCCTGAACCCTGAGAGGGTGAGCATGCCTGATATCGACGTGGACTTCTGCAAGGACCGGAGGTCCGAGGTGATTTCCTATGTCTCCGATAAATACGGCGCGGACCACGTGGCGCAGATTATTACCTTCGGGACAATGGCCGCCAAGGCGGCGATCAGGGACGTGGGAAGATCCCTCGATGTCCCCTATGCCGAGGTGGACAAGATCGCCAAGCTTGTACCCAATACCCTTAACATCTCTATAGATGAGGCGTTGAGGGCGGAACCCCAGTTGAAAGAGCTTTATGACGGCAATCAGAAGGTCAGAGATATCCTTGACATCGCCCGTAGGCTCGAAGGCCTGTGCAGGCATGCCTCGACCCATGCCGCAGGAGTGGTCGTGTCTCCAGAACCGCTCACCGACTACGCGCCCCTTTACAAGAACCCTTCAGACGGCACTATAACGACCCAGTTCGACATGGGTTCCGTGGAGTCGATAGGGCTTCTTAAATTTGATTTTCTCGGACTCAAGACCCTTACGATCCTGGAAAAGACCCTCGGATACATGAAGTCCGGCGGCGTCAGCCTTTCTCTTCAGGAGATCCCGCTGGACGACGCAGAAACCTTCAGGCTGTTGAGCTCGGGCCAGACGACCGGTGTATTCCAGCTTGAAAGCGAAGGTATGCGGGACATACTTTTGAGAATGCAGCCGAGCCGTTTCGAGGACCTTATTGCTCTTGTGGCCCTCTATCGCCCCGGCCCTATGGCCTGGATAGACGACTTCATCAAGCGGAAGAAGGGAGAGGCAAAGATAACTTATGAGATGCCCCAGCTGAAGGAGATCCTCGATGAGACGTACGGGATCATCCTTTACCAGGAGCAGGTAATGCTTATCGCCCACAAGATAGCAAAGTTCACGATGGGTCAGGCCGATATCCTGAGAAGAGCCATGGGGAAGAAGAAACCGGAAGAGATGGAGCGGCAGAAGGAGAATTTCATCAAGGGGGCCGTGGCCAACGGCATCTCCGAAAAGAAGGCCGCGAAACTCTTCGAGAACATGGCGCCCTTTGCCATGTATGGGTTCAACAAATCTCACTCCGCGGCTTATGCCTATATCGCTTACCAGACAGCTTATTTCAAGGCCCATTTCCCCGTCGAGTTTATGGCCGCAAACCTGAGTGTGGACATGGACAACACCGATAAGATCGTTAAGTCCATTGCAGAGTGCAGAAAGATGTCCATCGACATCCTGCCTCCGGATATCAATGAAAGCGACAGGGAGTTCAAGGTGCTGGGAAAGGCGATAAGGTTCGGCCTGGAGGCTGTCAAGGGGGTCGGGTCGTCGGCTATAGATGCGGTGCTCGCCGTAAGGGAAAAAGACGGACCATTCGGATCGATCGAGGATTGCCTCGGAAGACTTGACGGCAGGAAAGTTAATAAGAAGGTGATAGAGAGCCTCATTAAGGCGGGCGCCTTCGATTCTTTCGGAATGCACAGGGCCGCCGTCATGTGCGCTGCCGGAGCAAGCGGCGGCAACGGGTCCGGCGGTCTCTTCGGTCAGCAAAGTATCTTCGGCGGCGGGGAAGAGGAGATACGGCCATGGAATGAAATGGAGCTTTTGGCTCACGAAAAAGAGGCACTCGGCTTTTATATCACGGGGCACCCTCTCTCAAGATTCCGCGAGGCTGTGAGCGGGCTGAGGATAAAGAGAATATCCGGGCTGGAAGATGTCTCCGATAAGGAAGAGATCCAGATAGCAGGCGTTATCAGCAGCGTAAAGAAAATCAAGACAAAGGGCAAGGCCGAGAGCATGGCGTATCTCACGATCGAGGACGAAGAGGGCAGTCTCGAAACCATTGTATTTCCCGATCTTTACAGGAGCGCCCTGGAACTCATCAGGAAGGAGAACCTGATTGTCGCCAAGGGGACCGTCGACAGGACCGAAAAGGGCATGAAACTGATTGCGAAAGAGATCCGCGAACTCGAGGAATTCGTCGGCGCAGGCGGCAGAGCGGCCTGCGGGAACGGTGACCGCAAGATGGAAATAGTCGTGCAGGCCCCGTCTTCTCAGCGGGAGGACCTGAACAGGCTCAGAGACATAGTGTCCGGACATTCCGGCAGCTGTCCGCTTTATCTCAGGATAGAGGTGAACGGCTCATATGCCCTTGTGGCCACGTGCCTGCAGGTCGATGCTTCAGCCGAGCTGATCGGGAAGATCGAGGGGCTGGTAGGGAGCGGGAAGGTGACGGTAGCGTGAGATATTACCTCGAATTCGAAAAGCCTATTGAACAGCTCGAAGCGAAGATAGATGAGCTGAAGCGTCTTTCCGACGGCAAGGATATAGATATAACATCCGAGATCAGGAAGCTCGAAAAGAAGGCAAAGGACCTCCGTTCCGAGATATTCTCTCAGCTTACTCCCTGGCAGAAGACTCTGATAGCTAGGCATCCTGACCGGCCTTACACCCTCGATTACGTCTCTCTTCTCACCGACGATTTCATTGAGCTCCACGGCGACAGGAGGTTTGCCGACGACCCTTCCATAGTGGGGGGCTTCGGCCGCATCCACGATACGACCTTTATGATCATAGGTCATCAGAAAGGAAGAGGCACCAAGGAGAGGATTTACAGGAACTTCGGCCAGCCGAACCCCGAGGGTTACCGCAAGGCGCTGCGTCTGATGAAACTAGCCGAGCGGTTCAAGAAGCCGGTCCTGACCTTTATCGACACTCCCGGGGCGTATCCCGGCATAGGGGCCGAGGAGAGGGGGCAGGCGGAGGCGATAGCCACCAACCTCATGGAGATGTCGAGACTCAAGACGCCGATCATCTCCGTTTTGATAGGCGAGGGTGGCAGTGGCGGAGCAATTGCACTCGGTGTCGCAGACAGGGTTTTCATGCTCGAATATTCCGTATACTCTGTTATTTCCCCTGAGGGGTGCGCTGCGATTCTTTGGAAGAAGAACGGTGACCTTGGCTCTGAAGATTTTGCAAGGGCTGCGGAGGCACTGAAACTGACGGCGGCGGACCTTCTGAGGTATAAGGTAATAGATGAGGTAGTCCCGGAGCCTGTCGGCGGCGCACACAGGGCGCCAGCAACAGTCGCTGAAAGCATTGCGGCGGCAGTGCTCAAGGCCTTCGAAGAACTGAAGGCAAAGACCGCGGCTAAACTCGTCGAAGAGAGGATGAAGAGGTTGAGAAAAATCGGGGTGTTCGAGGAGAGTGCCGCTCAGAAGGAGAAATTGTGATGAAAAACACGTTGATGTTTGTTGCCTTTGTTCTTGTCGTCCTTGCGCTGCTCTTTGCCATTTCCGGTCAAAGGGTCCAGCCTCCTGTGATTCCGGACGACGACGTGCACAGGGGGGTGAGTGATGTTTCCGTGTGCGTCGGATGCCATGGCCTGGGGAAAAAGAACTCGGTGAGGAAGGCGCATCCTCCGAAGAGCGAATGCTTCGAGTGCCACAAAAGAGGCGTCCGTAAATGATGGAAGAAAAGCCTGACTTAAGAAGCAGCAGGGAGCCCGACAAAGTCAGGTGTGTTCTGTGCGAGGAACATGTTGAAGGCAGGAAGTTCTTTACCTGCAGGCGATGCAAGAAGTCGCCTTTCTGTCTGAACCATCTCGATCAGGAGCTCAAGCTTTGCCCCGGATGCGCCACGGAGCAGCGCATAAGACGCGTCAGAGATTTGACGAGACAGGAAAAGAGCATCAGGGCCTTTCTGATGCTGTCTCAATTCATATTTATGGTGAGCGCGATATTCTTAGTCCTGAAGAGGTTCTTTGATGATCAGCTTCCGGAAATTCTGAAGATGAATATCTTCTATAAGTACCTGTTTGTTTGGGGAGGAGCTTCGATAGGCGGGGCCATTTTTTGCTATGTCATGCTGTCTATGCAGAAACAGAAGGTCCGGGATGTCGAGGACAAGATCCAGGACCATCGCGTCTACTCCAGGTACATGCGCCGCTGAAATCCTGGCATAATAATCAAGGTCTCTAGTGTTTCCCGAACGGGCAGACCGGATAATTGCAGGTCTCGCACTTCATGCAGAGTCCCCCGTGGCCGAGTTCCGCCAGTTCTCTTCGACCGACCTTTTCGCCGGCCAATATCCTAGGTAGCACGAGGTCGAAGGCCGTGGCCTTCGCGTACATGCCGCAGGCCGGAATTCCGAGGATAGGAATCGGGGATTGGAGATCGGGGATTGGTTTTTCACTAACCCCTGATCCCTGCTCCCTGACCCCTGCTTCAATATAAGCCACGAGGAACATGGCTCCCGGCAATGCAGATGAGCCGTATGTGATCTCACTGGCGCCAAGCTTTCTTATCGCGAACCTCGTCACATCGTCCGGATCCACCGACATCCCCCCGGTCGTGATCAGGAGATCGGCGCCGGCGGCCGTCAATTCACGAAGCCTTGACTCTATAAAGGACTCATCGTCCGGGGCATAATAGACACCGACTATTTCCCCGCCTGCCCTTTGTATTTTGTCCGCGATAATGGGCGCAAAGGCGTCTCTTATCCTGCCGTAATAAACCTCGTTGCCTGTTATGACCACTCCGGCCCTCGGCTTTCTCATTTTCTTGATTGATACGATACCCCCCGCTGAGGCCCCAACCCGAATCGCTTCCTCGATTACGTCTTTTTTGACTACGAGGGGTATCGCCCGTGTGCATGCGACTGTCCGTCCTTTCCTGACAGCGGTATTGTTATGGAGAGTCGCACACATGATCTCTCCGAGCATGTTAAAGGCAAGAAGCGCTTCCCTATCGACCTTGAGGAGCCCGTCGATTTCCGCGGCTATATTTATCTTTCCTTCTTTCGGTTCGCCTTTAATCGCAACGCCCCCGCCTATGAGGGCGTTTGCAAGCGCATAGGCCGCGTCGTCTTCGTGCATCTCGTCATCTTTGATGTTCAGCACAAAAAGATGCTCTTTCCCGAGTCTTTGCAGGCGACAAACGTCCTCCTGCCGAATAATATGCCCCCTTTTGAAGGCGCGGCCCTTGAATTCTCCGGGCCGTATCTCCGTTATGTCGTGGGCAAGAACAGTGCCCACAGCTTCGGCGACCTTCAGCTTTCTTGTCCCGGGGTTATGATTTTCATGGGATGAATTACACATAAAGACCTCCTCTATAAACTATTATCCTTGAATACCCTTCTGAATTTATCGTCGACGCTCTCCCTTATGCCGCATTCGAGCTCCTCATATTTCTTAAGAAACCTTTTCGCCTTTTCAGTGAGCACAGCCCCTCCGCCGTTTTTCCCGCCTGTCTGTCTCTCTATTAGCTTGAACCCGAGCCTTTCTTCCATCGCCTTTATATATCCCCACGCCTTTCTGTAGGAAATGTTTATCTCTTTCGCCGCCCTGTTTATAGAGCCGTATTTATCTATGGCCTCAAGGAGGAACCTTCTTCCCCTTCCGAAGACAGGCCTTCCCCCGACTTCGATCCAGAGCTTCGATCTGATCTCCATGTCCTCCATTATAGTCCGTTGTGGGAATTTTGCATAACGAAAAACTATAAATAACCCGTCCGCCTGCCCAAACACACCTCAGAGCAATCCCCAAGCCATTTTTATGGATATCGCGTAAAGTACAATTCCCAGGACCCTCTTCACCTGGCCCGCGTCGAGTTTCTTATGCATAAGCCAAGAGCCGGCAAGGGCGCCCGAGACCGAGCCCAGGACAGCGAATGTCAGCATCTTGCTGTCAATGTTGTCAATGGCCGCATGACCAAAGAATCCCGCAAGCGAGGAGAAGACGACGATGAAGGCTGTAGTTGCGGACGCCTTCTTCGGATCAAAGCCGAGCCAGACCAGCGCGGGGACGATGAGATTGCCGCCGCCCACACCCAGCAGGCCGCCCAGATAACCGGCGCCGATGCCGAGCCCGATACCTGTTTTGAGCTCCTTTCCGCCGTCGCCGGCATCCTTTTTCTTCGGTTTATAGAAGAGCATCATGGAAGCAGCAAAGACCAGGAAGAGCACGAATAGAAGGACAAGCGCTTTCCTTGGAAGAAAGCGCGTTGACCATGCCCCGAGCGGAGAGAAGACGACGGCAAGCGCAATAATGGGTAAGGCAGTGCGAAAGAGGACGAGCTTGTAACGGATATAATTGGCGGAAGCGAAGGTCATGCTGATCGCGTTAAGCAGCAGGCCGATCGCCATCGCCTCGGTCAGCGGCACACCAAGCCAGTAGAACGTGGGGATCACGATAAACGCTGATCCGACGCCGGCTACTGTCAGGACTGTTGTGAACATAAATACGAGCGCCGCCGCTAACGCGGGCGTTGTCATATTACTCATCGAAAAGGCAGGGCCGAAGCACTGTCTTTCCTATCTCCCAGCCCCTGAGCAGGGTATGCATAGCAGTCGTCCGTCCGCTGTCTTCGTCAGCTTGTCCGTGAATACTGTCTCACCGCACTTCTCGCAGCGATTGACATCGAAGGTTGGAGACCCCTTGCGGACATCTTTTTGAAATACGTCGCTGATATTCAGAAAGTCGCTGTCCCGAAGACCGAGCACCCGCTCCACGAGAGGATCCGTAATTGCAGCGGGGATGTCCTGCGGAGGAACACCCTTCTTTCGCTCCTGCACAAAGGGCGAGTTCAATGCCTTCTCGAAGAAGTCGGGTTTCAGGGAAACGCGCACTGCTTTGCCGGCCTTTGTATCGACGAGGGTGAAGGCCATCTTGTTGTAGTAGAGTTTCTGGATATTGGATTTCCCGTAAGTGCATCCGGTTGCAGTCATGATGCCGTCAAGGAAACAGCCTGCCGCATGCCCCTTACCTGTTTCAGCCTCCACGAAAAGCTCCTTGTCTTTTGAGCGCTCCACGCCAAGCGCCTTCATGGCGGTAAGGCCTGCCCTGAGACCCATCGGCATCGCCGGGCACCTGTGGCCGTGGAACTCCCAGGCCACATCAAGATATTCTTTGAAGTCTTTCATCGCAAACCTCCATCTCATATGTTTGTAATGCCGAAATATACGCCTGCCGCAATCAGTAGAACTCCGCTGAATTTCTTCGCATAAACTGAAAAGTTTCTGACGCCTCTTGAGCCGACAATGCTCTCGGTCAATCCGACAGACAGCCCGGCGACAAAGATGAGCGCGCAATGGCCCACGGCATAGACAAAAAGAAGCGAACTTCCATATATCATATCTCCCTGCGTCGAGACATAGGCGAGAATGACCGCCAGCACCGGTGTGGCGCACGGGGAAGAAACCGTGCCTGTCAACGTGCCCAGCATGAATGCTCCCAGGAGGCCCTTTGTTTTGACCGTTCTTTTCTTGCGAAACGGCAGAGGTATTGAAATGACACCCATAAGCTGGATTCCCATCAGCACGGCCATTAGGGCCAGACCAAGATATAGCCATCTGCCTACGAATCCGAGGAGTTGTCCCATCACTGAAGCGGCAGCGCCAAGGAGTGTAAATGTGATCGAAAGGCCAAGCACAAATACCAGCGAGTAGAGGGCCGCCTTTCTTTTATTCCCTCCTGAGTAACCTCCGACGTAGCCGATGATGAGCGGGACCGCCGCGAGCACGCAAGGACTCGCAGCGGATATCAGACCGCCGATAAATACAGCAACGAACGCAAAACCATGCTGGTCCCGGATCACTGTCCCGATATTCTCCAACAGTCCGGTCACGCTCTCTCAGCCTTCTTCTTCGCCAGTTCCGCAACACGGCGGACATCAGCCAGGCATCACTTGCCTTCCGGATGATTGATCTTGCAGTTGCAAGTTCCTTTCTTCTTCTCACTCAGTATTCTAGCCAGAATGGAGGAACTACCCCTGTTTTCAATGACATCACCGGCAATGTCCTCTTCCGTATAGCCGAAACAATAACAAATCAGGTTCTTCTTAAGGCGCGCTTTCATATACCCGCCTTCTTCAAGATCGGCACGATTTCCTCATATCCATAAAAGCCCATATGTCTGTGAAACTCCCTGCCGTTCTTATCGAGGAAGACCTGTGTAGGTATGGCAAAGACGTTGAACTTTCGCGCTGTGTCCCGGTCCTTTCTCACGTCCACAAAGAAGACCTCAAGTCTTCCCTTGTAAGAAGTCCGCAGCTTTTCCATTACCGGCTTCATCTGCTCGCAAGGGACACAGCCGACTGAACCGAGCTCAAGCATAACTGCTTTGCCTTCCTTTCTCGCATTGTTCAGGACCGTGTTAAGTTCGATAGCGTTGCTATTGCCGACTATCGACAGGAAAGTCAGAATTGTAATAAGAAACGACACGCTTCTCTTCATTATCCCTCCGTTTTCTGTTTCACCGGGACAGCCGTCACGGTTGAACACCCTTAACCCTGCAGTATTCAATGGTGAAAAACCTCTTCTGGAAATAGAGCGCAACATTGACGAGGCCGATGAGAGCCGGCACTTCGACCAGCGGACCGATAACCGCGGCAAAGGCAGCGCCGGAATTGAGACCGAAGACGGCGACCGCAACCGCTATGGCCAATTCGAAATTGTTGCTGGCTGCTGTAAACGACAGCGTCGCGGTCTTCGGATAATCTGCTCCGATCTTTTTGCCGAGATAGAATGAGACGAGGAACATTACTACAAAATAAAAGAGCAGGGGGATTGCTATGCGCACAACGTCGAGGGGGAGTCTGACGATATAGTTTCCTTTGAGAGAGAACATGACAACGATCGTAAACAGCAGAAAAATAAGTGTCAGCGGGCTTATCTTGGGGACAAATACTTTTTCGTACCACTCACGGTTCTTGATTTTTAGCAGGCTGAACCTGGTCATCATTCCGGCGATAAAAGGAATACCGAGGTATATAAAAACGCTTTTTGCGATCTGGGAGATGGTGACGGTTACAACGGCTCCCCTGAGCCCGAACCATACAGGAAGTACGGTGATGAAAACATAGGCATAGACTGAAAAGAAAAGGACCTGGAATATCGAGTTGAATGCCACGAGTCCCGCCGCATACTCGGGGTCCCCGCAGGCAAGGTCGTTCCACACTATTACCATGGCTATACATCGGGCAAGGCCGATCATAATGAGACCGACCATGTATTCAGGATAATTATGGAGAAAAATGACCGCAAGGCTAAACATCAGGACGGGGCCGATCACCCAGTTCTGTATAAGCGACAGAGCAAGGACTTTCTTGTTTCTGAAGATGTCTCCAAGCTCTTCGTATTTCACCTTGGCGAGAGGCGGATACATCATGAGGATAAGGCCGACGGCGATAGGGATGTTGGTTGTGCCTGCCTGGAATCTGTTAATCAGTCCTTCTGTCCCAGGCACGAAATAGCCCAGCCCGACGCCGAATGCCATTGCAGCAAATATCCAGAGCGTCAGATACCGGTCGAGGAAAGAAAGTTTCCTGCCTATTTTTTCGCTCACTTGCACCTCCCGGCGCATCTCTTTCCTTTTGACGACCGCACAGCATCGTCCCAGGAATGTTTGCCCCTCACGAAGGCCATGAGTCTTTTCCTGTCCTCTGTCAGCGCGTCTTTCGGTATCCTTTCGAGGACCGACATGAGGAGGAACCTTCTGAAGAAATCCGAATCGTCAAGGCTGTAATGGGTCCAGCGTCCCTGCTTTCTGTCTTTGAGAAACCCTGCCTCTTTAAGCACGTTCAGGTGAAAAGAGACCTTCGGCTGGGCCATGTCGAGAGCCGCAACTATGTCGCATACGCAGAGTTCTCCGTGCTCGAGCAGCTTCAATATCCTTAGTCTCGTTTCCTCGGAAAGGGCCTTGAAGACATTCACAAGGTTCTGCATGGAATTAATCAATAAACAAAAGTTTATGCATATTAAAATAAATAGCCAAGTCAGACTATTAATTTATATAAACATAGATTGATGTGGAAGTCAAGATAACGGCTGGTTGACAAGGATTGTGCCTTGTGGAATTGGCGATATTTGAAAGGGGTAAGGCGGGACTGAGGTCCCGCCCAAGGTCCCGTGCTCTTAAGGGCAACATTCACTGCCGGCAGGGCAGCATCTCTCCTCTTTTATATTGCCGAACAGGGCTTTGGCATTCTGCCTGGTCCTGTTATATGCGCCGATCTTGACGCCTTCCGCAACCTGAATGGCGGCCTGCATATCTTCCTGCGTCAGGCCCGCTTCGAGGGCCTTTTGCTTATGATATTCCATACAGAATCCGCAATTCACTGCATATGCCGTCCCGAGCGCAACCATTTCTTCAGTTTGCTTATCCATCCTGTCTCCCTTCCGGCCCTGTTCGGGCCTCTCAGTTCCTTTTGGCGTGAGACGACAGGTACATAAGCACCTGCTGCTCCTCGCCGTTGTTGAGCTTCCTTTTTACCATGCAGCTGTCGCTCGTGCAGAGGTTCTTCCACGATTCCTGCATCAGGTGGGATTGCCGAAACATCAGTAGGTTCGGAAAGTCTTCCTGAGCGCCTCGGTCACTGAGTCCGCGTCATGCAAGACGCTTTCGGTTGCATATCCCCTGTTCCTGCAATATTCGATTACGTTGTCGAATACCGTCAGGAACTCGTCTTTCAGATTGCTCATCTCGCCCAGGCCATCGCAGCCCTTTTGGCGCTCTCTTGCAAGCATATATAGAAGAGCGTATTCTTTTGCTTTGTCCAGAAGCGCTGCAAGGCAGGGATCCGCTTTCGACGATTCCATAATCGTCTCAAGGAACATCCGGGGCGTCAGCATCTGTCACCTCCTTCCGGTTCTATAGACGGCAGGAGGCTGAAAAAGGATACGCCTATCTCGGAAGGAAGTTTAGGAGGGTGACTTTGCGGTCGCAGGCCAGTTCATTGCGCTCGTCGCGGTAGAACATGCAGCAGCTTTCGAGTTCCAGCTTCAGTCTCGCTCTGGCGCGGTGCAGCCTGATCTTGACCGTGTCGACCGTAACCTGAAGAACATCGGCGATCTCACTATTTGTAAGCTCCTCCAATTCGCTCAGCACAATGACCGTCCTGTAATTCTCCGGGAGTTTATCAACTACTTCCCGGATGCAATCATTCATCTCTTTGCGGATGAGCTGTTGATCGAGAAGGCCGCTTTTGGAGGAGTGAGGCCGGCTGTCTTCATCGGCTTCGAAGGAATTATCCGATAACTCTTCACTCCCGATCAGGGCCAATGAAGGGCTTCTGAATCTGTCCATTGCGGCATTTGTCGCGATGCGGTATATCCACGTAGACAACTGGGCATCGCCACGGAAGGTCCCCAGGGACTTGTTTATCTTTACGAAAACCTCCTGAGTTAGGTCTTCGGCTTCATCCTTGCCGATCAGGCGGGTCAGGTAGCGGAGTATCCTCGGCCTGAAAAGATCGTGGATTTCCTGGAAATTCAGTTTCGGATTTGGCATGCTGTTATTCTGATAATGTAGCACTATTTGCAGTCCTTTCCGCGATGCTGCCGGTTCCCGTATCGTTATACGAAGCATGCTTTAAAAACCAACCACTGGATTCCGGCTCAACACACCGCCGGAATGACAAGACGTACTGACTATCCCTGCACTTTCTAATAAACTCAAGAGGAAGCGAGTTCAGCAACATCCGCCTGTCTTGCTCTCGCCGCTACAGCCGCAGGTCGGCTCCCCGCCGCTTATTATGCTGTTGATTATGGCCGCGGCGCAGCCGACCCCTTTGTCTACGTTCAGAGCGCCGAAGGCGCAATTGTTCATGCAGGCCCCGCACTCCATGCAGAGGTCCTTGTCGACAACGACGGCTTTCTTTCCTTCGAGCCTGAATACTCCATGAGGACAGACCTCGATACATGTGCCGCAGCCGGTGCATCTGTCCATAGATAGATTGAGACTCGCTACGCCGGAAAGATATCTCATAACACCCTCCATTGGGTAAGTTTGAAAGCTATTATCAGGATCGCGGAGATTGCTCCTGATAACAGATAAAGCGGGATAGCGGCCTTCAGCTCTTTCTTCACTCCCGACATGCCCGTAAATGTCGTTGAACCGGTAAACTGAAGGGCGATATAGGAACTCGCGAGAGGAAAAAAGAGGTACTCGCAAATTACGAGCAAGGCGCTCGACTGTCCGGCCGGCGCCATTAGCTTCACAGAAAGAAGGACCGAGGCCATTCCCATTATCCAGCCCTTGACGGCAAACGATCTGAAAGGGATAAACGGTAACAGCAGAGGAGTAAGGAACGCTCCTGCAAGCACCGATACAAGACCGAGGATGAGAAAAGGGACGCCGGCAGACGCATCTCTGAAGAGGACCCCGGAAGGCGAAAGTCCAAAAACGACGAGCACGATCAAGGCATATAACAGGTACTTCTTCATTGCGGGATTTATCTCCATCGGAGTAAGGACGAGTCTGTTCACGATCCCGAACTCAACTCTCCTCATCTCCCTCGTGGCCTTATACCCCGACCTGATGAAGGCGGGGACATCCTTTGCGCGGACCGGCCCGTAATATACCCTGAAGCCCGTGGCCCTTGTCACTCTGTGGGCGCTGACGCCTGGAGCGCCAAGCTGTGGCACGATGATTCTCTTATGGTCCACAATGGAGCTCAGGTTCGCATGCTGGATCCTTTTTATGAGCTCGTCAGTCCCGAATGTGCCTTTCCCGGCGGCGCACCAAACATTGATGCCTTTGGTATCGAGGACAAGCACCCACACGTCGAGGCCTTTCAACTCGCTCCTGAGCACGTCAAAGCTGAACTTGTAATTGGCGCTGACGAGGACGTCGGAATTCTTGTCCGGGTTACCTACCGCATACAGACCGGGGTTGACGGTATAGCTGTTTCTGAATGCGCTTGCCCTGCACTTCACGTGCTCCCAAAGATCTGACCTTGAAAGTTCAGTCGTTATCCTGGCGACAGGTCCCGCAGGCGACATGACCTGTCCGGACACCCATGCGGGAACCGCTTGCTTTTTATCAGGACAACAGGCGGCATTTTTTGGAGGCCCGACTGCCTCGGCCCCCGGACCGGCACAGCACGAAGAATTCCCCTGGCTTCCTTCTGGCTGTTTGCCGAATTTCAGCTCCAGCATGTTCTGCTGTTTCATAATATCTCCTTGATAATGGGGCCGAGCTGGCCCTTAACCATGTCCACAAGGTCCTCCACTTTAATTAGAGTGATGCAGCAAACTTGCCCGTCTTTCTCCCAGCTCGTGATCGCAAGCTTGTCTCCGGCCGCGATCTTGGCCTTTGCCCTCAGCTCCTTGGGAAGCACCATCTGTCCCCTTTCGTCCACGCTGATTATTGACTCCACCTTGCAGCAGGCCGAGTCCTTGTCCATGGAAATGCTGCACGAAACATTCGTCTTCTGTTTTTTCATGTCTTACCCTCAAGTAATATCTTATTGAACTGAATAGTCTGATTATACTGATTAGGCGGAATCATGTCAAGCCCCTGCAGCAGGGAAAAAATTAAGAGCCATTGGCGAACTTCGGGCAAGCTACGAAGATGCCGAATTATATACCGGGCGAGTCGGTTGAGATAGAATCCGCACAGGAGCAAACAGTTGCGGCTATTTTAACCAGTCTATTGGTTACGAGCGGAATAATTGGTATGTGTCCCTCTTTACTCCTCATAAGATAATTACCGAAAGAATCATTCACAAAGAGACTGGGCTACCTCAAAAAAGATGTTATTTCATGGTTGAACACTTCTCCACTGCCAGCCCTTTCCCTGCATACATCCAGAGAAAATGATGGGATCAAATAGCATTGTAGTTCTATTGTTAGCTCTTGCCTCCACGATACATTGGCCTCGCTCTCTGTAAAAATCATCAGTAGTTGCACCATCTCTGTACCAGGCGCCTTTCGGCTGAGACGTCGCGCAAGAAGAGAGCAACAATAACATTACTGTCACCAAGAATATCATCGTTCTCATCGATTACCTCCGTATTCACTCTACGCTGGCATCAGCGCCGGCCATATGTCTATTAATTGGCGATCAACAGACCTATTTGCACGGATAAGCTTGTATGAAAGCCTTGATAGCTAATGTAGACTCATTCTCATGCAGTTTTTCCGGATGGTCTTTTAGGTATTTGACCACCACCCGAGCAGCTTGACCATTTGTAATGCCACCCTCAGGCGTACAGAACAGGGCATCGCCTTTTAACATCAACTCATATGTTTTGTTCATATTAGTTATGCCCTGCATTAGGCCTGCGCAAAAAGCCAGTTGGTATGCCATTACAGAAGAATCCTTCCTCGTCGTGGGAATATTATCAGCTGCGTTCAGTAAGGTGCTGCACTTACTTAAAAGACAATTGCCGTCATCACAGTCAATCTTGTCAAGACTGTCAGCATAGCAGGGCATAGCGACTATAAATAGTAGCCCAAAGGTAATGAGTACTTTTTCCATAAACGCCTCCTAATAATTCAATAGACATAACGTCTATTATAGAATCGATGCTCTTTTAGTAGCCCAAAGAACAAATAGAACCAAGCCTAAAACTAAGAAAATATATTCTAAGTTTAGGAAAACTTTATAAGATTTCCGCGCAATCTTTTGTGCTTTCTTTTTATCATTTGCGGATGGTGAATCACCGAGCAATACGAATGCGAATTTGCGCAAATGATCACGAAAAGATGTAATCTGCCACAGTTGTATAGTACCCAGTATTATGGCGATGATGAATAGAATCCAACTAAGAAAAAGCAAAAAGTTGTCACCGGATTTAATTGTGGTCAATGAATCAAGAACTGCGACCGCTGTTCCGGTTATGCCTATAAAACTACCAGATAAAGAAATACCATGTTTTGCTAAACTTTCAAAGGGGTTCAAAATCGGGTCAAAGGCTTCCAAAAATTCACCTACCATCCTTTGCTCCCTTGTATCTTTCTCAAAATCATTAATAGTATCGTTCATCTAAGAAAATCCTCAAATCTGAGCAAAAAAATCATAACGAAAGGATCTCCCGCCAAAAAGCATCAGAGTCTAATTGTTCCCTCGAACATCCGAAAAATTCCAGTAAATAATGTATCCCATCAGGTTGTCTGTTGTGCACGGCGTTCCCTCCTTAAGAACATACGCCATCGCTTTTTATTTTATCCATTTCGTACGGATGTTACAATCTATTTTTCTATTTCAGTTTGAATACATATTGATGGCTTAGATTTAGAAGATAAGAAAATTCCTGAATAGTGAAAAAAGACTTTTCGTGTCAGGTCTTGACATGAGAAATAACATCTTCCACTTTTTCCCTCAGTATCTTGTCAGTTCTCATCAACTCCTGCAGGCGACTCGCTGCCTTGGTCACCGCGCTGTAATGTAGCCCCCCAAATATCTTCCCTATCTCCTCATTTCTCAAGCCGGAATATCTCTGCACGACATACAGCGCTGCAGGCCGAGCCAGGCAACCTCTGCTTCTCTTTTGCAACACTTCCTCCTTCTCAGTTCCAAACACTCGGGCCACAGTTTCGATGATTTTCTCCGGCGTTGCCGCTCTCTCTATTCTGCGCCCTTCCACGATTTCGCCACTTACAGGTTTTCCCGTGAGCATTTTCCTAACGCGCTTAACTCAAGGATAGGTAAGCCACTGGTTTGACCAGTGAGACTTGAAAAGGTTTGACCTTGCAGGGTTGAGTACAATGGCATCCCTATCATCCATGAAAAGTGCCCCCTAGTTTGACCCTTACATCAATAATCCTGGTTATACTCTGCACAATTATATCAAACTTCAGGGCTGACAGATACAGGAAGTAGGTCAAAATCTCATAGAGGAAATCTCAGCTGGCTTTCCTGGTTGCCTTTTCCTGCGTCACCCTCTCATGCAACCAGACCTTTATTAAGGCCCCCCTGTCGACCCCGATCTTCTGACGTATATCGTCAAGCTCTTTCACCAGAGACTCAGCGACGTCGATCGTCAGTCGAACTTTCTTTCCATGACGAATTACTTTCGCCTTCTCCATATCGATCAAGTCATGAACATCCTCGCCTGCGTCAAAACGCCGGTCAAACTCCCTTGCGTTTTTAGCCAATCTTTCCTTTTTCATATAATGCAACCTCCTTATCTCTCGAACGCCTCACAGAAATAATCCTTACAGTAGACTCGCCCCGAATTGTAAATACGGCGGTCCAGAGCTTCTCCTGAAGACGCCCGATCAGAATTCTTCTCTTTTCGACAGGGTGCGGGGCCTCAATCTCAATCCTGTTATCGTCAAGCCAGAGTGCCTTTGCAGTTTTAAAATCAATACCGTGTTTAGTTGTATTTGCAACGCTTTTTCGGGCATCCCAATCAAACGTCATGATATATTATACAGAACTTGATGTAAATCTGTACATATTTGGTAATAAAACTAATTGCCCGTAAAAATAAATATTACCGAGGGAAATTATCATCGAAAGCTGTAATGCGAGGAACCTGAACTGATAAGGGCCGAGACTTTCCGCTACGATTTAGGCGCGTGTGCTTCGGGATAAAGCCCGCGCCAGTTGCGCCGGCGCATAATTTTTTGTTATCAGGTGGAGACTAAAGCTATGATGGCTCTATTGCCGCCTTCTATCGGGACCGGTTAACTAACAGTGAAGTTTCGGAGATGATTTGACTGCCAAGATTTCTTCGCTGCTTTAGAAACGAGGATGATATGACGCGAATTTGCCAAAAATGTAAGAACTCATATTACTTTGACGATCAAAAGATACCATTGAAACTTACTCCCTCCCGGAATTGCGACCAGCCGCAATAGCGACATAAGCTTCACAGCTACTTCGCCTCGGTATGCCTTATCATCCTTCCTTCTACCATATAGACGACCATCTCGGCTATATTGGTCGCGTGGTCTGCGATCCTTTCGAGGTACTTCGCTATGTAGGTTATCTTCACGGCCCTCGACACCGCCCTCGGGTCCTGGATCATGAAGAAGACCAGCTCGTTGAAGATCTGGACCGTGAGGTTGTCGACCTCATCGTCTCTATGGATGACGTCATACGCAACAGAGGTGTCCTTCCTTACAAAGGCATCTAGGACGTCGATAAGCATTCCCTGGGCGATCTCGGCCATCCTCGGTATGTCGATATAAGGCTTGAGCGGCGGCTCTTCGTTGAGCTCTATCGCCCGCTCGCAGATATCCTCTGCAAGGTCGCCCATTCTTTCGAGGTCGGTGGTGATCTTCATGGCGGTCGTAATGAAGCGCAGGTCCCCGGCCTTGGGCTGTCTGATCGCAAGGAGCCTTATACACTCCTCGTCGATCTCGACGTCGAGCGCATTTATCTGATGGTCTCTCTTGATCACTTCACCTGCGAGATCGGGGTCCCGGTCGACAAGGGACTTTATGGAGTCCCTTATGGCCGCCTCCACGAGAAGGCCCATCTTCAAAATCCTTTCCTTCAGGTTCCTCAGTTCCTCATCAAAGATCGACATCAGCCAAACCTCCCTGTGACATAGTCCTCTGTAAGCTTTTCAGAGGGGGCAGTAAATATCTTATCCGTCTTTCCGAATTCTATCAACTCCCCGAGCATCAGGAAGCCGGTCCAGTCTGACATCCTGGCCGCCTGCTGCATATTGTGGGTCACGATGATGATCGTGACCTCTTCCTTCAGGTTGATCGCAAGCTCCTCTATCTTTGCGGTGGAAATGGGGTCGAGCGCGGAAGTGGGCTCGTCGAAAAGCAGGACCTCCGGTTTGACCGCAAGCGCCCGGGCTATGACTAGCCTCTGCTGCTGTCCCCCCGAGAGCTCGTATGCGCTGGCGCCGAGCTTGTCCTTTACCTCGTTCCAGAGCGCGGATTGCCTCAGGGCCGTTTCGACTTTTTCCGAGAGGTCCGACCTCTTTGTGACGCCTTTGAGTTTGAGGCCGTAAGCTATGTTGTCGAAGATGGACATGGGGAAGGGGGTGGGCTTCTGGAAGACCATCCCGACCCTGCTCCTCAGGTCGATGACATCCACGTCGCCGGAGAGGATATTGACGTTGTCAAGGACTATCTCGCCTTCATACCTGTTCTTCGGGTAAAGATCGTGCATCCTGTTGAAGCACCGAAGGAGAGTGGTCTTTCCACAGCCGGACGGTCCGATCAGGGCCGTGACGCTGTTCTCATGTACGGGGAGACTGATGTTCTTCAGCGCATGGACGTTTCCTGCGTAATGGAAATTCAGGTTCTTCACCTCTATTTTCAGCTGGTCCACTATCTATACCTCCATTTGATCAGCGCCCTTCCCACAATCGTCAGAATAAGTATGAATACGGTTATTATGAAGGCCGCGGCCCAGGCCTGCGCGTGCCAATCGTCATAAGGCCCCATAGCGTACTGGAAGATGGTCACGGTCAAAGACGCTATCGGCCCCTTCATATTGAGCGAAAAAAAGGAATTGTTGAAAGAAGTAAACAGCAAAGGCGCTGTCTCTCCCGCCACCCTCGCGATCGAGAGCAGGACCCCTGTCAGTATTCCGGCTGCCGCGCCCCTGTAGACCACCTGCGTGATCACTTTGTAATAGGGAGCGCCGAGGGCAAAAGCGGCCTCTCTCAAAGTCCAGGGGACGAGCGCGAGCATGTTCTCTGTGGTCCTTAAGACAACCGGGATCATGATGATCGCGAGCGCCACCGCGCCGGCCCATCCGTTGAAATGTCCCACTGGCTTTACCAGGACGGCATATATGAAGGTCCCTATGACGATCGAGGGTACGCTCACCATGATATCCGAAAGGACGCTGATAACGCGGGCGATCCTCCGGCCCCGCGCGTACTCCGCAAGAAAGGTCCCTCCGAGGACACCGACAGGCACCCCGATAAGGGTCGCGAATACCGTGATCATCAGCTGACCTATAAATGCGTTCCGGAGTCCGCCACCCTCAACGCCGGGAGGCGCCGGATCATTAAGAAAAAGAGCCGGACTCAGGGCCTTTATGCCGTTGACGAGCACGTCTCCGAGGATAAAGACGAGCCAAAAGAGGCCGCCAAGTGCCGCGAGTGTGCAGAGGAGAAGAGCGATGTATCCCTCGGTCTTTCTGACCTGTTCCCGTGTCATCATTGGAGCGGCCCGCGAAAGTTCAAAAAGGTCAAACAGGTCAAATAGCCCTTCACCTTGAAAATCTCCTTTCGGCCCTGATCAAGAAGAACTTTGCGACTGCGAGGGTGATGAAACTCATCATAAAGAGGACCAGCGCGAGGTAAAAAAGAGAAGAGAGATAGATGTCCTTGTCCGCCTCGACGAACTCGTTTGCGAGCGTTACTGTGATAGTGGCCGCTGCATCGAGAAGAGAGCTCGTTATCTTGTGGTCGTTGCCGAGTACAAAGGCAACGGCCATTGTTTCGCCGAGCGCCCTTCCGAGCGAAAGCACCGCCCCGCCGAAGACGCCGAGCTTAGAGTAGGGGAGCACCACGTTCTTGACGACCTCCCATTTCGTGGCCCCGACCGCGTAGGCTGATTCCTTCACGATGGGCGGAGTGAGATTGAAAGAGTCCCTCGAAATGCTTGCAGTGAAGGGGATGATCATTATGCTAAGTATGACGCTCGCTGTGAGGATGTCGATGCCCATCGGCGTCCCCTGAAAGAGAAAGGCGACGAGAGGAATACCTGTCGTCATTTTCTGAAGAAAGGGTTCGACATAGTTACCCATGATGGGGGAAAGCGCAAAGAGCCCCCACATCCCGTATATGATGCTCGGGATCGCGGCAAGCAGTTCTATGGCGACGCCGATGGGGCCCTTCAGGAAATTCGGAGAGATCTCCGTTATAAAGATCGCGATCCCTATGGCCACAGGTATCGCAATAATCAATGAAAGAATGGTCGTAACGACCGTCCCGTAAATATTGGTAAGCGCGCCAAAAGATTCCCTGACGGGGTCCCAGTCTGTGGAACTGAGGAAGTGCCAGACGCCGAACTTGCTTATGGCGAGGGAGGACTCCGAGAAAAGGACATAAAGAATACCGACAACAAGGACAATTACTGAAAAGGACGCCACTGCGGTTATTGCTGAAAATGTCACATCGACGGGATTCTTTCTCGAAGATACCGGCAATTCTATCCTTCCTTTCCCCGGTATTTCCGGGGTTCGAGGGCCTTTAACCCGTCACGGCCGCGAGTTGTTTCTTGCCGGCCCAGGCCGGCCGGTACCAAGAGAGCTTCACCACAGAGGCACAGAGGCGCGGATGAAGTCCGGAAATAAATGGGACATATCCTTCCCTGCGTCTCCATGTCTCTGTGGCTAATTCTATTTTGTGCCATTTTGCACAAGACTTATCTTCAAAGGACAACGCTCCTAATAGATCCCATTCGCCTTCCAGTAGGCCCTGATCTTGTTCTTCAAGGACGCGGGAAGAGGGACGTAGATCAATTCCTTTGCCTTGTTGTCTCCGTTCTTGAAGGCCCAGTCATAGAATTTGACGGTCTTCATACTCGCGTCCTTCTTGTCCCTGGCAAGGAGAACGAAGGTCCCGCCGGCGATGGGCCATGCATTTGCGCCCTTGGCATTGGTCATCATCAGGTCGAAGTCATTCTTTGCCTCGAAATCAGCCGTATTTGCCGCATTTTCGAAGGTCAGGAAATTCGGCGATACGAAATGACCGGCCGGGTTCTTCAACTGGGTGTATGACAATCTGTTCTGCTGCGCGTAAGCGAATTCGACGTAGCCTACGGAATAGCCCGCCCTTCTGACGTAGTTGGTCACGCCTTCGCTGCCCTTGCCTCCGATGCCTACGGGCCATTTCACCGAAACGCCGGTCCCCACTTTCTTCTTCCATTCGGGGCAGGTCTGGTCTAGATAGTTAGTGAAGATGGCGGTTGTCCCCGAGCCGTCGGACCTGTGCACCACCGTGATTTCCTTGTGGGGCAGGTTCATCGCCGGGTTCAATGCCCTGAGCTGCGGGTCGTCCCAATATTTGAGCTCGCCGAGGTAGATCCTGCACATGGTCTGGGAATCGAGACGCATCTGGTCGGGCTTTACCCCGGGCACGTTTACGATGGGAACGACGCCGCCGATTACGGCTGGGAACTGGATCAGTCCGTCCTTCTTGAGTTCAGCGGGGCTGAGAGGAAGATCAGAGGCGCCGAAATCCACGGTCCTCTCGGTTATCTGTCTGATCCCGCCGCCTGAGCCGATCGATTGATAATTGAGACGGACGCCGGTGACCTTCTGGTAATCGTATGCCCATGCAGAGTAAATTGGATATGCAAAAGAAGACCCCGCGCCGTTAATGGTTTCTGCGGCCCCTGCTATGCCGAAAGAGAGAATAAGGGCAACCGACAGGACCAAACCTATAATTTTTTTCATTTCTTGCTTCCTCCTTTAGTAGCGTACATTTGAATTGTTACAACTATGTTACAGTTCTGTTAAATTGTCGTTACATATCCACCTCCATTATTCCACAGATTTCAGTGAGACGCGAACGATAACATTTCATTTCACGCACTGACCAGCTCCTTCTCCTTTCCTGCGGATACGGACGTCAACAGAAAAGGGCACTTCGTATGGTTCTTTGTCCTGCAATATTCATGAAGCTGAAAATTGCTCGGAACGTAAGGATCGTTTTTTGCCTTGCAGACGGGCACAACCCATTTTTCAAGATGAGGGCATCTCATTTCTACCTCCTCCTGAGGAGCTTTGAAAGGAAGATCGGGCAATCATCATAGTCTTCATTATTACAGAATGTTTCCCTTGCATTTGCTGTCGGTATCAGGGTTGATAGTGAAGCCTTACATGCCGCGGTCTTGCCAAGATACGGACATCCCGTATCATTAGTGTTTCCCGGAGACGACGAGCTGACTGTTGCGAGATTATTTTCCAAATTTAACCACCTTCTTTCTTTTTAGGATAGGTTTTTTCTGTTACAGGATTATTAAGGCGGGATGAAATCTGTGTGAAAAAAGGGTCAATTCGAGGTTGTCCGGCGCTTCGCAATTTTTCAGCGAAATGGGGCGGCAAGCCGCTTTCGATGATAGCCGCTGCCACCTTTTCCGCATTGGAGGGATTCTTAGGAATTCTGTTTGCACGGCGTCAGGGAGAACATCAGACCTTGCGTGATCTTTGATGTCATGCCTCTATGTATCTGGCAACTTTCTTCCGCAAGTTGAATATGTCTCCTTTGCAGATATAGCCTGCGACCCCGTAGTCCGCAACAGCCTTCCGCAAACTGTCCTCATCATTTGACGAATAAAAAAGTATGGGCAAATTCCTTCTGCCGCTGTTTGTAAGGAGCAATTTTGAGAGCCTATCGCCCGAGAGCGCAGGCATGTTCAGATCGAGCAGGACAAGATCTGGCTGGTGTTCCTTCACCACATTTGTGGCGCCGAACCCATTCTTATGAATGATTACCTCGTATCCCTCATCTTCAAGAAGGTCTTTTACGGCCAGCAGATGCTTCTCGTCGTCGTCAATCACAACTATCCTCTTCTTTGTCTTTGCGGTTTCCATATGCTTACTCCTTTCCGTGATATTCCAGAGGCAATCGGACCTCAAATTCGGTCCCTTTCCCGAACCTGCTCGAAACAGAGATCGAGCCGCCAAGCATCTTCACTAAGTTCTGTGTGATATTCAATCCAAGTCCCGTCCCCTCATGCCTCCTAGTCAGAGGATCTTCAAGCTGGCTGAATGCCACGAACAATTTCTCCAGGTCCTGTTCCTTTATTCCAATCCCTGTATCTTTAACAGCAATTACTGCTTTGTCCCCTTGGACGGCGGCCGACACAATTATCCTGCCCTTTTCCGTGAACTTTGCGGCGTTACTAAGGAGGTTTGTCAATATTTGCCTCACCTTGATCGGGTCGGACGCCATAAGTACGGACTCATCGCGCAAGACTACTTCGACCCTTACAGGCTTATTTCCAATGAGAACACGGGTGGTTTCAGCGGACTCGCCAAGGATTGCGCCAAGGTTGAACCGTTCCACAATCACCTCCATCTTACCGGCCTCGATCTTTGAGAGGTCGAGGATGTTCGTGACAATGGCCCTCAGGTTGGTGGCGCTTGACATGAGGATGGCAAGACGGTCCTTGAGCTGATCCATATATCCTTTCTCGCATGCCATTTGTATGAGCTCTGAAAGCCCGATTATCGCGTTCACCGGCGATCTCAGCTCATGGGTCACATGCGATATGAACTGTGACTTCAGTCCGCTCATCCTTTCAAGCTCCTTGGCCTTTGCGTTTACGATCTCCTTTTGGAGGATGCTGTTTGCGAGCGCTGTGCTCTGCTGAACGACCATCTGTTTTACGGAAAGCAATCCGGCGTAAACACCCGAATCATCGGCCACAACGATATCGTCATAGATGTCCTGTGGAGGGCGGGACAATGCCTGGTCTATGGCTACGTCAAGGCGTTCGCCTTCGTGTACGATAAGCGGCTTAGTGTCGGCTATGGTAATAATCGGCTTCCTCCCATAGAGCTCGAAGCCATATCTTCTAAACACGGTCATGAAGAACTTCGGCCTCGTAACAAGTCCAACAGGGGTTTTGTCTTCCACGAGAGCCAGGGCATCAAGCTCGGTAGTTTTAAAAAACCTATCTGCCACATCTCTCACGGCAATGTCCGGTTGCGTATACTCATGTGATGCGACCAGTTTGCCTATGCGCGGAGATTCATCAGTAAGAGAAACCATGCCTTCCTCCCTCCTTCCCGCAGGAATTACCGATTTACTTCTTGATAAGTTGACAGGCCCTCAGCCTCAATCTTGTCATTCCGGCCCGTCCGGAATCTTTCCTGTTGTTCAGAAGGATTCCCAATGCGCGTCGCTTGCGGAAATGACAAATGAGGGCCGTTACAATTGGCTCGGCTAATATCGCTGACATCGGCGGGAAAGAGCGCATGCGCCGGGGAAGGGTCCGGGGCAGGTTTGTGCAGATAGTAACCTTGAAGTAAATCTGCGCCGATAACGAGTACGCGTCCGCATTCCTCTTTTGTCTCCACCCCCTCGACAACGACCTTTATTCCCAGCGTCCGGCAGACTGTTGCAATTAAGGTCACGAGGTTGAGCTTTATCGCCGACCTGTCGATTCCATGAACAAAATGTCTGTCTATCTTGACGAAGTCCGGCTCGATAATGGACAGCATTTTCAGACCGCAGTAGCCGGCTCCGAAATCGTCAATGGCTATCTTATATCCCTGGTCACGATAATGACTGATGGTCTGATTGAACAGATCGTAGTTTTCTATAACGGATTCCTCAGTGATTTCGAGTATGATGTTCTCCTTTGGAATGCCGTATTCTTCCGCGAGCTCACCGGTTATCCCGACTCTGTGGGCCGGGTCCATAAGAGTCTCGGGACAGACATTAAGAAACAGAAAGGCGCCGTTCCGGGTCAGACCGAGCATTGATGCCTTCATGATGGCGTTTTCGCGGCACTTCACGTCAAGCGAAGATACGAGGCCTTCCCTCTTTGCATATTTGAACAGGGCGGCAATATCGATACCGTTGCCCTTTTCAAACCTTGACAGTGCCTCATATCCATAGACTGCGCCGTCCGTTGCAGAATAGATCGGCTGATAATGGACCCCAATCTCTTGTGCGTCGAGGTGTTCGAATATTGTCGATCTGCCAACCGTGAGGTCGTTAAATGTCTTTGTCGTGCCCATCATAACCTCCATAAAAACTTATAAATGTTGGTATTGCCTTACGCCATTTCTTGTTTTGATTGCATCTGCGACCTTGCAGCGCCACGCACAAAGACTGTCCCCATGATACGGCGAGAGCACAGAATCCTTGCCGATAAGATATCTGTTGCCCCTCCAGACGACCGTGTTGCTCATTAGCGGGACGAACCACATCAGGCCGATCATGAGGTCTTTGACAGGCGCAAGGAAATAGAGGAAGGGATTCAGGTCTGAAGCGACCCGCCTCCCGACATAGTAATCTCCGCTGATTTTCAGAAGACAAACAAGCAATGCAAAGGACACAGTAAGCTTTGACGGCTCCCAGAGGACTATCGGCAGCGACGACATAAAGACAGCGTTGCCAAGTAATTCTGAAAGATACTTCAGCCCCCCGATTTTCCATCTCAACTTGCCCCATCTCGTATGTCTGTTGATAAATTTCCGGAGCCCCCAATAGTGGTTCACATTCTCGATTATGTGGCTTGACAGGACCACCTTTTTGCCGTGTTCATGCATTAATTTCCCGATCATGTAATCTTCCGCCAGCACGTCCTTGAAGGCCTTTAAACCGCCGATGGCCTCCAAGTCGTCCTGCCGCATAAGCATCGACTTACCTACAACACAGGGCATTTTCAGGAATTTGTCGAGGAAACAGACGCTGCTTATGACAAAGGAGTTCATGTGGAGGTTCTCAAAGACAGAGCCGATCGATCTTCCGCCGGTCCCTCTGATAAGATTGCTGACGAGACCGACCCCCGGAGCGCTCATAGGCGCGGCAATGTCTCTGAGGTAATTTCTGTCGACCATGACGTTGCTGTCGCTGATGAGTATGTGCTGATACTTTGCGATCTTATAGGCAGGGATCAAGTTGTTGACCTTCGGGTTCAGTCCTTCGTCGCATCGTTCGACAACAATAGAGATATCTTTATCGGGATATTTTTCTTTTATTTTTCGGGCCACCTTGTACGCCTGATCATTGTGGTCCTGAAGCGGGAAGATGATCTCGTATTCGGGGTATTCCTGATTACAGAAGCTTTCGAGATTGTCAAACAGATTGTCATCCAGCCCCTTCAGGGGTTTGAGAATAGAAATAGTGGGAAAGAATCGGGGAAGGGCGTTCCCTTCCCCGGAGTTGAGGGGGGAGGTAGATGTATAAGAACAGACCGCCAATATCTGAAGTCCATATCCGGCAAGTCCGAGAATCGTTATGACCGCAAATATCCAGAATATCTCCATACGTTTCCTCCTAATTTCTGAACAGGGTTATCGCAACCCCTTTGTTATGCCTGATACACTGCTTTATCGAATCGATATCCTTTTCACAGTTGAGGAGTGTTTTCCAGGAATACAGGTGTCTGGTCTTGTGAAAATCGCTGTTTGCGATATAAGGATATTTCTTCAGGCTTATTACATTGAAGACATCGTCCCTGTTGGCAATCTCCCATGCGTCGATGTGCCTGGCGTACTTGTCTCTGTTGTTCCAGAGGAACAATGTGTTGCGGCTCATGTCGGACATCTGGTGGGGGTGACATGCGACGATCAGGGCGCCCTGCTCCTTTGCCGCAAGGAATATCTTCTCATAAGTCCAGGAGGCAGGTATGAATTCCTTTATATCGAGAAGCAGTATATGTGCGGATTTGTCGGAAGAGAGATGGTTCTTGCTTATCTCGACTCCTGGAACGACAAGCATACCGTATTTGTGCATGGCCCTTTCGCCCTCTTCCCTGACACGAGAAATATATTCATCGAAATTATCCTCTCTGACGGAGAATCTGAACCTGCGGGCGAGTCTTCCGATGGTATTGTCTCCGTTTACGACGTGGTCCGTTATGGCTATGACATCAAAACCGGCCTGCCCGTAGAGATCAACGGTTCTTCTCAGCTCTACCGAGCCATCGGAGTATTTGGTATGAATATGGAAGTCGCACAGCAGCATTACCCGTTATCTTAATGCCGTTCGGTTACAGGAGTATTAATGGAAGATGAAGCTTCTGTTAAGAATCAGGACCGGCTTCTGATGAGATAAGAATAGTATGCCGCGGCATTGGTGGGTCTTCTCTTCAGGGTATTGAAATCGACCCTGTAAAGTCCGAATCTCGCGTCGAGACCCTGAAGCCACTCATAGTTATCGATGAGGGACCAGTAGAAATAGCCCCTGACGTCGATGCCCTTTTCAAGGCTCCGTTCAAGGGCGTCCACATGCCTCTTCATAAACTTTATCTTCTTCTGATCGTCTCTCGTGGCGATGCCGTTCTCCGTAATTATAAGAGGGACCTTGAGTCTTGACGCATAGCGCAGGACCTTCTCCAATCCATAAGGATGCACCTCCCATCCCATGTCGGTCAGCCCGTATCCGCCGATGTCCCTGTGTCTGAGCTCAAGCCCCATCTTCTTAAACGGGTTGAACCTTATGTGGATCCTCGTGTAATAATTGACACCGAAGAAATCAAGCTTGTCTTTTATAGGGACGTCGATTCCAAGTGCTTTCCTGAATGGAAATTTGATGGTGAGCTTGCCCGTCAGAAAGGCGTTGAGCAGCGAATGGTTATAGAAATGCTTTGCGACTCTTGAAAGGAGCCGGTCCATAGGGTTCCATCTCTTCCATGGCGCAAGAGCCGCCATGTTATGGGCCACGCTCACCATAGCATCTGGGTATCTCTCGTGAATCTTCTCGTAGGCCATCGAATGGCACGTAAGAATATTTCTTAACGCCTTTATCGCCAGGTCCGCGTTTCTTAACCCGGGCGGCATGCAACCTTCAAGGTAACCGCCTAGCAGGAGCACATATGGCTCATTGAAGGTGATCCAGTAGCGCACGCCTTTAAGTTCCGTCAGAATCTTTTCAATATACCTCATGAAGTGTTCGATTGACGCCTCTTCGTGCCACGGATATTTCTTTATGAACCACAGGGGATGTGTGAAATGATGCAGAGTGACCACAGGCTGGATATGGTTGTCGAGGAGTATGTCGATGATCTCCTGATAATGGGACAAGGCCGAATGCTCCCAAACGTTCTGTCTCGGTTGTATCCTGCTCCACTCCAGAGAAAATCGGTAAGCATTGACCCCGAGTTCCTTCAGCAGGGCCAGGTCTTCCTTATAAAGAGTGTAGTGACTCGTCACCTCCGGTTTTTCGCTGAGTATCGCGTCCCAGGATGTCCAGTCGGCATATGGGGACCCCTCAAGCTGAAAGGCCGAAGTTGCAACACCCCAGAGAAAATCGTCCGGAAAGATTAGCGACGGCATAATAGGATTTTTCTTCCTTTCATCCTAATCATTGCATATACAAGTTTACCGCAGTATTAAGCGAGTATTAAGTCTCCGTTACAAAGGGGATGAATTTAGCGGGCCGCCGGAAAAAGGCGGGCGGCATATCTGATGCATCTGAGGCGCCCCGGTTTGACAATGCGACAGTGTTGCATTAAGATATGACATGGAAGACGGAAGACAGATCCTGAGCAAACTCAAGGGCAAAGGACACCGCATCACTAAGGCCCGCTCGGCGATAATAGACCTTTTGCTGCAGGACAGGAAGCCCCTGACCGCCCCCGCAATTTGCGCTTTATTGAGCAGCCGGGGTCTTGCTCTAAACCGTGCCACAGTATATCGCGAGCTGATTTTCCTGAGGGCAAACGATATTGTCCGGCAGGTGAAATTTGCGGGCAAGGCGACTCATTATGAGATCAATTCCGGACACCACCATCATCTCGTCTGCATGAAATGCAACTCGGTAAAAGACGTGGTGCTCGGGAAGCACCTGGAGCATCACGAACGTCAGATATACGAGAAGGAAAAATTCAAGGTGGTTTCTCATTCCCTCGAATTCTACGGCCTTTGCAGAAATTGTTACAGAGGGTCGGCGACATGAGCGATACGTCCATAATATCCGTAATAAACCTCTGTTTTGGCTATGGGCGGGTAGAGGCGCTGACCGACGTGACCTTTGACGTGGAGAAGGGCGATTATATCGGTCTCGCGGGTCCGAACGGGGCAGGGAAGACGACGCTTGTAAAGACCATTCTCGGGCTTTCGGACAGGTTCACAGGCGCAATAAGACTGTTCGGCCAGGACCTGAAATCTTTTGACGGCTGGGGACGCGTGGGCTACCTCTCCCAGAGGGTCTCAGCTTTCAATCCGCTTTTTCCCGCCACTGTGAAAGAGGTCGTGGGCCTGGGCCTGCTTTCCCAGAAGGGATTCCCGAGAAGGTCGGGGCGCGGGGACGCGGCTAAGATCAGGCGGTCCCTTGACCTGATGGGTATCTCAGAGCTGGAAGAGAGGCCTGTCAGCGACCTGTCCGGCGGCCAGCAGCAGCGCGTCTTCCTGGCGAGGGCGCTTGTATCCGGCCCCGAGCTGCTCATCCTGGACGAGCCGGGCACTGCGCTGGACCCTCAATCGCGTGAAGGCTTCTTCGAGTTTATAAAGAGGCTGAACCGTGACGAGGGTATCACAGTCGTGCTTATTACCCACGATACTTCCGATATCGGCCAATATGCGAATAAACTGCTTTATCTCGACAAGAAGGTCGTCTTCTACGGGAGTTTTTCGGACTTCTGCAGGTCGGATGAGATGCACCGCTACTTCGGCTATTTTTCGCAGCACCTCATCTGCCATCAACACCGGACGGTATGAGCATACTCTATTATCTCAACTACTCCTTTATCCAAAGGGCGTATCTCGCGGGGTCGTTTGTGGCCGCTCTCTGTGCGATGCTCGGGCTTTTCCTCGTGCTAAGAAGACTGTCCTTGATAGGCGACGGCCTTTCTCATGTCAGCTTCGGTGCCATTGCGCTCGGGCTTTTTTTCGGAGTCTATCCCTTTTATGTCGCGGTCCCGTCGGTGCTGATCGCCTCTTATTTCATCTTAAAACTGACCGAAAAGGCGAAGATGTACGGGGATGCGGCCATCGGGATTGTTTCAGCTCTCAGCATAGCCGGGGGGGTGATCCTTGCGAGTCTGTCGAGAGGGTTCAATGTAGATCTCTTCAGCTACCTGTTCGGCAATATCCTGGTTATCAGCGACCAGGAAGTATACTTGTCCATCGGCCTGTCTTTGTCTGTCCTGCTGGTCATCCTTTTGCTTTATGGCGACCTGTTCTCGGCCACCTTCGACGAAGAATATGCCAGGGTCAGCGGCATTAAGACGGCGCGCCTGCATCTCGTACTGACTTCTCTAACGGCAGTAACGGTTGTGCTCGCGATCAAAGTGGTCGGGATCATGCTGGTGTCGGCGCTGCTGATATTGCCGGCGGTTTCGGCATTGCAGATGGCGCGGAGTTTCAGGACCGCGATGCTGATAGCAGTCGCCTCCTCCGTTATCTCTGTGCTCGTCGGTATCACACTCTCTTTTTCCCTCAATCTGCCTGCCGGGGCTACCATAGTTATGATCAACGGAGTGATTTTTCTCGCGGCCCTGATTTTCAAAAGGCTGCGGTGAGGGGAGACAAAATGATAATAAAAGCGGTCGTCAGGGTTGCAGCGGCGGTCATCTGTTTGGCTGTGCTGGCATTATCGGTTTCTTGTAAGCCTGCCGCCAAGTCTTCCCCCGGCGGACACCGTAAGATCAAGGTGGTCACCACTCTTTTCCCGTTGTACGATATGGCAAGACATATAGGGGGCGACAAGGCCGAGGTCTCGCTGCTGCTGCCTCCGGGCGTCGAGCCCCATTCCTTCGAGCCCAATCCGAGCGATGTTGTCAGAATCAACGAAGCCGACATCTTCATCTATACCGGCAAGTTCATGGAGCCCTGGGCCGCGAGTGTCATCAAAGGCGCAGCAGACAAGAAGCTCATCGTGGTGGATGCGAGCCTGGGGACAAGAATCATCTCAATCGTATTTCATGACAAGGACGAGCCCGCCGGCGCGCCGGACCCGCACATATGGCTGGATTTCGACAACGCGAAGACCATGGTCCGGAATATCGAGCGGGCGTTCGAGGCCAGTGACAGAGAGGACAAGGATTTCTTTGCAAAGAATGCAGAGGAGTATGACCGCAGGCTGACCGAATTGGACACGGCTTATAGAGGCACTCTTTCTACCTGCAAGAAGAAGGAGATCGTCTATGCGGGACATTACGCCTTCGGCTATCTGGCCGGCCGCTATGGTTTGAAATACGTTGCCGCCCAGGGCGTTTCTCCGGATTCGGAGCCTACCGCCGAAGACCTGATCAAACTTGTGAATCAGATCAAGAAGAACCATATCCGGTATGTCTTCTATGAAGAATTGACCAGCCCCAAGATTGCCGAGACCCTTGCCGCCGAGACAGGCGCCAAAATGCTGCTTCTTAGCGCCGCTCATAATCTTACAAGGGACCAGTTTGAAGGGGGCATCACTTTTTTTGATGTCCTAGAGCGCGATCTCGAAAACCTGAGGACCGGTCTCGAATGTAAGTAGTCCTTACTCCGGACCCGTTTGGTCTCACCGGTTTTGCCGTTGTTGACGGCCGAAGATGCATAAACGCGCAGCTTATTGATATAATTAGATAAAATCTCGTCAAAAGGATCGGAGGCGGGGAACGGCTTTATGTTTCAAGACAGGGTCCTGAGAAATATCTTCCTGATCTCAATAGCTTCTGTAATAATATTGGCCGCTTACAGCATATTTTTTGTGTTCCCTTCCTTCACTGAGCTCCTGAATGAAGTCTCCGAGGAGGACTCAACCCGCGTGGCTAAACATCTGATGAGCGCGCTCCTTTCAGAGAATGTTCCGCTTGATAAGAGGGCGCTGACCGAGTCCTTCAGGCAGCGGACCGAGCTCCTCAGGAGCGATTTCGGATTGATGAAAGTCGTAATCCTCTCCTCCGCCGGAGAGATCATATATTCGAGCGATCCAAAGGACGTGGGCCTCACGGTCAACGAGGCTTTTTTCCGGGATGTTGTGGCGAAGGGAAAGGTCTATCGCGAGATTGTGAAGAGAAACGACAGGTCGGCGAGCGGACAGAAGGTCACCTCGGACGTTATAGAGACGTATGTGCCGGTCATGGTAGAGGGTAGATTTGCCGGCGCCTGTGAAGTGTATATGGACGTCACGGCCAGAGATGCGAGGAATTTCGCCCTTCTGCTGAAGTCTTTTTCCGCACTCGCGGTCCTGGTAACCGGTCTTCTCATCCTGGTGGCGATTACTTCGTCGAAGGCGAACAAGAGCGTCGAGGCCAGGAGGAGACTCGAAGAGACCTTGAAGGAAAGCGAGCGTTTCCTGCAGACGATCATCGAGACCGAACCGGAGTGCGTCAAGCTGCTTGCCCGCGACGGAACGCTGCTGAAGATGAACCGGGCGGGACTTTCCATGATTGAGGCTGACTCCCTCGATCAGGTCAAAGGACGGTCGCTATCAGCCCTGATTTCGGAGAACTACCGTAATGCGTTCAGCGGGCTAAATGCGAAGGTCTTCGAGGGACAATCCGGGAGCCTTGAGTTCGAGATGTCGGGTCTGAAGGGAAGACGCCTCTGGCTGGAGACCCACGCCGTGCCTCTATTTAACGATAAGGGAGAGATCATCGCTTCGCTCGCCATTACACGCGATATCACCTTGCAGAAGCAGGCTGTGGCCGCTCTTCAGAATGAAATCAACGAGAGAAGGAAGGCCGAAGAAGAGATAAGGGACCTCAATCACGAACTGCGCATGAGGGCGGCGCAGCTCGAACAATCTTATTCGGACCTCGAAAGCTTCAGCCTTACGGCGTCCCACGACCTCCGGGAGCCTTTGATTGTGATCGAATGGTTCAGCAATAATCTGTTGAAGAAATACGGCGACAGGCTGGATGACGACGCCAGGGAGAGCGTGGCCCTTATCAGGGATAAGGCAAAGCAGATGGCCCAGCTTATCAACGATCTGCTCTCCTTTTCCCGTGTGAGTACGAAGGCTGTGAGCATGTCCCGGATCGACATGAAAGACCTTTTCGAAAATGTGTTTTCCGAAATGAGGGCGTCTGCCGGAGACAGGCAAGTTCAATTCGTGGCCAAAGATGACCTTCCGGAAGCCTGGGGGGACCCGCAGATGATACGGCAGGTGGCCGTAAATCTGCTGTCCAACGCCCTTAAGTATACCCGCACCAGGCAGTCAGCGCATATCGAGGTCGGCGGCTCCCGGGGAGAGAAGGAGAGTTCATATTACGTGAGAGACAACGGGATAGGGTTCGGCAGTGACGATTTCGCAAACCTCTTCGGGCTCTTCCAGCGTTTGAAGACCTCGCAGGGATTCGAGGGTACCGGGATAGGACTCGCAATTGTGAAGAGGATCATAGAAAAACATGGAGGACGCGTTTGGGCTGAAGGGAAGATCGACGAGGGTGCGACTTTTTCTTTCTCCCTGCCGGCCGGAAAGTCTTCAAGGCCTGCCTGAGCCGAACCGGAAGGTTGGGCTGCCGCTGCCCCCTTAGGCCTTTAGTACCGTACCGTTTTCTTTTTCTTCTTCTTGTTCTCGTACATCTTCGAGTCGGCCTCGCTCAGGGCTGACTGAATATCACAGCTCTGCGTGCAGGTCGCACAACCGGTGCTGATCGACATGACACAACCGAGCCTGCGGCCTTCTTCACTGTTCCATCTCTCGATCGATTCCTGCAGGCGCTTCATCATATGCGCCGCTTCCTGGCAGCCGGCCTTTGTCATAAGAACCAGGAACTCATCGCCGCCGAACCTGAAGGCAAGGTCCTCTCTACGGGCCGCCTGTTTGATAAGCTGCGCCGCATCCGTGAGGACCTTGTCGCCGGTAAGGTGGCCGAGCGTGTCATTTATGCTCTTGAAATCGTCCAGGTCCATCATAATGAAGGAGAGCCTTTCGAGCCTCCTGTCCGCCCGGGATATCTCTCTCTCGATGATCTCATTGAAAAGATGCCTGTTGTAGAGACCCGTAAGAGGGTCGATGATGGCAAGGTTATGAAAAGATGCCGCCTTCTCCTGCAGGTGGTAAATGAGGACATCTATGTTCTCATAGAGGCGCCTCAGGGGATCTTGTGAGATTATATGAAAGACGTCGCACTTCAGGCAGCTGCCGTACTTTTTGGCGAAGTCGCCGTGGGTCTCTGCCCTGCACATAGTGCCGGACTGGAGCCAGCAGCGATAATCGGCGCTGTCATAAGAGATGCAGTCTTTATTTGCGCAGCCTTTTATCTCCCTGCATCTTAGAGGTTCGAAGTCCTGGCGCAAACTGCTCCACGGCCCGATAGCTGTCGAGCGGGACTCGATCGAGTTCTTTATAAAGCCCTCGATATCATCGTTCAGGCGGCCCAGGAAGCTGTCTACAAGGCATAGAAGACCCGCCATGTAATAGCCGTTTCCGGCCTCGGCGACCCACCGGACCGACGCTTTTTGAAAGAAGGAAGGGAGCAAGGCGTTTCTGATTATTATCCTGTCGTCCACTCTGAGAGGGCTGTCGGCGCGGACACATAGTCCGGAGGCGCTGATATTGACCATGTGTCCGTTGAGCACCCCGTCCCGGGTATGGATATCCAGGCCGAACTCCGCAGGCGCGGAAAGCTCATGACGGACACCTCTCCTTCGCTCGCAACCCGTGTGCGCTTTTGATCTCGCTTCTCCCAAAACCGTTTTTTATAGCACCCTCATTCCAAGAAAGTCAAGCGAAATTTGATTATTGTGTCAAGGCAAGACTTAATCGTCGTGCCGCCGGCAGAAGAGGAGAGTAGAGCCAGGCCTTCAGAGGTCTGCTAAAATGGTACAAAAAGGGGATTTACATTAAGGTGTCGAAACAAGAAAGCTTTGAGCCGCACCTGCTCATATTTTATTAATAAGTGGGTTGATAGGGTAATATGGGACTTTTTGAGGTCAATACGGAAGAGAGCTTGATTACCTTGATTCTGGTGCTATTGCTGGCCGCGGCAGCAGCAGGCCTTGGCCCGTATATCCTGAAGCTGTTTGAGCTGATAGAAGCCTTGTTTTCCTGAGATCAGGCCTCGCCCGGCAGCTCCACCGGCGCGAGAATCCGCACTATCGTTCCACGTCCCTGCATGCTCTCGATCTCCATGTTCCATCCATGCGCTATCACTAGGTGTTTCACAATCGCAAGGCCGAGACCGGTGCCTCCAAGTTCCCTCGATCTTGCCCTGTCGACGCGGTAGAACCTCTCTCCGAGTCTGGGCAGGTGTTTTCTTGCGATCCCTATCCCTGTGTCCTCGACCGAGATTTCCATCCTTGGGCCTTGTCCTGCGTCAGGGGCTTCCGTTTCGCTCCGAACGCGTATCGTCACTCCCCCTTCTTCGGTGAATTTGATGCCGTTGTCCACGAGGTTGAGCAATATCTGGATCAACTTGTCCCTGTCCGCAAGGATCGAGGACACCCCGGGTGAAACAGTTTTTCTCAGGTATAATCCCTTTGCCGACGCCTTGTCCCTGAGGGTAGTCAGTACCGTGTCTATTACACTGTCTATGCGCATGCTCGTTTTCTCGACCCGTATGTCTCCCATCTCTATCCTCGAGAGGGTCAAGAGGTCCGTCACGAGAGTATTCAGTCTCTCGCTGTGGTTTCTTATGGTTTCGAGGAATCTCCCGGCGTTCTCCCTGTCGTCTATCGCGCCGTCGAGGAGCGTTTCGGCAAAGCCCTTGATGGCAGTTATCGGCGTCCTGATTTCATGCGAGACATTGGCTACAAAGTCCTTCCTCATCTCCTCGAGATGCCTGAGCCGTGTTATGTCGTGAAGAGTCATCACTACTCCTGAGAGCCTTTCCTGCACCGAATGGGAATAAAAAGGAGAAGCTGTCGCAAGGAGATAGATTTCCCTCGGATGCGAGATCGATATCTCCCTCGAAACCGGCTCTGCTTTTGCGAGCACCTCTTCGATCACCTCCATCAGGTCCGCATTCCTCAGGGTCTCGGCCGCCGTCTTTCCCTCAACCACTGAGTCTTTCGCGGCGAAAGTCATCTTGAGCGCTTCATTGCAGAGGAGTATCCTCTTTTTATTGTCGATGACAATGAGCCCCTCGGAGAGGTTCCTCAGGATCGCCTCTATCTTGTCCTTCTCGTCTTCGCTTTGCCTGAGCCTGGTCTTTAGCTCGTCCGCCATATTGTTGATGTCTTTTGCCAGCTCGCCTATCTCGCCTTTCTCTTTCAGGAAGAGCCTTTTCCCCAGACGGCCGTCTGCTATCTCTCTCGAAAAGGCCGCGATCTCTTCGATCGATTTCGTTATCTTCCGCGTCTGGAAGAGGCCCATGAGGATCGCGACGAGAAGCGCGGCGAACGATGCCAGGAACATCCTGACGCGGGTGGCGGCCACGGCAGCCTCCACATCGCTCAGGGGCAGCGACAACCTCAGGAAGAGCCGTTCCTGGCCTCTGTCGACCGGGATGGCCAGATAGAGAAGGTTCTTTCGAATTGTGTGGCTGAACCTGATAGAGCTTCCGCTCCCGGCAATGGCCGCGTCCCTGATCTCGGGCCTGCCTGCATGGTTTTCCATTCTTGAGGAGAGTTCGTCAGAGTCTCCGAGCACACGTCCGGAGTTGTCCACTATAGTGATCCTAGCCCCGGTCTTTTCCTTATACTGCTTGCAGAAACCGTCCAGGTCCTGCGCGGGGAAGGGTATGCGCTCGGCGATGAGATCAGCCTGTATCAGCAGGCTTTCCCTCAATTCCGAGATGTGGCTGCTCTTCACGACGTCGGAGAGATAGAGCTCAAGGAACAGGAACAAAAGCGGCGCGATAATGAGGTAGGAGACGAGGGTCCTCTTGAAGAGGACCCGCTTCATCCTTCATCGGCGAAGAAATATCCGACGCCCCTCAGGGTCTTGATGTACTCGGGATTTGCCGGGTCATCTTCTATCTGGGCCCTCAGTCTTCTTATATGTACATCGACTGTCCTCGGTTCTACAAAGGCCTCGTCGCTCCAGACCGCATCGAGGAGCTGCTCCCTGCTGAATACCTTCCCTTTTCTTTCGAGAAGATAAAGGAGGAGCTTGAACTCGGTAGAGGTGAGCTTTACGGGCCTGCCGCTTATGGAGACTATATAGCGCTCCTTGTCCACTTCGATCCTCCCGGCCTTGAGCCTGCGCTCTTCGGGAGCTTTTTCGCGCGATCTCCTCAAGACAGCCTTTACTCTCGCAATCAGCTCCCTCGGGCTGAAGGGTTTTGTAATGTAATCGTCTGCGCCCATCTCGAGGCCGAGGACCTTGTCTACTTCTTCTCCCTTCGCAGTGAGCATAATAATTGGAAGGCCGGCGGTCGCAGGGTCTTTCCTGAGAAGCCTGCATAACTCCATGCCCTGTATTCCGGGCAGCATGAGGTCAAGGATCAACAGGTCGTATTTCTTGTCCCTTATTTTCGTTAGCGCTTCTCTGCCGTCAGACGCCGATTCAACAGCGAAGCCTTCTCTCGACAGGTTGTAGGAGACAAGCTCTGCAAGATCGGCCTCGTCATCCACCACTAGCACGCTTAATCTGTTTGTCATCATCGCGAATCCTTTTTTATTATAAGCTATTTTGAGGGAGGCGGAGAGACCTTTCATCTGTTAGAATAGGCGCATATGGATGTGCACCATCTGAAGGTATTCGCGGCGGTCTTTAAGCATAAGAGCTTTTCGAGGGCGGCCGAAGAGCTTCGGCTGACACAGCCGACCGTGAGCGATCATATCAGGGCGCTCGAAGAGGAACTGGACTGCAGACTCTTCGACAGGCTGAGCAGGCGGATAATCCCGACAAAAGAAGCGGTGCTGCTCATCGGGAGGGCTCAGGAGGTCATCGAGAAGATCGAAGGCATAAGGGACCTTCTTGGCGAAGTCAGGAAGGACCTTAGCGGACAGCTCATTATCGGCGCAAGTACGATCCCGGCAAGTTACATCCTTCCCGAATTTACCGCGTTATACAGGGGAAAACACCCCGGCGTTCTTTTTGAGGTGGTCGTTTCCGATTCGCGTGGGATAGTGGAGCAGGTCGCAAATCACGAGCTTCTCCTGGGCTTAGTGGGGGCCAAGCTCGATAGCGGACAGGTGCGGTTCAGCCCTTTCCTTGACGACGAGCTGGTTGCGGTCGCGGCCCCCTCCTTGATAAAGAAGAGGGGTGTTGCCCTCAGGGAGCTCGCTGAGTTTCCAATGGTGGTACGCGAGCAGGGATCCGGCACCAGAAGGGAGTTCGAAAAGATACTCATAAAGGAGGGCATCGATCCGCAGCGTCTCAGCATTGTGGGAATATTCGGTTCTACCGATGCGGTCAAGCAGGCAGTAAAGGAGGGCATGGGCATTTCAATTATATCTCGGAGGTCCGTCAAAGACGAGCTGAAATGCGGGCTGCTCAGGGAGATAAAGATCAAAGATGCGGACATGAGCCGGCGGTTCTATATAATCACCCACCGCAAGCGGACTCTTCCACTTTTGTATAAGACGTTTGTTGAATTTCTGCTTAAACAATGATCTACCGCTTATTCCGCCGGTTTTGCGCTGTGATGGCCGCAGTTCAAGGTTGTTTTCCTCAGGTAAGCCCTTATCCACAAGTTATTACCGTGCGATCAGAGTGTCTTTAAGTGTCGATGGAAAAGGTAGTGTGAATGCAGATGGCTGTGAGGCGATTGACCGTGGAAATGAATATGTTCATGAATGAGGTTGACCTTAAGCAGCAGCTCTTCATCTTTTAAGATGTCTTCGGAAGCGCCGAGCTTTTCAAGGGCGGCCGAAGAGCTTCGGCTGACACAGCCGACTGTCAGATACGAATCGTCGAGACGAGTTCCAGCCATTCAGGAATTGCTCGCATCAATCGCCCCCCTCGGAACAATACGTTTCGGCACAGATACTCCACTTTAGAATACATAACGCACGCCTACAGAGGTTGTGTAGTGTGGCGCAAGTTGTACCCCATTCAAATGCTGATATACGGGCACTTGGACGAAGCCGTACAGCGAAAATCTGTTGCTGACTGGTACGTCCATACCAGGGCTGAGATACAGCAATGTTCCACCGGTACTGACTGTATCAGCGTTCGCACCGGAATCGCGCTCGACAACGCGGAAATTAAGCTGAAGCTGAGGGGAAAAGCCGGAAAAGCCCAGGTATCGCAAACCCGCGTTGAGGTTGACGCCGTCGCCTGGTCTGTACTGATCTTTCGAATAGAGCGCTGCCTGGAAAAGCGCCTGCGCAAAGTAACCCACGTTAGCACTCAAGATATTAGTATAATATGCACCGACTATCATATCTGTTGTGCCAGTACCCGGTTGCAAACCGCGGTCAATAGGAACCTGGCCAGGCGCGGTGGGGTCAGTCGACGTTGCTGTTAGGGTATGACTACCGGTCGGCAGCTTGACCCCAAGAAGGACACCAAGGGTACTGCACCCCGGAATAAAGCCTTGATAGCGCCCGATTACCTTTATATCGCCAAAACTATCAGTATGTGAGCCGTATTGCCCTCCCCCGGGTCCCGGAGTGATCCCGTCCGACGCCGTTCCGAGTGTACTATGGTTGCGATCAATAAAGGGGATTTGAATATTGACTCCCCAGTCTGGGCTCTTGCTGTAATCGAGACCCAGTGTAAAATAATTGTTTATGGTGTATTTTTCCACTTCCTGGGGGCTGCCGTTGTTTACGATCTTGCTGGCGTCAACGGGCGAAATAGTTCCAGTCCCGCTACGCAGTTGGTTCTGATTCAGAAAGTCCCAGCGCAAATCCAGCCTTATTCCCGGGGTGTAAGCAAACTGCAGGTTTTCCCAATCCTGACTCAATGTGCAGCCACAGCTTGCACAAGCCGTGACATCCGACGAATTCATCAAAATGATAATTGCAGCCAGACCAAGCATGGCTGCGCCGTCAAACAATTGCCGCACAAATCTCCACTTGACGACACGATAAGCTACATTTCTTCCTTGCACCTGAAACCTCCCATTTCTTATTGTCTGTTTTAAATATCTTTTGGTTGATAACTTGAGATATAAGGCTCATTCGTCCCTATGAAACGCTCTGCTTGGAAGCGGCTGCAATTTCATCTGAGGCGGTCTTCTGTTTTGTCTCCATTGAGGCGGGAGATGTTATTTCTTTTGTTGTTTCCTTTTGTTCGGGGATAACATCAATATCCCTGCTGGTATCCGACATAGCCTTCTTGAATTCCCTGATGCTTTTGCCAAGCCCTTTCCCCAGTTCAGGCAGTTTGCCGGGGCCGACGATAATTAGGGCTATAGCTAAGATTATGATCAAGTGCAGCGGTTGAAACAATCCTTCAAACATGTGTCGCCTCCTAAGTATTTTTTAAAAAGCAGGACGGGGGCCATGCCCCCATCCTGATATAGGTTTTGAATCTGCAGTATCAAAATCCTTTATTAATGTCCGCCTTTGAGCAGATCGAGCCCTGTGCCGAACTTGCCGCTTGTCTGCGGTATTTTGTCGCCATGGCAATCCGTGCAGTTGTTCTGGCTCGGAATCTCATTGGCCATAAAGGGCGCCTTTGTTTTGGGCTCGAACTTGCCGTCTGCCCACAGGTTCAGATATTCAAGGGTCCTCATGCACATATCCGCCGCAACCCTGCCGCACCGGTCCATCTGCTGGGGACTCAGGAAGCCTACGCCCTCTTTCTTCATCCACTTGCCGACGGAGAGGTGACAGACAGGGGAATCGCTGACACTTGTTGTCTTGATCTGAGCCTTCGGGTGATCGGGAACAAAAATCGGAAGCGCCGAAGTCGCATAGAAGTTGCAGACCTCATTCGCAATTTGTTCACCTATCTTCGGTCCAGCGCATAAAGTTGCCAGGACGCCCGACCCTATCAGAGTCCCGCAGGTTGCGCCCCAGCCGGCCGTTCCGCCATGGGCAAAACTTGTGAGTTCCATTGGGAAAGAATTGTATGGCCCTCCCACCTTCCTCCTGAGGATCTCGACCCCGCCGCTCAGAGCAGCAAAGCTGCAGAAGTGTTTGAACCAGTTGTCATGGGCGATATTGCCTGCTTCTTTAATCTCGGCAGCCGTAAATTTCTTATATGGCCACGGCAGTGTTGCATAGCTTGTTTTAGCGGCTTCAACTTTCGAAAGAAGACCGAGGCCTCCCATTGTCAGAGCTGCAACCCCGGCAATTCCCGCCGCGCCTTTGATAAGACCTCTCCTTGATACCTTTTCATCCAACATCTTGACGACATCCATTCTCACTACCTCCTCGGTGTTATGAAAGTTTCCGATGCAACGCAACGGACGCTCATGCGTAGGGAACCTTGGGAAAAAGCTGGCTCCACTCAGGAGTTGTCTTTCAACAATTTCCGAAGTGGAGCCGAGTTTAAAGGGAGGAGAGCCTGAAAAAAGGACTCTCGCATACAGACACAAGGCCTATATGTACTTGAAAAACTTCGACTTGGCGACTTCGGAACTGTAGGTTAGAACCTGGGAGGGCGCTCTAATTGAAAAGATAGGATATCCAGTTCGGAACGCTGCTTTGACATCCCGGCAAAACCGACGAATTCCAGCGGGCATATTTTGCAGGGATGTTCATCAATGACAGGCATATGAGAATCAAGCGAAAGAGAAGACCCTGATGCATGACAAACGTCAAGAGTGACGATATATGCACCATTGTCTGCGAGCGAGATGTTTATCGATATAGGCGAGAAAATGGCTGCCAAAAGTGAAAGAAGAATGATAATGCTCTTCATTCGCATGAGCTATTATTGCGAGCCTATTTCTGTTTGTCAACCTCAAATTGTACCTTTAGAGTAGCGGTGAACTGGAACGGATTGAGGAATTAAATTTAGACGCATACAAGCGCGATACCATTATTCCCGTCTTGCTCTCTAATGTTTGTGAAATAAAAAATGAGAATGCCTGTGTTTATGGATCGCCTGACCGTGATAGTGAACATGTTCGTGAATAAGATTTGCATTGAGCAACGAATCTTCGTCGGCCAGTATTTCGCCAGAAGAGCCGATCTTCACAATCTTGTGTTCTTCAGACAGGAGGGCAACTCGCATATGCAGCTCATCGACCAGCGAAAGGTCATGTGTCGCTATCACCAGAGTCTTTCCAGCGTCACTTAAGGCAAGCATCAGCTCGACGAGAAAAACCTGAGTTCTCGGGTCAAGGCCGTTTGTCGGCTCATCGAGGAGTAACACTTCAGGATTCATCGTCAGGACCGATCCAATGGCGACTCGTTTCTTCTCACCTCCTGAAAGCATGTAGGATGGTCTATCTTTAAGATTCTCGATATTCAGTATCTGCATGACCTCAAAGGCCCTGTCCATGGCCTCTTTCTCATTGATCTGCAACTGAAGCGGTCCGTAAAGGAGTTCATCAAGAACGGTCGGACAGAATAGCTGAATGTCGGAATCCTGAAATACATAGCCAACACGCCCCCGGAAGAACCGCAGAAACTCCTTATCCCTAAAGGTCTTCTCTGATACTTCGATCCCTCTGAAAAGATATTTACCGGCTGATTGTTGTAGCAGCCCGTTCATTATTTGAAGGAGAGTAGACTTGCCGCTTCCGTTTGCGCCGATAACAGCAAACCTCTCCCCTTCTTTAATGTCAAGACTTATGCCGCAAACAGCGGGGATATTGCGGTAGTAGCTGTAACATATTTCTTCAAGACTTATGATATCTTTCACAATAACCTCACATCCACAAGAATAGAACTCCGATCAAAAAAAATATAACACCTGCAATCCAGTCACTTGCGTGAAGCTGTCCGACGCCGTATATCTTTATGTTGTCAGAAAAGCCCCTGCTTTGCATGGCCTTGAAAATCTCTTCACACCGCAGCCTCGTCTTTTTGAACATAAAGGCGATCCTTCCGGCTATCCATCCTCTCGCATCAACATTATTCACTTGCCCGGCCAATCTGCTCTTTTTTGCAAGATGCATGTCCTCGACCGTCTTTGCAAATATGAACATGTACTTATAGGAAAGCGTAATGATCATGAGAAACCCGTCCGGCACCCTCAGCACCTTGAGCGCTCTTATGATCTCGGGGAATGGTGTTGTATACAAGACAAGGAATGAAAGGGCCAGAGAGTTCATGACCCTTGAGGTAAGCATCACGACTCCGTAGAAGCCTTCTCGCGTGATGCCGATTTCCCCGGGTATCTGATATATCCAGAACCGATAGGGTCTTGAGAGACGAAGCACCGGGATAATGATATCGCCTTTTGTTATGACGTTGAAGGCAGACGGAAGCGCAACGAGAAACCCGAAAAAGAAGGCGAGGAAGAAAACCCGCTTGTAGAGGCCCACGATATTCAAGCGGGCTATTGTCATCAGGCTGAAAATGAAGCCGCCTATCAGGGCTTCGGGCAGGATGTCGTTTTTCAGGCTGACGATAACGATAAAGAAGATCAGGAATAGGACCTTTATCCTCGCATCGATCCGATGAAAGAAGCTGTCTCTTGCGGCGGTCTCCCACTGGATATAGCCTGTCTTTATGACATTTGCCACATGATGAATTCCCTTTTCGATGAAAGGGATTTTAAGGCCCACGCTTCCCTGTGTGAAGGAATCAGAGGAGGGCCTTTCCAAAAGAAATGAAGGTATCTTACTTTTCATTCTTTGCGAGCACTCGTGAAAGCACGTATATCACAATGCCTACGGCCAGTATTCCAATGATGCCGGAGGCTATATATGATATGACCTGAACAGTCATGGAAGCGCCTTCGCCTCCGAAATTATAGTCAGGCACGGGCGCTTTCCAAAGTTCGGATAATTTCTTCAATCCTTCCGGCACATAACCGAGAAGTTTTTCAATCTCCTCCGGTCCCCATTCTCCCCAAGCGCTGCCGGCCTTGAGTTTGTCCGGAAGGATAACACCGATGGGAGTAAGAAGCGCCATGATGAGAAGACCTATCCAAAGTTTTTTCTGTGTTGTCATTTCATGCCTCCTTCGCTTTCAATGCATGAATCAACTCCGGCTCATGCTTCATAAAATATTTTAATAATAATAACGTCACAACCCCCTCGACAACGCTGAACAGCATCATATGCTCTAATGCCATTGCAGGGAGGGCCACAGACAGAGGGTAAGGCGCATAAAGCGGCCTTCCGTCTGCGCCGCTTGCGATCAGAGGTTGGATACCAAATTCAAAGCCGGCAAATATCGAGGCAACGGAGAGCCCGGCCCACCCTGAAAGAAAAGCTGCGATATTGAACCTTGAGCCGCCAGTGAAATTTCCTCTGATAAGATTGAAAACCCAATAAGATACAAAGGGTATGACCACTGCCATATTAAAACAGTTTGCGCCGATTGCTGTAATCCCGCCGTCCCCGAATACCAAGGCCTGAACTATAAGACTGACAGATACTGCTATCACCGCCGTCCACGGCCCCAAAAGAACTGCGATGATTCCACCGCCGACTGCATGTCCTGTAGTGCCGCCCGGGATTGGGACATTAAACATCATGATGAGAAAAGAAAAGGCCGCTGCCATCGCCAGATAGGGGACATGCTTGACCGAAAGCTCTTTCTTCATCTTCTTGAGAGCAACAGACCAAAATCCAATGGACACCCCCCAAAAGGGCACATATGTTTGAGGACTCAGGTAACCGTCAGGTATATGCATTTAAAACCTCCATGTAATGCCGCCACGGACAGCTATATCCGTTTCGGGTTTGGTTAAACCGCCCTTTAATCCAAGACCGATGTCAAAGTTCTCGCTGACCGAATAGATTAATCCGCCGAGAATATAAGCCGGGGGCGTGTCGGATGACTTCTCAGGGTTCGTCTCGACCCCGATGTCTCCGACAAGTTTCAGGTTCTTCAGCACTTCGACTGTCGAGGCAAGGGAGGCGTGCCATATGTTTTTGCGATCTTCGCCCGTGTTATTGTTTCTGATGTAGGCTAGGTTAAAATGAAATGCCCAAGGGTTCACTTCTTTTGACGCAATAAGAAAAAGATAATATGTCATCTTTCCGTTTCCGAGGTCTTTTTCATCATTCCCCGTGGGAATGGTAAAGCCCGGCTTCAAAGCAAAGCTTAACCCTTCCTTTTCATAGAATCTCCACTTTGATTCTATGGCCAAATCTGAAAGACCGTGTTCCCGCGACACCGATACTGAATCGTCTGAGCGCCATGATGAATAAGGGATCGTGAGAATAATATCCACAGGATCACTAATCCCATAAGTCAATGTCGCCGACAGATCGCCATTCTTGTTTGTCACGCTCTCTTCCTTGTCATGTCCGTATTCTCCAAAGAGTTCCAACTGGAACTTGCCTTTTCCCTGCGTCCCCGTGTCATCGGTGATCAGAGGAATCGCGGCATATGCAGGCGCACAAAAAATCCCTGCAATAACGATAAATGCTATAGCTGCATGAACTACATATTTCATCCCTTTCCTCCTTAAACAGGTTTTTTGATAAAATATGTATGGGAATCGTTGCGGCTCGCAGCATTTCCCACACAGCAGGGGGCCTCTCCACAGGCTCCCTGTCTTTTTATCCTCCTTTCGTTTTATTTTTGTTTGCCTTGCCGCCCATCTGCATGATGTCTTTTCCGTAAATCCCCTCTTTGGTGCTACCTCTCTACTAATCGTGCTACCATATGTCCAAAAAAAAAGTTACTTCAAGTGCTTCCCGGTTGTCGTCACTGTCAATTTCCCGTGCTTAACGCCTTTTGTGCCGATCAGTCTATCAGCGATTGTCTTTATGTCCTTTGCTTTGCCCTTCACAACGATCACCTCAAGGCAGTTGTGCTCATCGAGGTGTATATGCATTGAAGAAACTATGGCGCTATGGTAATGATGCTGAAGATCGGTCAAAGTATCCGTGAGTTCTCTGGTATCGTGGGAATATACAAGTGTTATAGTTCCAACGGTCTCGGTAGTAACGGATTCCCATTCTTCCGTGACGAGACTGTCCCTGATAAGGTCGCGGATCGCCTCACTACGGTTTACGTACCCCTTCTTTCTTATGAGGTCATCAAACCGCTCGATCAACGCCTTGTCAAGTGATATGCCGAATCTAAAAACAGCCATGGTGCTACTATATCCATTATCGTAGCACTTGTCAAGTCACGGCCATCATATGGTTTGCTCATAGCCATCTTTTTCAGATTATGCCTATACCTGTGGTTTTGTAGATAGACAATATCTATTTGTCTTATCGAGCCGGTATATCTTAGACTCTATTGTTTCAGTCAGTTCACCTTTTGAAGGAGGTTTTCGATGAGCAGAAGACGTATGCTTTCAATCTTCATCACGGCATTAACCATATTCGGCCTTGTCCATCAGGCAGCAGCCAAGGAGCAGTAATTATCCGAATTGGAAGGGAAATTGAATAGCGCAATGAAATACATCGGCTGTACCTGAATGGGGGGCAAGGGGCTGGCGCCCCTCCTGGTCTGCAAAACCAGCGGTATAGCCGAAAAAAGGCTATGGTGGGTTCGATTCCCACTGTCCCCCTCCAATCATTTTGATCTCATGTTAAGAAGAGAGGATAAGATTAAGTCTCGGAAGCATAGGGAATGGAAGAATAATGCCAGATGTAATTCATAAACTTCAAAAGAACCCGGAGGACAAATGAGCGGAAAAGATTACACGGAGATGTGGAAAGGGCTTGGGCTGAATCTTGAAAACCATGCAGGACTTTTAGGCGTTCTTTCAAAGACGTATAAGGACATCTACCTCAATCAGAAGAACAGGCCCAGGGCGATGGATTATTTCGATTTCGTCATCTCAGAAGTCCATGGGCTAAGGATCGAGGAAATTCTTAATGCCAAGAAGACCGGCAGGAAAGTTGTGGGCGCCTTCTGTGTTTACGTTCCGGAGGAGATAGTCCTTGCTGCGGACGGCGTATGTAGATGCGGTTGCGCCGGCGCCGAGGTCGGCTCGGATCAGGCCGAGAAGTTCATCCCGAGGAACACCTGCGCTCTGATAAAGGCGTTTATGGGCTTCAAGCTCTCAGGACTCTGCCCTTACGTTGAATCAACCGACCTTATTGTGGGTGAAACCACCTGCGACGGCAAGAAGAAGGCGTATGAAAGCCTCAATGACATAACCGGCAAGGTCTACGTTATGGAAATCCCGCACATGAAGACCGCGGAGGACAGGAAGCTCTGGCTTAGTGAAGTTAAGAGGTTCAGGGACAGAATGGAGGAGCTTTCCGGCAAGAAGATAACCGTTGAGGCCCTCAAGAAGGCCGCCGGGGTTGTGAACGCGAAGAGAAAGGCACTGCAAAGGCTCAGCAGGCTCAGGGCCGCGGCCCCGGCCCCGATATCCGGCCTGGACGCTCTCCTTGTGAATCAGGTCTCCTTTTATGACGACCCTCTCAGGTTCACTGAGATGACAAACAGGCTCTGTGACGAACTCGAAGAAAGGGTAGCCAGGAAAAACGGTATGGCTGAAAAGGGCGCCCCGCGTATACTCATCTCCGGCTCGCCGATGGCTATACCAAACTGGAAGCTGCATGCGATAGTCGAAGGAAGCGGTGCGGTCGCGGTCGGTGAGGAGTCGTGCATCGGAGAGAGAAATCACCGGGACCTGCTGGATGAGAGCTTCTCAAGCATGGACGAGGCCATGGATAAACTGGCTTCACGATATCTTGGAATAGACTGCGCCTGTTTTACGCCTAATAACGAACGGTTCGATAACATAAAGACATTGACCAAAAGTCTAAAGGCGGACGGTGTTATACATTATGCCCTCCAGTTCTGCACGCCGTACATGATGGAGGCTTACAGGGCCGAGAAGGCAGTTGCGGGAACACCCTTTTTGAGGATAGAGACTGATTACAGCATGGAGGATTTTGGTCAGCTCCAGACACGGGTGGAGGCATTTCTGGAGCAGATTAAGGGATAGCATGGTAGTAGGCGCAGACCTCGGATCGCGGACAATCAAGGTGGCTGCTGTTGAAGGCGGCCGCCTTGTTGATTTCAAAATAGCTGAAAGCGGCTACGATCCCCACTTGCAGTCGCTGAAGATGATGAAGGGCTACCATCCTTCGAGGATTATTGCCACTGGATACGGAAGACACCTGGCAAAGAGGCACTTTGCCGACGATGTAATAACCGAGATAAAGGCCCATGCCCTCGGCGCCCGCCATTTCTTTCCCCACTGCAGAACCATCGTTGACGTGGGTGGTCAGGACACCAAGGTCATAGCTCTTGACGAACGCGGCAAGGTGCTCAATTTTCAGATGAATGATAAGTGTGCTGCCGGAACCGGCAGGTTTCTTGAAATCATGTCCGCATCCCTGGGATATGCCCTTTCAGAATTCGGCTTCGAGGCATTAAAGGGGAAAGACGACATCAGGATCAGCAGCATGTGCACGGTCTTTGCCGAATCAGAGGTTATTTCGCTCAAGAATCACGGAACTCCGAAGGCTGATATCGCCAAAGCAGTTCACATATCGGTAATCGAGCGGATGCTCGCCATGCTTGTGCGTATCGGCTACGGTGATGCTGTGGTCTTTACCGGCGGGGTGGCGAAGAATCCCGCTGCCGTGAATCTCCTACAGAAAAGGATTGACGTAGAAATACTGGTTCCCGAACCGCCGGATATCGCCGGCGCCCTGGGGGCAGCGCTATACGGTGAAACCGAAACGGTCAAAGCCCCGGCCGGTTGCACTGATTGAAGAAGAACATGAACCCCATCTTAAGACATGAAAGGAGTACTGATGAAGACAATACAAAGAATAGTATTCGGTTGTTTCTTATTCTCTCTATTCGTTCTTGTTTCTCAGTCAAATGGAGCGGATTTCAGGCCTAAAGAAAAGAAGATCATAGTCTACTTGTAACACAGGAGACAGGAGTTACACGGCTTACAGAAAGCTGATGAAGCTGGCTTATCCAAATATCTTCCAGAGGATCTTTGGCGATTGGAAGGATTCGGGCCGGCAAGTAAAGAAATAGGAGGTTGAGATGATTATTGACGCGAGAGGTCAGGGCTGTCCCAAGCCCGTCATGATGGCGGAAGAAGCCCTTTCGGGGATGACTGAAGGCATTGTTGAGGTGGTTGTCGATAACGAGGCCTCGGCCGACAACCTCGCATGGTTTGCAAAGAAGAACGCTTTCTATTCCGAAATTGTAAGAGACGGAAAGGACTGGCGGGTAAAGATAGTAAAAGGATATGTTTGCGCGCCTTCAGCAGCCAAGGATGCAACACCGGAGTCAGGAAAAAGCATGCTGCTTGTCGTGGCTACTGACACAATGGGAAAGGAAGAGGAACTCGGCAAGGTCCTGATGAAGACCTATTTCGAAACCATGAAGACCTACAGACAGGTCCCCCACGCCATATTCTTTTTGAACGCAGGGGTCAAGCTTACGACCACAAATGAAGAGGTCTGTACACTCCTGAGAGAGATCGAAACCATGGGCGTCGAGATATATTCCTGCGGCACATGCCTTAAGTATTACAACATCGAGAACGAGCTTAAAGTGGGGCGCAGAGGAACGACGAACCATGTCGTTGAAGGTATGCAGGACTTTGATAAGACTGTATGGATAGGATAGGCGCGGCCCTCTGAGTCTGCAGCAATGCTGTTCTTTGCCGATGTGATTCCCGTTCGGCCGTCATAAAGCGGCCCGGCGAAGCCTTGCCTTTCCGTTATTTCCGTGAGTATACTACGGTCATGCATAAGAGAGGCTCGCCGGCGTACAAGGAGAACTCTTCCCCGGGCCTTCGAGGGCGAATCTGGATAGAGGGCGGGGAAGGCACTTTCCTCGGTTACGGACGCATCATCCTGCTTGAGCGTGTCCGCGAGTTCGGTTCCATAACAAGGGCGGCGAAATCGATGGAGATATCATACAGGCATGCCTGGGAGCTTGTGGATTCGATGAACAGGCAGGCGCGAAAGTCACTGGTCGAGGCGGCAACCGGCGGCAAGGGCGGCGGAGGCGCCAGGCTGACAGAAGAAGGGGAAAAGGCGATCAGTCTGTTTTGGAGGTTTTATAAAGATTTTCAGGAATTCCTTGAACGTGAGGAGAAAGAACTCGGCTTTCCCCCGGACAAGAAGAACAAAAGGAGGAGTCATGTTTAGAAAAGCGGTTTTCTGTTTGTTCCTGGTTTTATGCGCGGTTGTTGTCAGGCCGGTGCAGGGTTTTGCGGCAACGGAGATCATCTGTTCGTCGACCACGAGCACGGACAACTCGGGCCTGTTCGGTTATATCCTACCCCTTTTCGAGAAGAAGACCGGCATAAAGGTGAAGGTTGTAGCACTCGGCACGGGAGCGGCCATAGAGATGGGCAAGAGAGGCGACGCGGACGTGGCCTTTGTCCACGCAAAGGAACAGGAGCTTAAGGCCGTTAAAGAGGGCTTCTTTGTGAACCGTCATGACGTCATGTATAATGATTTTGTGATTATCGGGCCCGTCGACGACCCGGCCCGGATCAGAGGCATGAAATCCGCTTCAGAGGCCTTTAAGAAGATTGCTGCCGCCGGGAAGTTCGTCTCCCGCGGCGACAAATCCGGAACCAACACAAAGGAGCTGCAGCTCTGGAAGATGGTCGGCATCGAGCCCAAAGGGCAGGCGTGGTATATCGAGGCAGGGCAGGGCATGGAAAAGACCCAGAGGGTAGCCGACGAGAAGCGCGCCTATACGCTTACCGACAGGGGCACATGGCTTGCCACAAAGGACAAAGACCGTCTAGCGATGGCGATTCTCGTCGAAGGCGATCCTATGCTCTTCAATCAATACGGCGTTATGGCGGTTAATCCGGCCAGGTTCAAAGGGGTGAAATACAAGGAAGCGATGGAATTTGTCGACTGGCTTATATCAAAGGAAGGGCAGCAGACCATCGCCTCGTTCAAGGACAAGAATGGAAATCAGCTCTTTTTCCCGGATGCGAAGTGAATACATAAAGGTCGAGAAGGTCAAGAAGGTTGAGCAGGTTAACAAACATCATTATTGGCCTGCTTGACCTTCCGGCTTCCCTGAACTATTCGATAGTCAAGGCGCTGAGCAGTATTCTGCAATGTTAGGGTTAACTCCATATGTCTTCAATATATGACAGTTTCTCCCAGGCCCTGTCTCTGATCTTCCATCTCGACGCCGAGCTGCTTGGGATTATTTTCCTGTCGATGAAGGTCTCGTGCATCGGCCTTCTGGTCGCAGTCGTTCTGGGTCTTCCGCTCGGCGTCTTTTTGGGTATTAAGAAGTTTCGCCTGAAGGGCATCCTTATTACGGTCCTGAACACGTTCATGGGTCTTCCGCCCGTGGTAGTCGGGCTCTTCCTTTATCTGCTGCTTTCGAGGAGCGGGCCTCTCGGCTTCCTGTCGCTTCTTTATACTTCGACGGCCATGGTTGTGGCCCAGAGCATTCTCGCCTTTCCAATCGTTGCGGCTCTTACACATTCGGCAGTTATCGGTGTGGACCCCGTCATAGGACAGGCTTCGAGTACCCTCGGGGCGACCCGGCTTCAGGTTTCCCTGGCCGTGATAAGGGAGGCGAGATTCGGCATAGTGTCGGGCATAGTTGCGGCCTTTGGAAGGGTGGTTGCGGAGGTCGGGGCCATCCTTATAGTGGGCGGCAATATAGCCGGCTATACCAGGGTGATGACCACGGCTATAGCACTCGAGACGGACAAGGGCAATTTTGAACTGGCGGTGGCCCTCGGGATCATACTCATCGCTATCTCGTTGCTGATAAATTCGGTGCTTCATATTGTCCAAAAGAAGGGGATGGTTGGTGTGAGCTGATGGGCCTAAGACTCGCGGTCTCAGGTATCGCAAAGAGCTACAACGGCGACACAGTGCTCAGGGACTGCTCTTTCACGTTCAAGGAGCACGGCGTCTATATTCTGACTGGACCGAACGGCTGCGGGAAGTCCACCTTCCTGAGGATCTGCGCCCTCATCGAGACGCCCGACAGCGGCAAGATCGATTACTCCCTGGACGGGGGTTTACTGCGGCCGGACCTCGGACTCAGGCGCAGACTTACCCTTGTCCTTCCGAAAGTGGGGGTGTTCAATACATCGGTCTCCAGGAATGTCGCATACGGACTCGCAATAAGAGGCATCAGAAGCCATGAAAGTGAGCGGAGGGTCAATAAGGCGCTCGAGTTCGTGCAGCTGGGTCACAAGAAACGGCAGAATGCCCTGACCCTTTCGAGCGGAGAGACCCAGCGTCTTGGCATTGCACGGGCTCTGGTCATAGAGCCGGAGATCCTCTTCCTGGACGAGCCGACGGCATCGGTTGATCAGAAGAACACCGGGATCATTGAGGACCTGATCCTCCAGATGAAGAAAGACAAAAGGACGACCGTGGTCATGGCCACGCACGACAGGGAACAAGCTGAAAAACTCGCAGATTCGGTCCTGGCTATGAAAGACGGCAAGTTTTCTTAGTCTCTGCCTGCCAGCGGCAGTTTACGAGGACCTGTCATCATAGCCTTTCAAAAAGTATCAGGAAGTTCCGCGAAGTCTGAGAAGAGTGGCGCCGACAAAAAGGGCTATCCGCGGATCGGTCAGAAACCTGTCGACTTCCTCGAAGAGTCCTTTCTTCTCCTCCTGCGGGATATCGCCGTGCTCGATCTCTTCCTTCATGCCCAGCATGAAATTTTCAATCACTCTGCTTATCTGGACATCCCGGGGCAGCTTGTCGAATTCCGAAGGCGGCTGAAGAACACTTATGCCTTTCGAGGTTATCTTTATCTTCTCAAGGTAGCCCATGCTCTCAAAGGTCTTGAATCTCTTTCCTTCGATATATCCGGCGTCCAGCAGATAATTAAGGTGCCAGAGGAGCTCCTTTTCCTCAGTACCGATTTCATTTAGGAGGAGTTCGGTCTTCAGGAAATTGAACGGTTTCTCCTTGTAAAACGAGTAGAGAACCTTGAGAATGTTTATCCTTATTTCCTCATTATTCACAACGATATTATACAAATGACAGGCTGCAATGGCAAATGATCCGGCGATCCATGTACGGACTGCGGATAGTTCATCTTTCGATATCTCTGTTTAACTGCATAATTGCCAAGTGTAAGCATTATTGCATTTAGTAGCACTATTTGCTAATATGGTTGCATATGGTAACCCGGCGTTTTGAAAGGTCTTTTCCCAGGACATATGGCGATATCCATGTGCGCTTTTTGAGCCTCGCTGATTTGATCGAAACAATAACAGGAACTTCATAATACTCTCCCAGTTAGTTAGTGCCAAGGAATTCTTTATTGACACATCAGCCAGGTTCTTCGCGATTTGCCTTGAATGTAAAGTTTCTCGCCATCCGATTGATCGCGATTTCTGTTAGTGTGATCCCCTTTAAAGCATTCTTGCTGAACAGTCTTGGAAGCGTTGTTGGATTATTTCTTATGCTCCTGAGAATTGGTCAATGGAAGGCAATTAAATGGTTCGCGCGGCATACTGGAAGCCCGCTGCCCGCTTTACTGTATATAGTGAAATACTTCGTCCAGCAAGGGAGGGACGGTGTCTGGGGATATGTTTTTTGCGAGGCACCTTATGCCCTCGATAAGTACATTATCATGCAGAACATGGAAGCAGTTGAGCATGCACTTGAGGGGAGAAAAGGGGCGATTGTTCTCGCAGCCCATTACGGACCGGAGCTCTATACATATATGCTGAACAGAATGCATTTCAACGTGAAGACCCTTGCCGACAAGAAGTTCGTAATGCAGTTGCACGATGCTGAGACCCTGGTCCTGGAGCCCCTTAGGAGCAAAAGGATCATGTTTCTGAACAAATCTGGTGTATTATTAGTGTCCCGAGAAGAAGAAAAATATCTCTTCGACCATGTAAAAAATGGAGGTATGGTTAAGATGGAGATCGATTATCCCGGGCCGTCAAGAAATACTGGAACAGCTCCTTTCCTCGGTATCTCGATCCGTCCTCACCTATTTCCGTTTCGACTCGCCCTTAAATACGACATTCCTGTTTTCTTCTGTTTCTTCAACAAGAACAAGTCTGGAGCATACATAATGAACTTTATCCCCAGCGGAGAATATTCCACCCCTGAAGAGGGTTTCCGGCAATACCTCTCCAGTCTCCAGGCACAGATTGAAGAGTGCCCTTTTATGTGGGGTATGATTCCTCTTTTCTTTGAGTGGCTATAAACCTGAACTCTTGCGATTATGCAATGGTAAAACTTACAATACGTTATTGTGCCATACGAGATATTCGATCGGTTCCCATCATCTCTGCAGAGCAGGCAGGGATGGTCTCATTACCTTGAGCTAAAACGTACACCGGAGCCTCATCTTCATCAGATTGAACCGACAAATCACTGTATATACTCATGTATTATGTGTCCGCGTTCGGGTAAGATGACGAGAGAAACGGGGTTTATGAAGTTCGATCTGTTTACAAAGATTATCGATGAGGTGTCGTCCTATGCAGAGCCGATAAAATCCCACGAGATCGAACTCTTTCACTTTGGCGAATCACTGTTGCATCCGGAAATTGACCGAATGGTGGAATATGCATCCCTGAAAGGACTAAAAATTACAATGTCGGTTAATGGGCCCCAATTGCACCCTGAACTGGCCGCCAAGATACTATCAGGCGGACCTTTCCGCATCATTGTCTCCCTTGACGGATATGACAGCGACAGTTATCGGGCCATCAGGGGCAGGAATGCCGACTATGCGGAGGCTGTCCGGAACATCAGGACCTTAATTTCTCTTCACAAGAAAATGAAGTCGAATGCTCTGATATCAGTCAGGATGATTTTGATGTACTCAAATTCAGAGCATGTTTCAATATTTCGAAAACAATGGGTAAATGAAGGGATCAGTGTCGAAATCAGGGAATTCTTTCCCTGGGGAGAATCGGAAATGGTAAATATCGGGAGCTTTAAGAAATATCCTCCCTTTATGCCTTGCCCTTTTCCCTGGCAGCACCTTGTTGTCCAGTGGAACGGCGACGTAGTACCATGTTGCAGGGATTACAATGCAGCAAACAAATTAGGGAATGCCCGGGGCTCTTCGTTAAAAGAGATATGGAACAGCAAGCGATATAAGGTATTTCGGGAACAGATGGCAACCGGCAATTTCAAGGGTAATGAGATCTGTCCGAAGTGCCTGAAGCTTTACTATACTGATCCGGGTAATAATTAGAGCTCAGATGACGAATTCAAGGGAATTCTTCCCGGCCGTCAACAAAGCTTTTCTGCGATGATCTTCCATGCATCGCTTAATCTTTCGATTTGCATTATTTCCACGGGTGAAAACGTCATCTGAAGTTCTTCTTCGAGCGCCGTTATAAACTCGAGATGCGCAAGAGAATCCCACCCTGTAATATCATCCTGCGCCGTATTGATTGACATATCCTCGATCTTAACTTTAAAACAGTGCGCGGCGATCGCAACTATTCTGGACCGCAGGTCACCCTTGAGGTCCTTAGCTGCCCTGCCGGTCTTCAAGATGATCTCTTTCACTCTTTCGATTTGAACTTTGCCCACCGGCCCTTTAGGTAAGGCGGGCAGGATGTGAATAGCGGTAGGCACCTTGATCTCTTCCAGATGAGACCTGCAGAAGGCTATCATCTCCTCCTCTGTTGCGCTTCCGGATGCATCGAGGCTTACGGCCGCCACCAAACGCTCCCCCCAGATATCATCCGGCACCCCCAGGGTAACGGCATCTATGACAAACGGCATAAGCTTAAGAACCTCCGTAACCTCTTCCGGGTGTATATTTGTCCCTCCGGAAATGATGATGTTCTTTTTCCTCCCAACGATCCTGTAGAAGCCGTCTTTATCCCTGACCGCTATGTCACCAGTCCGGAGCCAGCCGTCACTGAAGACCTTCGCTGTCGCTTCCGGCGAATTGAGATATCCGGTCATTACGTTGTCACCTTTGATAAGCAGTTCACCGGCAACGTTGGGTCCGGCTTCGCTGCCGCTGTCGTTTTCGATAAAAGCCTGGCAGTCAACAGGCCTGCCTATAGTCCCAATGCAGTGATCCTTATCCGAGGGACCACTGAAAAATCCGCCTACAACAGTCTCCGTTAAGCCGTAAACGTTTGTGATCCGAGTCCCAAAGAGTTCTTCGAGTCGGCTCCAGAGACGGGCATCGAGATATCCCCCTGTGCTGATAATAAACCGGAAATCTTCAGTCCCGAAAGCGCCCGGACGGTCCTTGCATAGCCTCTCAATCAGTGACAGTATTGTGGGCACTGCTATGAAATGAGTGATCCTGTCTGCGTGAACCATATCGAGCAGTGCCCCGATTCTGTTCATGTCAAACTTCATCGGCCTGAAGAGAGTCGCCCCGTTGACGAAAGTAATGACAGGCCCTTGGATCATCCCGTCGGCATGGGAGAGAATCAGATTATTGAGTATCTTGCTCTCCGGTGTGTACCCGAACTGTCGACTTATGGTGTTAAGATGTGCGGAGAGACTGCGATGACTGATCCGTACGCCCTTGGGATCAGAGGTCGTCCCGGAAGTGAAAAGTATGTAAGCGTCTGATTTCAAATCTGCAGCGGCCGGCTCAAAGATGGGGAGCAAGTCCTCCAGGACTGCCGGATAGACGTCCCTGATCGCTTCAGGCCGCGGCTGTCTTTTAAGCAGTTTGTCGGATAAGACGCCGCTTCTCAGGCCCGTTGTTTTTATCTTCATTACAAATTCAATACCACCGGGTTGCCATAGATCCGCCAGATCTTCATCCAGAAAGATACCCCTGGGCTGTGTGATCTGAACGATGCGACTGAAACGGTGCCGTTTTGTATCCGGATCAAGATTTACTGCCGCAATACCGCTTCTGAGCAGTGAAAGGAAGAGTATCGATGCCTCCAGTTCGTTACGGGTTGCTATTATGACTCTGTCCCCAGGAATTATCCCGGCTTCTCGGAAGAGCCTGCTCAACCGCTTCTCTTTCTCAGCAACCTCTCCAAACGTAAGAGTTTCCTTCCCTGTTACGATAAACGCTTTCTTGCTTAATAGGGGCTCCTCTGCCCTCCTAAAAGCATCGACCAGATAATTAGTCTTGACCGGCTTCCCTGTCATATACTATTTCTTTCTTAAGTTGATCTCTAAGGATTTTGCCGGCACTGGTACGTGGCAGTTGATCCCGCATAAGAAAGACGGATGGAATCTTATGGGCACCCAGTTCAGCAACAAGATATTCTTTCAAATCCCTGAATAAAAGCATCGGATTTTTAGGAGTTGCAGAAGGCACGATGAAAGCAGCCATACGCTCGTCTCCCAACACAGATATATACCCGCAGACCGCTGCTTCCGCGATCTGCGGATGACGCTCTATGCATAACTCAACTTCTTCCAGATGAATCAGCTCAGTATAAGCATTTTTTATTATATTTCGTTTTCTGCCCATGAGCACAAAATGGCCGTCCGGCCGCTTTTTCGCCATATCTCCGGTATAGAGCCAGCCATCCCTGATGATATCCTTCTCAAGGTCCTTGCGATTGTAATAACCGGACATTAGATTCTTACTTCTGATAATAAGCTCTCCGACCTGGCCGTCTTCAAGGGGGCTCCCATCTGGATCGATGATCTTCGCCTCACAGTCTAGCGCAAGGCCAATGCTCCCATGTGCATCCCGGAATGTCTCCAGTGAGTTTCCTATGCATAGGCCCGTTGTCTCAGTCAGACCGTAATAATTCAGAATAGGGATCCCGAAGTGGTCATGGAATTCATCCATTAGATTCTCCGATAGATTATTTCCAGTGCTGAGAACAGACTTCAGACTTTTCAAAGCCGAAACCCCTACCCTGTCTTTAAATAGAACAAACTGCTTGATGGTGATAGGTGAAGCGCCAAGCTGTGTGCAAAGGTAGAGCCTGATGCATTCGGTAATAGAGAAGATATTGCTTCGCCTAGCCGGGGCGGTGACGAGAAAGGAGCAGCCCGCATCAAGAACGGCTATCGCTGAGCTCCTCAATCCACTCATTGTGTGCATCTCACCCAAATTGAAGAATACATCAGGCGAAGACCAGCCGAATGTTCTTGTAAAGAGCTGACCGCTTCGGCAAAGAGATCCATGGGAGAGCACTGCTCCTTTTGGTTCTCCGGTCGAGCCGGAAGTATAAAGAACAACCGCTTTGTCGCCCGGTGAGATTTCCGGCACACTGAAAGAAGGAGCTTCTCTGTATGGCTCATCCAGCCAATCAGAAAAGGTCTGATGATCAAAAAGCGAGTCCTTTTCTTCGATGTCGAATAGGACAGTCCTCATATCACTTCTTGAGAAAGGGGTATCACTTTCAAATTCATTTGCGCATTCAGGACCGCAAAAAAACATTTTGGGCCTGACCTCCCGGATCACCTTTCTGAGAACGCCTTTTGGCCAATTGAAATCCACAGGTACAAAGATCAGCCCCAGACTCATAGCAGCCCAGAAGAGGAGAAAGCCTTCTGCACGCATAGCGGAATAGATGCAGATCCTGTCTCCCTTTTCCATGCCCTCTGCACGGAGGCGAGACATTATCTGTAAAACGATATCGTTTACCTCAGAATAACTAAAGATACTTCCGTCTATATCTGAAATAATCAAAGCCCTCTCCGAAAATTTCCGGACAGCGGCGTTGAATAGATACGACACAGTATCAGGGTGCATATTGGTTTCTCAAATCTGATGAACAGCCATGAGTCTGAAAAATATTTGCTACCAAATAGTATTCGCAGAAATTGATGATATTGTAACATTTGTCCGGCTTTCGACTGCGAAATAGTGAAAGTTGTTAAGGTTTTCACACGGAATAACAGTTCTTCTCGAAGCACTCACAGTGGCACACTTTCTACGGGTCATACGTTGATTACGGCAATGGCATAGAGGGTGACGGCAGCGGTAACTTTTATGTAACAGAAAAAAGTAAGAAAGAACAAAAAATGGATCTGAGGTAGTTTCCCCCCTTAGATCCACGTATGATTAACTCGGCAAAGGTTTTGCCAAGCGTACCGCATGGCGGGACGGTCTGGTGACGCTGATTATGTAAAGCTGGTAAGGTTAAGTTCTTGGAATTAAAGGAAAAACTGGCGGGGTGGACGGGGCTCGAACCCGCGACCTCCGGCGTGACAGGCCGGCGTTCTAACCAGCTGAACTACCACCCCAGTAGAAATCTGCACCGCGCATTTCTGAGCTCAAAGTCAAAAGTTCAAAGTCCTGGACGAACAAACAGGAATAGTCAAAAACTCTTCACTTAAGACCTAATGCCGTCTTGCTCCTGCAAAGGCAGATGCAATGGTAGGCGGAACAGGGATCGAACCTGTGACCCCAGCCTTGTAAGGGCTGTGCTCTCCCAGCTGAGCTATCCGCCCGAGACCCTGAAATCGCCAAGCCGCAAAAAGACGCGCGAATTGCAGCACTGTACGACGGATATATTACTGGTTCCGCGGACTTGTTGTCAACAGAGCGCATAGGACGCCGGGAGCGCCTTACGGCGGGGGTCTGTCAAATGGCCGCCTTTACTCCCACAGCAGCCCGGCGCTCCTGTTATAATACCCGTATACAAGATATACGAGCGGTCGATGATTTAAACGGAAGTCCAGGCGACAAGCAATGTTGGCAGAAGAGGATAAAAGACATTTTTCTGAAGAGAAGGAGTTGCCGAATGATTCGGAGACTCTGAGCAGACCCGTTCGCTTCCTCCTGATAACGGCAGCCTCGATTTTTCTCGCCGAGGCACTGATTATGTTTGTTATGTCGGTCCTGCCCTCTTTTTCGGTAAGGACGGGCGCCTTTATAGACGCCTTCTTGCTGATAGTCCTGGTCTCTCCTGTCCTATATTTCTTCATAGTGAAGCCGATGCGCCTGCATATGGCCGAACGGATGGCGATCGATAACGAAATAAGGATGAGCGAGGAAAAATACCGTTCCGTTGTCGAATCCACCGACGATTCCGTATATCTCCTGGACAGGGACTGCAGGTATTTGTATATGAACAGGAAGCACATGGGGAGAATGGGGTTTTCGGGAGATGAATACGTCGGCCGTGCTTATGGCGACTTTCATTCAGACAGGGCTACCGCCGAGACTGTCAAGGAAATCGAAAAGGTCTTCGAAACGGACGAGCCGGCTCAGCATGAGCATAAAAGCGGTCGGGATGAAAAGTACTTTCTGAGGACCCTGAGTCCTGTCAAGGGGCCCGACGGAAAGACCGTGGCCGTAAATGTCGTTTCAAAGGACATCACCGGTCTGAAACAGATAGAGGAGGAGAGAGAAGAACTGATCGGCGAGCTGCAGGAAGCCCTCACAAAGATCAAGACATTGAAGGGTCTGATCCCCATCTGCGCCTGGTGCAAGAAGGTCCGCGACGACAAAGGTTACTGGAGCGAGATCGAGGCCTACGTCAGGGACCATTCTAACGCTGATTTTACACACGGCATATGTCCGGAGTGTCTGAAAGGGCTCACGGAGAAAGAGCTTCAGGACGAGGCTGAAAAGGGCAGTGAAAAGAATAGTTGACATCGGAAGGAATGAGTGGTATAAAAGTCATTATGCCGGAGAAAAGAGTCTTCTATTCTCGGAACTGCAAAGAAGGAGGGTCGGGAGAGTATGTCGGTAGAAGGCAAAGTCAAGTGGTTCAATGAGTCCAAGGGGTATGGTTTTATTCAGCAGGACAACGGGCCGGATGTCTTCGTCCACTATTCGGCCATAGCGTCGGAAGGATTTAAGACACTGGCCGAAGGCCAAAGGGTCCAGTTCGATATCATCGAAGACGAAAAGGGGCTGAAGGCAGCAAACGTTGTAAAGATCTGAATGCGTTGTCCATCTGTGGGTGAGGAGTCTTGCGAAGGCTTCCCACCCATTTTTATTGAGCGATGCTGATCGGAATAATCTCAGATACCCATGACGATATGTCCTCTATCAGGAAGGCGGTGGAGCTTTTCAGCGCGCGGAAGGTCTCGCACGTTATCCATGCCGGGGACCTCGTGTCTCCCTTCACTTTTGAAATATTCGGTGAACTTAAGTGCGGTTTCAGCGCGGTTTTTGGAAACAACGACGGAGACAAGATTCTGCTCAGACAAAAATCTGGAGACAGGATATACCGCCAGCCGCTTGTCCTGACGCTTGACGGGAAGAAGATTGTCGCAGTTCACGAGCCTGACCTTGTGGATCCGCTTTCGGACAGCGGACATTTCCAGGTCGTGGTTTACGGTCATACACACACGCCTTATGTGGGAAGAAAGAGAGATACCCTTGTGATCAATCCCGGCAAGGCGGCAAGGCTGCACAAAGGGGACTCAACCTTTGCCTTGCTGGACACCGGGACAATGCTGGCGGAGATAATCAACCTCGGACGCTGAGTCCATCAAGACCTTCTGTCCGGCCGATAATGTCCTGCAGTGCCTCCTCTCCATATCATTCATATTTTTGTTGAATTATCTTTTCCCTCTCTTATTGGAAGTCAGTATTTCGGCTACGGCTTCCTGAGCAGAGCGGGCGTCCCAGTATGCGAATATCCTCGACCCTCTCGATATGCGTCGAAGGACATAAGGATTTCCGAAAGATATAAATGTAGTTGTCGGCTTGTCGAGGGCCTCTACGGCACTCAGCAGCCATGCGCTGGGCCCGCCTTTCCACGCCCTTATTTTCGAGAATATCGCTACAAGAAGATCACAGTCTCCCGGGATTTGAGACAAGGGGATGTTATCACCCGGGGCTATCTCGACATGCCCGATATCAGAGTACCGTTGCCTCATCGCACTGACAAAGAAAGACCCCTTTCCTTCCTTGTCTTCTTTCAGAACGATCAGGAAGGGTTTTGAAAGTCTCATATCTTCTTTCCCTTTAAAAGTGACAGCCATCCGGGCAAGTTCGTCTGAAAGCCTCTGATGTCCGCTGAAATCCGGAGAATCCTCTTGCTCCCCCGGCAAAACAAAACGCTTAAGGGGGCCGGGTTCCCATTTCTTCCTGAGAAGATAAGAAGCGGTCCGGTCCGGATCTGAGGGGTGCAGGATGATGTCTACTCCTGCATCGAGCGCCATAAGAGATGCCTTATCCTCATCGTAGCCTGCCAGCGCCCCCATGTTCATGGCATCCGAAATCACTGTTCCCTTAAACTCCATCTCCGATCTGAGACAGGAGATGATCCTGGGGGAGATGGTTGCCGGCTCTCCCGAAGGGTCGATGGCAGGGACGCTCAGATGGCCGAGCATGATCATCTTCACGCCTTCACGTATCGCATCCCTGAAGGGCACAAGCTCCACATTTTCAAGCGAGGAAAGTTCCTTCCTTACAACAGGAAGAGTCATATGCGAGTCGATCTCGGTATCGCCGTGGCCCGGAAAATGCTTTCCGCAAGCGATAATGCCGTTTTCCTGTAAGACCCTTACCATTTCACACCCAAAAAGGGAGACCGTCTCAGGGTCTTCACCGAAGGCCCTTGTGGCGATAATGGGGTTATCGGGATTCGTGTTGATGTCGAGAACGGGCGCGAATATCGTGTTGATCCCAGCATACCGGGCTTCGACAGCAAAGGCATCGAAGGTTCTTCTCAGTAGGTTTAGGTTGGAGCTCCACCCCCCCTCGCTCCCCTCCTTATCAAGAGGGTGATATTGAGAGGCGATTGCCGAAGCGATCGCCATGGCGGGAGGGAATATGGTGCCGCCGTGTATCTGCTGCCCCAGCCCCTGTTCGAGGTCGGAGGCGATGATCAGAGGGTTTGCAGAAGCCCTCTGAAGTTTCTTTATTCCTTCACGTACGGTCTCGATCTCCCCGCCGAAGACGATGAAACCCGCGACCCCTTTTCTCGCGAGTCCAAGGTAGTAATCGAAGCGGTCTTCTATCTCCGCTCCGTTGAGGCGTGGAACAAGACGGGAATAAGGATTCATGGGAATATTATAGCGTAACGTGCATATGCGGCGGATTTCTTGAAGATGTTTAAGTGAGGCTTGAGGTGAGATTGGAATGCCTACAAGCCTTCTGCCGTCGCCGGAGAAGCCCGGGCGAACAGGAGAAAAAGCAAATAGGTATTGTGCTGTCAAATAGTTATGAATGTGCGGAAGTCAAAAATGTCATAGAGACATGAGAGCGCAATTGTTATAATAGCGTCCAAGCGGAACCACAAGGAATTGCCCCTACAAAGATATGACATACGATCCTGAGATTCACCATCGACGTTCAATCAGGTTGAAGGATTATGACTATGCGAGGTTTGGCGCGTATTTGTCTGGCAACGCAATTATTATGAACACGTTATCCGCAATGACGGTGAATTGAATCGTATCAGGCAGTACATTATCAGCAATCCAGTGAAATGGGAGGTGGATATTGAGAATCCCTTTCGCTGGAAAAAGGAAGACCTGAAAGATTATTATGATGCAATCTATTCTAACGAGGAGCGATAATGGGATTTCTTGACAGGCTTAAGGAAGGACTTACAAAGACAAGGAAGAGTTTCATAGAGAAGGTCGAGTCCGTATTTGTCGGGCGAACGATTGACGAAGAAGCGCTTGGTGACCTTGAAGAGGTGCTCATCGCCTCGGATGTCGGCGTCAAGGCTGCCGCCGAGATCGTCCAGTTCCTCAGGGACAAGGCGAGGAAGGGCGAAATAAAGGGTTCGGGCGACGTTAAGGACCTTCTGAAGGAGGAGATGGCGGCGCTTCTTGGCCCGTCTCAGCCTCTTCTCATAACGGGTGAAAGACCTTTCGTCATTCTTGCCGTGGGCGTAAACGGCGTGGGCAAGACAACTACAATAGGCAAGCTTTCTGGCCGCTACACTGCCGAGGGAAGGACGGTCCTGCTCGGGGCCGCCGACACCTTCAGGGCCGCCGCCATAGAGCAGCTCGAGATATGGGCCAGGAGGACTGGCGCGCAGATTGTGAAACATCAGGACGGATCGGACCCGGCAGCGGTCGCCTTTGATTCAATGGAGGCTTCGAGGAGCAGGGATGTCGATGTGGTCATCATAGACACGGCCGGACGGCTCCATACAAAAAGCGCCCTCATGGAAGAGCTGAAGAAGATCAGACGCGTGATCGACAAGGCCCTGCCGGGAGCTCCCCATGAGACCCTGCTTGTAGTGGATGCAACTACCGGTCAAAACGCCCTGAGGCAGGCTGAGATATTTCACAACGCCATCGGCATAACCGGCATCGCGCTGACAAAGCTTGACGGCACCGCCAAGGGCGGGATTGTCTTTGCGATCAAGAGGGAGCTCGGAATACCGATAAGGCTCATCGGCGTGGGCGAGGGCATTGAGGACCTCAGGGACTTCAATTCGCGGGAATTTGTGGAGGCGCTTTTTTCATAAACTCCATCCATATGGGAAGGGCCGCCCTCGCGCCGGTCTCTCTCGGTCCTATGGGCTTATGGTCGTCCCTTCCGACCCACACTCCGACGACGAGCTGGTCGTCGAAGCCTATAAACCAGGCGTCCGTATATTCGTTGGTCGTCCCTGTCTTTCCGTAAAGGGGTCTTCCGAGCTCCCTGGCCTTCACTGCCGTCCCTTCCTCCACTACGGCATGAAGCATCGCCCTCATCTCCTCTACGTCGTCCTGAGAGATGAGCTCGGTCCTTTCGGGTTTTGCCTCACTTAGGGTGACTCCGTCCCTATTTACGATCCAGTCAAAGAGCCTCGGTTTCACATATTGTCCGGTTGCAAAGACATTGTAAGCTGCGACCATTTCCATGAGGTTGACGTCAGAGGCCCCGAGGGCAAGGGGGAGATAGGGCTGAAGGTCGCTCTTTATGCCGAGTCTGCGGGCCGTATCTATCACATTGTCCACTCCTGCCTTCTCTGCCAGCCGTATCGTAGCGGCATTCAGAGACCTTGCAAGGGCAGTCTTCAGGCTGACAGCGCCGTAATAGCGGCCGTTATAGTTTCTTGGTCTCCAGGGATGTCCCGGCTTTGCCCCTTTGAAGGAGACGGGGCTGTCCATTATCACATCATCCGAGGTCATTCCGTCTTCGATAGCCGTCAGATAGACGAAGGGTTTGAAGGCTGAGCCGGGCTGCCTAATGGCCTGCGCGGCCCGGTTATACTGGTTCTCCCAGAAGTCCGTGCCCCCCACCAGTGCCCTGACGGCGCCGGTATTCAGTTCTATCGCGACCAGGGCGGCCTGTACCCCCTTTTTGTCCCTCTTCTCGATGCTCGAGATTCCGTTTTTCACCGCCTCCTCCGCCGCCTTCTGCAACCTATAATCTATCGTAGAGTAGATCTTGTATCCCGCCTTATAAAGGTCGCCGCCGTAACTTGGTTCGAGCTCGCGCCTCAGCATCTCTATGAAATAAGGCGCCTCATATTTCCGGAAATGCGGCCTGAGCGGAAGCGGCTCTCTCATTGCACTTTCATATTGCGCCTGCGTGATGAATTTGTCGTCGAGCATCTGCCTCAGAACTACGGACCTCCTTTCCAGCGACCTTTCAGGGTTCCGGAACGGCGAATAATAGGAAGGCGCCTTTGGAAGCGAGGCAAGCAGGGCCGCCTCACCGACCGTAAGGCCGGTCACGGATTTGCCGAAATATGTCTGGGAGGCAGCTTCTATGCCGTAAGCCTGCGTGCCGAAGAATGCCTGGTTAAGGTAAAGACCGAGTATCTCGTCTTTGGTGTAGCGCTTTTCTATCTGTATAGAGATTGCGGCCTCCTTCAGTTTCCGTACGATGCTTTTCTCCGGCTTGAGAAAGAGCATCTTTGCGAGCTGCTGCGTTATGGTGCTGCCGCCCTGCGCGATGCTCCTGGTCCTGATGTCCTGAAACAGCGCCCGGAGGATACCGATGAGATCGACCCCCGGGTGGCTGTAGAACCTTGCGTCTTCTATCGCCACAAAGGCCTTCTTTACGTAGTCGGGGATCTTGTAAGACGGGATGAAGGTCCTTCTTTCGAGGTAGAGTTCGGCAAGCTCTTTGCCGTCGGAAGAGTAAATAAGCGACGATTCCGCCGGGGCGTATTCTTCGAGCGAATTGATCGCCGGAAGGTCGGAAAGACTCCAGTAAAGGAACCCGAGCAGCGACCCCGTCAGTACCGAAAGCGCCAACAAGAGGACCACTCTCCGTCCGGTGAAAAAAGACGCGCTTTCGGGCGTCATGGGACGGCCCGGCGCACTGTGCCTCTGGCGGGGGTCAGACATTGTTTTATTATAACGCAGGACGCCCCTGATGGCACACTGGCGCAGCCGTGTTGAAGTAGCGGTCGATTTTGAAGCATAATATACAAAATTTTCTTGCGTAATCCGCCAGTGAGGAGTTAGGACAAAATGGGTAAAGACAGGATATCGGTCGGCATTATCGGTTTCGGCACAGTGGGTTCAGGGACAGCCCGGATCCTCCTCGAAAACAGAGATGTCCTTTCGAGAAGGTCAGGCTTTGATATAGCGCTTAAGAGGATCGCGGACAAAGACATCGCAAGGGACAGGGGACTCAAAGTCCCGGACGGCGTCCTGACAGCGAAGGCCGAGGACGTGCTCAACGACCCGGGGATAGACATAGTGGTCGAGCTCGTGGGAGGCATACATCCCGCGAAGGATTTTATCCTCGGGGCGATCCGGAACAGGAAGCATGTGGTGACGGCGAACAAGGCCCTTCTTGCGACAGAGGGCAACGAGATATTCGGCGAGGCGGAGAAGAAGGGCGTGGCAGTCGGCTTCGAGGCCTCAGTCGCAGGGGGAATACCAATCATAAAGGTCCTCCGCGAGGGGCTCGTGGCCAACAATATAACGGCGATCTATGGGATCATAAACGGGACTTCCAATTACATACTTACGAAGATGACAGAGGAAAAAGTGGAGTTCTCGGAGGCCCTCAGCGAGGCGCAGCGTCTTGGTTATGCCGAGGCCGATCCCACCTTCGATGTCGAAGGAGTCGATTCGGCGCACAAGCTTACGATCCTTTCATCCCTTGCATACGGGATACCCCTTTCCTTCAATGAGGTCTATAAGGAAGGGATCACGAATATTACGCCGCGCGATATAGAGTTCGCTGCCGAGCTCGGCTATAAGGTGAAGCTCCTTGCGATTGCGAAGGAGGCCGGCGGCGAGATAGAGATGAGGGTGCATCCCACGATGATACCCGGCGAGTACCTCATTTCAAAGGTTGACGGCGTTTTCAACGCGATCTATGTCGAAGGCGATGCCGTGGGCTCGACCCTGTATTACGGCAGGGGTGCCGGGGACATGCCTACAGGAAGCGCCGTAGTCGCGGACATCATGGACATCGGAAGAAGTATATTTTCCGGGGGCGCCGTCAGACCGGTCGGTTTTCCGGTCGTGGGAGCGAACAGGCGCATCAGGAAGATCGAAGACGTCGAAAGCATGTATTACTTCAGATTTTCTGCCATGGACCAGCCCGGCGTCTTATCGAGGATAGCGGGCATCCTCGGCGGCAACAACATCAGCATCGCCTCGGTGATCCAGAAGGGCAGGCGGATCGGCGGTTCGGTCCCGCTCGTGGTCCTGACCCACCGGGCAAAGGAAAAAGACGTTCTGCGTTCGGTCAGGGAGATAGACAATCTGCCGGTGGTATCGGACAAGACCATGTTTATACGCGTGGAGGCAAAAGAGGAGTAAGCGGCTTTTCAAAGGGCGGGGAAAGAGGTTGCTTTCCGCCGGGCCAAGTGATAACCTAAGCTTATGGATTGCTTTTTTCGTCATACCGGACTTGATCCGGTATCCAGAAGGCATTGAAAAAACCTGGATTCCGGCTCAACACACCGCCGGAATGACGGGCAGAGAAACGACTTTATAAGCAGACTTTAAGTACAATAAGGGCGACCTATGAGAGTCCGGCGGAGGTATAAATGGAAGAAGATGTGAGAGTGGATAAAAAGATAAATATCAAGGGACTGGTCTGCCCTTATACGTTCGTGAAATCCAAGCTTGCGGTTGAGGACCTTGAGGTAGGGCAGGTGCTCGAGATACTCCTTGACAGCGAGGAGGCCGCGCGGAACATCCCGAAATCCATGGAGGACCATGGACAGAAGGTCCTTAGGCTCGAAAAGATCAATGAGACGGACTGGATCATTCAGGTGAGGAAGGACAAAGAGTGATGGAGTTTACCGAGGACCAGTTACAGAGATACAGCAGGCACATAATACTTCCGGAGGTCGGCGGGAAAGGACAAAAGAAGATACTCGGGGCCAAGGTTTTTATCGTGGGCGCCGGCGGCCTTGGGTGTCCGGTGGGATACTATCTTGCCGCCGCCGGGGTCGGCACTATCGGGATGATCGATAATGACGTGGTGGAACTGAGCAATCTTCAGCGTCAGATAGCCCATAACACGAGCCGCATAGGCGTCCCCAAGGTCGAGTCTGTCAAAACTACTTTTGAATCGCTGAATCCCGATGTGAAGGTGATTGCGCTGAAAGAGAAGATCACAAAGGACAACATCAAAGACCTCATCCGGGACTATGACGTTGTGGTGGACGGCAGCGACAATTTCCCCACGAGGTACCTTGTGAACGACGCATGCGTCATGATGAGGAAGCCTCTTGTGAGCGGAGCGATATTGAAGTTCGAGGGCCAGGTCACCACCATTCTGCCGGGTGAGGGACACTGTTACAGATGCCTCTTTGAAGAGATGCCGCCTGCAGGCCTCGTCCCTTCGTGCCAGGAGGCCGGCGTGATAGGCGCGATACCGGGAGTTGTCGGCTCCCTCCAGGCGATAGAAGTCTTTAAATTGATACTCGGCAAAGGCGAAACACTCAAGAACACGCTCCTCATTTACGACGCGCTGAGGACTACGTTCAGGCGGGTGAAGGTCCCGAAGAATCCGGACTGCCCTGTCTGCGGCGACAAGCCGACTATAACCGAACTTCGGGATTACGACGCCGGTTATTGCAGGATATAAAATCAGTTCCGAGTCGGCTGTCGGCAGTCATCAGTTATAGAAGAGAATCGCGCGAAAGGTCGCTTTAGTCGACTATCTTCTTTTGCATATTCTATCAAGAGACTTCAAAAGGCGAAAGAGTCTGGTACTGTAAACACAAAACATATCTTTAGGGGGGGGGAGATCATGGCCGGGATCGAGAGATTTGAAGATGTTAAGGCATGGCAGGAGGCAAGAACTTTAGTGACGAAGATCTATGGGTTAACGGACGAAGCGTCCCCATTTAAAAGGGATTATGGTTTGAGGGACCAGATACGAAAAGCTTCTGTCTCGATAATGAGCAATATCGCGGAAGGGTTTGGAAAGAGGACGGACAAGGATTTTTCAAGATTCTTATATATCGCTCTCGGTTCCGTGTCTGAAGTTCAAAGCCAATTATATGTTGCGTTGGATATGAAGTATATTAGCGAAAGAGAATTTGCGCAGTGTTACGATAAAGCTTCCGACACGGCAAGATTATTGTTAGGGTTTATCAAATATTTGTCAGGGTCGACCACCGGGGATAAAAGAGCGTCGCCAGTCGAGCAGTCGAAAGTCTCTAGTCTGAGGACAACATGACTGAAGACTATTGGAGGAGACTGATTTTATGACTGGCGGCTGCCGACCGGAGACTGCCGACTTCTTAATTATCCCCAAACAAGTTCTTGATGAAATGCTTTCCCACTGCAAGGCGGGACTTCCCAATGAGGCATGCGGGATCCTTGCCGGAAGGGGGAATGAGGTGTCAAAGATTTACGCGATGAGTAATATCGAAAACTCTCCGGTGAGCTATCTCATGGACTCCGGGGAGCAGTTCAGGGCCATGAAGGACATGCGGGCGAATAATGTAGAGATGGTAGCGATCTTTCACTCCCACCCGTCCTCTGCCGCTTATCCTTCGCCGAAAGATGTGAACCTCGCTTTCTATGAAGAAGCCGTTTATCTTATCGTGAGCCTTGCAAGTGGAGAGCCCGTAGTAAAGGGCTTTACGATTAGAGAGAAAGAGATACTCGAGACCGAAATAGTGGTAAAAGATGCCGGTTAGTTGGTGAGAAGTTCGTAAGCGATTTGTAATTCTTGTACTTCCTTGCGAGCCTGTGCTCAGCCGAGAGTATCGCACTCCTCGCCGCTCTTAGTCGATACTCTGGAAGAGCGTCCTTTTTTTCTTGCATCTTGCTGCCAAGTCTTCTATCATAAGGCAATACCGAAACGGAGGGCTGTCAATTAGGAGGAGGATTTGACGGTGAGGGGAAGGTATAGCCGGGCGGGATTCCATAAGACTTCAGAATCTCACTTTCCGAGTCCATTCCAGAGAACGCTGATCAGCGCCGTTTACGAAGGAGTTATATGACAGCGCGGCTGAAACTAAGACCTGGACAAAAAGGGACGAAGAAACTGCTTGCGGAACATGGCGATGCGCTCGTCTGCGTGCGCTATCGCTATGACGAGGCAAACAGTACGAGAATCAAAACCGTCGAGCTTATTGTTGAGAAGACAGCATGGCGTCCGCCCGTGCGGAAATTTCTGGACAGCGATCGTGTTGCCGTGCGTATAGGATTTACCGAGAAGGATTTGATAAAGGTCGCGAAAGCGGCGAAAGGCAGATGGAACCCGGATGTGAAGTTATGGTACATTCCCTACGGGAATGTTAGGGGAACCGAACTGGAAAAGCATATAGTATTAGATGCCTTTCCCGGTAAGTAAGAAAGAAGAAAGCATCTAATACTATAAACCGGTGAAGCATCTAATTTTATATGCTTGCATCTAATATTATATACCGGCATCTAATATTGGATGCTTCTTGTAACGACATAATAACTGGTTGGCGCAGATATGCGCATGGGCGCGAAACGCGCCAGAGCGCAGAAATAATAAAAAGACATAGAGGCAACATAATACATCACAACTTCCTCAATACCATGTACAGAATAAAAAATAAATTACAGAGGATACCCAACGGACACCAGACATGAATCCAAAAATTAAATCCCTTCATGTTATCTTCATCATGATCGGAACAATCCTCTGGATTGCTGTCGGCATACTCGTCGTGCTTAATCAAACCATCCTCTCAATCATCGCATCTTCATTGGCGATAATGTGCTTCGCAATAGCCTTATTCACCTACTACTACAATCCAAAACCAAAAAGAATCGGATATCTCGGAATTCATGGAATACCCCAAGGTAACGGGAAAAATAAAACAACTGATCTGCGCCAACGCGATGAATGAGGAGGATTCAATTGTAAAAACGGCGCAATTAAAAATAAAAAACTTGCGCCAACAATTGAATCGAGCAGTCCGCTTCGCGGCTCCTCATTCATCGCGTTGTGCAAAATTAATAACGGCAAATTATAATTCCGCATCCGTGATCGAAAATGGAGGGCCAATAATTCATGAAACCTAACCGTGAACTTCAATTGCAGATTCTTGAATATCTCAGGGAATACTACGTATCTGGCGATGCTGAGATTGAAAACCAAGATTTCCATACTCATCCAGATTATTCTTTCAATATGAAATATCTTTATGGCCTCGGCCTCATTGACGGCCAACTTACTGATGATATGGGTCAGCCAGTTCATATTGTTGAACCCAATATAACTGAAAGAGGAATCGATTTTTTAGAAGATGATGGTGGTCTAAGTGCCCTCCTAAGTACCGTCACCATTCGTTTCGATGCTGACTCTATTCGCACTCTTATTGAAAACAAAATCATAAACACTTCCCTGCCCGAACCGCAAAGAAAGACCTTAATCGAGAAAATAAAGAATCTCTCTTCTGATGCACTGAGGCAAGTTGCCTTAAAGCTTCTTGAGATAGGAGTGGTAAATCCAGACAAATTGCGTCAGTTAATCGAAACGATGTTGAACGTGCCAAGCGCATGAATTTTAATTGCACTATACCACCCTTTTTTAGACGCACTGGCAACCAAAACGAATCGGTTACTTCGTCTGCCTTTTCAATCAAGAAGAAGAAAGTATTTTTATTGGCTGGCGCTGAAAAGCGTCCAAAAAACGTCTTATCATTTTCCATAACGAATCTCCTTTCTTGGAGGGGTTAATAAAATGGAAATCGTCCTCATCATAATCGTCATATGGCTTGTCACATGGACATCAAAAAAGAGATAAAAGACCACACAACACTTATAAGGCCCTTGGCTGTCAAGAGAAAAAGCGTACCTAATCGGAAATCAAAATAGAATCATTTCCTTAGTGTTCTTCAGATTGCAAGTCAGTCTTGACTTGGTTTCCACTGCGGCGTC
>JAJYIF010000041.1 GCA_021790195.1 Nitrospirota bacterium
TGAGGTTCAGGCCGATCATGATGACGACCATGGCTGCGCTGCTGGGGGCGCTGCCTCTTGCGCTGGGGACCGGCGTCGGCTCGGAACTCCGCCGCCCGCTCGGACTTGCCATCGTAGGAGGGTTGCTGGTGAGCCAGATGCTCACTCTATACACTACTCCGATCGTGTATCTCTATCTCGACCGTCTCAGGCTCAGGATACAGGACATCCGGAAGAGGGTGGCAGTGCGTAAGAAGGCGTGAGTCCTGCCGGGTGCCTTTTGCTCTTGTAACTTCTTCCCTGTCCGGACCGTCTCATCTTATGAGGGATGATGTGAAGACCGGGGAAAATGCAAACATCGGCTGTCTCCTGTTAGAATATGAAGTACCTCGAAGAGCGCTAATGGCACCGGAATGGGAGAGAGATGAATGCACCCGAAGAGACGCAGTCGGATGAGCGTCTTGTCAGAGAGGCTGTTTCAGGCAGCGACGAGGCGTTTACCGAGCTGGTGCGCAGACACAAGAGAAAGGTCTTCAACATTGTCGCCAAGTTTGTCAGAAGCGATTATGAACTCGATGACGTTTGCCAGGAGATATTCGTCAAAGTGTACCAGAACCTGAATAAGTACAGGGCCGACGCGCCGTTTGAGCACTGGGTGTCCAAGATAGCGGTCAATGCCTGTTACGACGCCCTTCGCAGAAACCGCCGGAGGGAGGCTGAAGTACCGCTGGAGGACGTAGAGTACTCGCTTGCAGACCCGGCGAACGGAGAGATACAGGGAGATGAGGCGTGGAGGATACTGCGGCATGCGCTTGCCAAACTCCGGCCTGAGGACAGGCTGATCATCACCCTCCTTAACCTGGAAGAAAAGTCCATACGGGAGATCTCGGGATTGACGGGCTGGGGCGAGTCAAAGGTGAAGGTTCGCGCCTTCAGGGCGCGGAAGGAACTCAAGAGGATTCTGGAGGGCAGTGGTGGAAAAAGATCCGAAAGATGAAGGGCTGGACCGGCTCTTTACAGCGGCACGCAAGGCCGGGTTTTACAGTCCGGGTGCGGAATACGGCTTCGAAACGCGCGTGGCGGCACAGATCAGGGCGAAACGTGAAGAACGCCCTCCCTTCTTCCTTTGGGCCTGGAGACTTATCCCCGTCTTCGTAACTATCGTCATCTTCCTCGGGATCTGGATCTTCACTTATCAGCAGAACCAGCAGATCGACCTGAGCGCGGTATCCAACATCGGCAACGAAGAGACCATGCTTACGGCCTATCTGACGGGTGAATGAATGAAGAAGTGGAAAGCCATAGTAGGAGTCGTCATAGTGTTCCTCCTCGGAGCGGCTGCCGGAGCGCTCGTGACCCAGAAGGTATATCAGCAGAGGATGGGGAACTTTTTCAGAAACGAGCCGAGGATGATGAGGGAATTCATAGTCATGAGACTCAGCCGGGAGCTTCACCTCGACCCTGCGCAGATAGAGCAGCTGAAGACCATAGTCAGGGAGACTCATGCCCAGATCAGGGACGTGCGGAGACAGTTCAGGCCCCAGATCGAAGTGATATTGGAGCATTCCCAGGACAGGATCAGGGCCATCCTCCGGCCCGACCAGCGCGAGGCCTACGAGAGAATCATTGCCGAACGCAGGAACAGAAGGATGGGGCGGGGGGGCAATCAATAAAATTTATGGAACACGCTGCACTGGGTCAGGTCAGACCGATAAGGGCAGATAAGATGTTCGAGACTCAATGCCCGTTACGGCAACGGCATTGTCCTGATTGTTTATAACTTTTATTCGCTTCCATGGTCTATAATAGTTGCATGCTATAGCATGGAAGACAATGAGACGATGAGAAGTCGGCTTTGATTTGATCATAATCACTAAGGAAGCCATAGATAAGACCTCGTGGATTTGTCATTTCAGCAAGCCGGAATGACAACAGGCTGCGATGTTGCTTGTACGTTCGATTTTATTAATAAGAAAGCATAAGGAGAACAAGATGAGAATTGTGAAGAGATTCAGGACATTGCTGATGCTTTCTCTGTGTTCTATTGCGACTGTTTCAGTCATAAACTGCGGCGGTGGAAGCGGAAACACCTCGGCAGAGACCGGCGCTACCAGCGTTAATCCATCCGCCATTGCCATAGACGCCTCCGGTAACATTTGGGTCGCAAACCAGGGCGGCAATGCGGTTACAGAGACAGACCCCAGCGGTACGCTGCTTGGAACGTTCACTGTCGGCAACAATCCCTCCGCCATTGCCATAGACGCCTCCGGCAATGTCTGGGTCGCAAATCAGGGCAATGCCAATAACGTCGGCAATACGGTTACCCAGTTGAAGCCGGACGGGTCTAAGTTTGGAACGTTTACAGTAGGCAATAGTCCCTCCGGTATTGCGATAGACACTTCGGGCAATGTCTGGGTCACAAACCACGGCGGCTTCGGCACGACCGCTCTTGGGAATACCGTAACAGAATTAAATCCAAGCGGAACGGTGATCAATACGTTTACCGTCGGCCTCGGACCGGTCGGCATTGCCATAGACGCCTCGGGCCATGTTTGGGTTGCAAATCAAGGCAGCGCCAACGCCCCCGGCAACACAGTTACAGAATTAGACAGTAGCGGGAAGCTGCTCAACACATTCACGGTAGGCCTGCAGCCTCAAATTATTAGAATTGACGCCTCGGGTAATGTGTGGGTGACAAACACCGGCAATGACACAACCCCAGGCAATACCGTTATGGAGCTGAGTTCAAGCGGAACACTGATTAATACATTCACCGTCGGCAGTGAGCCGGTCGGCCTGGCCATAGACTCGGCAGGAAATGTGTGGGTAACAAATTTCGGCAGCATAGCTGCCCCTGGAACGACTGTTACCGAGTTGGACCCCACAAAAACGGTTCCCCCAAGTACGTTCCAGACCGGAAATAATCCCGGCGACGTAGCCATAGATTCTTCCGGCAACGTGTTGGTCGTAAATCTCGGCAGCAATAACGCGGCTGTCCTGGCAGGGGCAACCGCAAAAGGCCCTGAATTCTTCCCGTATACTGGGCCGATTTGGCCATAATGGTGTCCATCTCGTTTATAATATACAAGGGTCATATAGCTGGAGAAACATGTTCTTTAGCGACGCGACCTTTTGTAACCTCTTGCAGGTTTGAATCGTCTCTATTTCAGAACGGAGGATATTTATGCGAAAAAATACGGGTCGATGCTTGAAGATTTGTGTCGCCTTCTTCGCCATAAACATAGTTCTTTTTATCGGGGGCTGCGGCGGCAAGACCGATCCGACATTTAATATTGCCGGCAGCTGGTATATATTTCACACGACGGACGTGGCGAAGGGCGAGCAGGGACCCGATCTCTTCGCTTTCGCACAAACCGACAATGACCTTACTGGAACGGCCCCGACAGGCGAGTCCATAACCGGCTCTGTCAGCGGACTTGATGTTTCCTTTTCATGGACGACAAGCGTCGGCGGTACCAACGTCACGAAGAATTACAGCGGTGAAGTGAGCACAGACGGGACTACAATATCCGGCACCTGGTCGGATAGCAGCAATAACCGGGGGACATGGAATGCGATAATAAAGCTGAATCCTTTGGGAAACATTCAGGGCGTCTGGAACTTAACAGAGCCTGCCGGCGGCGTGGGCGGAGTGCAGGGATTTAGTTTCATTCAAGCACAGTCCGGGAATGACCTTGCGGGCTCGCAGACCGCTCAAGGTGATGTTGAAGCGATCACGGGAATTGTCACAAATCCGGACATCATGTTTTTCTGGCTGGGCAGCGACGGGACCTTGTATATGTTCACAGGGATATTGAACAATGTGAACAATGGCGTGGCGAGCGAAATGTCCGGCACATGGACTGCCACCAACGGACAGTCGGGTTCCTGGAGCGCCACAAGGAGCAAAAATAATTAGGCGCTTCCCACCCTTTGATTGGTAAGCGCCACCGGAACGGCCCGGGCCATATTTGTACCCCCCCATCCCCCCCCAATGGCCCGGGTCAATCTTCGTCGTCCTCTCCGTCGCTGAGATGGAACCTGTGCAGGAAGCGGTGATAGACCGGCGCAAAGAGCACAGCCACAAAGGTGAGGAAGGCGACGCCGCTGAAGAGCGCATAAAACGCAGCAAACAGCTTGCCGCCGGGCGTGTCGAGATGATCGACCGGCCCCATCCCTGTCAGGATCATGGCCGCATTCAAGAAAGAATCGATCCACGAAAGTCTTCCGAAGACATGGTATCCCGCAATGCCTATGCCAATGGAAAAGATCAGGATGAAAAGGGAGAACGTCGCATACCTCAGCTGACGGACCATGAACTCCCTGCGTCCGATCAGGGGCTTTTGATGATGCTCGAACCTGAAAAGGCGCTGCCTGTCCGCCCTCATCTCGGGATGATAAAATAGAAGTTGTTGCCGTATTGTGTCGCTTCGTAGCCGACAACCCCGCCGTGGATCTCGACGGCATTCTTTATAAAGGCCAGTCCATGGCCGGTCCCGGGCTTGTCTACTGCATTTGATCCCCTGTACTCGTCGTCAAATATTCTTACACGCTCCTCGGAGGGGATATGGCGGCCTGTGTTGAAGACATTGTATTTTATGCCGTCCTTGCCCGGACCGAAAAAATCCCTGAGGACTTCGTGACCGTAGGAGACGTACTTCTTGTTCCCTTCATGGGTCATTACCTCTTCCGTATATTTGAGGGCATTGGAAAAAAGGTTTGCGTATACCTGCGACATCAGGCCGATATCAACGACGCTGATGACCTCTTCGTCCGGGATACCGCTGAGCCGGTCGTCTATGAATATCTCCATCTCCTTGAACTGCCCGGCAAAGCGCTCAAGCTGCGGCAGGACAACATCCTTCTTGATATTGCACGGCTTCTTGATAAGGGTCAGGCGTCCCTTGTCGAAATGACTCCTTCTGAGCAGGGTCTCAAGGAAAAGACTCATATTCTGGTAATGCTTTTCAATGTTCCCGAGTTCCTCCGCGAGCCCCTGATTGACCTCGTTCAGCTCGGCCAGGATTTGCTCCATCCTGATTTCCTTCCTCGATTCGCCGGAGACATGCCGTGCCAGAAGATTCTCTATCTCCATGTTCTTCATTATCTTTCTCCTGAGGTGCCTCAGGTAAAGCCTGTAGATCATGTTCGGCGCAATGATGTTGTGCTCTATGTCTGCCACGAGCGCACGGATGAACCTCAGGTGCTCGATGTTCTTTTCTACCAGAAGCCGGTTATGGATGTTGAAGCCTATGCGGTTGGCGTATTTTTCGAAAAAAAGTTCGATATGAGGGTCCCGCTCCTTGACGGGGTATACCTCGAGCACTCCGAGTACGTCGTCTTTTGTCTTGAAGGGCAGCTGGTCTATAAGGAGTTTCTTCCCGTGGACGGTGAGGATGAGACTGCCGTAACTCGTATAGTACGGATGCGCGTCCGGGGCAACCTCCTCGGGAGGAGGTGTGTGCAAACCGACCTCCGGGGCCTCGGTCTTTGAAATGAGGAGAAGGCTGTTGAGCTTCGGATCTATGATGTAAAGTTTAGCGTCGAGGCCGAAGAAGTTCTTCGGTATGGCCGCGCACATATTATAAAAATCTCCGGAGCTGTCGAACTCCTGGGCAAGGTCGAAAAAGGTCTTGAAGGCGTCGTTTTCCGGGCGCGTAAAATTATACTGCTCGTAATCCGCCTTCTTGCTTTCAATGCGGCCAAGAATGTATTCGATTGGGTTCATGTCTTTCCCCGGTATCGCGGCTTTGTCGCCCTTTGGGCTACAGACATTATAGCAAAACTCTTTTGCGTTACATACAAAAAGATACGCTCCTCGAAGGCCGGTATGCGGCCGTGATATAATAATTAAAAAGAGGCGCATGGAAGTATCGGCTGAGAGCAGGTCTGTTTCGATATTAGAGGTCTTCGACTTCCTGAATACTCCCGCCTTTGTTGTCGATTCCTGCCGCAGCATCGTATCGCTGAATCCCGCCGCGACCCGCATTTTCCAATTTACACCGGATGAGATTGCAGGCAGGGACATAGCCGGAACGATTTGTCCCGACGGCGAATCTTTCAGAAGGGCCGTGTATGTTCCGGAGCCGTTTCCGGGCAACTTCCTTGAAACTCCGTGCAGGAAGAAGAGCGGGGAGCTCTTTCTTGCTAGAGTTTCACTCGTCCCCCTGGCCGCCGAAAATAGGAGCGTTCTTATCGTCCAGGACATAGGCCATCTCCAGGAGAAGATGAAGGAAACGGAGCTCATCAGCGAGCTGAGCGGCGTGGTCAATTCCAGCCTCAGCATTGGCACCGTCTTCAGGATCATGATGTCCGAGATAAGGAAGTTCATCGATTACGACAGGGGGAGCATTTTGCTTTTCAACGAAAAGGAGAACAATCTCCTGATCTTCGCCCTCGACACCGGCATGAAGACCACTCTCAAGAAAGGGGTCAAGGCGCCGCTGGACGGCACAAGCGCGGGCTGGGTGATAAAGAACAACAGGCCCTGGATAAACCATGACCTCGGAGAGCAGATCGCTCTTCCGCTCGACAAGAAGCTGTTCGACGAAGGCATCAGGTCGACGATCAGCATACCGCTAGTTCAGGACAAGGTCCTGGGTGTCTTTAACCTCGACAGCACTGAGCCCTCGAAATATTCGGAAAGGGACCTGAGGCTCCTGCTTTCGGTTTCAAAGCCCATATCGATCGCCCTCGAAAATGCGCTCCTGTTCGAGGAGATCTCGAAGGAGAAGAAGGAGTGGGAAAGGACGTTCGACGCCATTACCGATATGGTATGGATAGAGGACGGCAGGCAGCGCGTGCTCCGCGCAAACCACACCCTTTTATCGAAAACCGAATTCTCCCGCGTGGAGATAACCGACAAGAGCTGCGGTGAAGTCCTAGCAAAGATCGGTATCGACTCGATGAAATGTCTTTGCTCTGACACAATGTCGACAAAGCGGCCTTCCTTCCTCGAGCTCAACGGCAGGGGAGGGGCCATCTTTCACTTTTGGGCTTATCCCCTGACCGACGAAGAAGGACAGCTTTATGCTATAGTCCACTACTTGAAGGATGTGACCGCGCAGAAACGACTCGAACAGCAGCTTATCAGATCGGAGAAACTCGCCTCGCTCGGTACGCTTGTGGCCGGCATAGCGCATGAGATCAACAACCCTCTGGGAATCATAGCTGGGTATTCCGAGGCCCTTCTTGAACGGGCAAGGGAAATGTCGCTTCTGAAGATGAAGGAGTTTGAAGATTTCCCGGAATATCTTGAGACCATCAACAACGAGATGTTCAGGTGCAAGAGGATATTGAAGACCCTTCTTGAATTCGCGAAGCCCCACGGAGGGACCTTCCGGGAGCTGGACATTAACGAGCTGATCAAGGAGGTGATCCTCCTTGTGCACCACAAGGCAGCGAAGTTCAAGCACAGCATTGAATGCAGACTGAACAGGGAACTGCCCAAGATATACGCCGACCCCGGGAGCTTGCGGCAGTTGTTCATGAACATAATCATCAATTCGCTTTATTTCACGCCGGAAGGGGGAAGCATAATCATCGCCACCGGGACAGGAGGCGCCCTGCCGGGTCATCAATCTGCCGCAGAAGAGTCTATCGAGGTCTCAATCTCTGATACCGGACCGGGGATCCCCGCGGGGATCATCAACCGGATATTCGACCCGTTCTTTACGACAAAACCAGTCGGGGACGGTACCGGGCTCGGACTCGCGATCTGCCATAAGATCGTGGAGGAGCACAGCGGGGGAATTTCCGTGGAGAGCGAGGAGGGCAAGGGAACGAGGTTCATTATCCGTCTTCCCGCAAAGGCGGCATGATCAGGGTACTGACGGTCGACGACGAGGAGCCTTTCAGGAGGCTTCTCAAGAAGGAGCTTTCGAGAAAAGGCTTTTTTGTGGAGGTGGCTCCCGACGCCGAGACCGCCCTGGAGCTTCTCAAGGACAACGCCTACGATGTCGTGCTCCTCGACATCCTCATGCCCGGCATGGACGGGATCGCAATGATGAAGAAACTGAAGGCTGATCCGGCCGCTCCTTCGATCATAGTCCTGACCGGCAGGGCCACCGTCGAGACCGCCGTGGAAGCCATGAAGCACGGCGCTTATGATTACCTCACGAAGCCGTACAAGCTCGAAGAGCTGGTTATCCTGATAAACCGGGCCTTCGAATATGGCAGGCTGAAGAAGCAGAACCAGCAATTTCAGCAGGAACTCATAAGGCAGGAGACTCCCGTCGAATTCATAGGACGGAGTCCGGGAATCAGAAGCATACTGAGGCTGATCGACAAGACCGCTCCTACAGATTCTACGGTGTTCATTCAGGGAGAGAGCGGGACCGGCAAGGAACTGGTGGCGAACACCGTATGGCGCCGCAGCAAGAGAAGCGGATCCCCTCTCGTTGCGCTCAACTGCGCTACCCTGTCTGAGAACCTTATAGAGTCCGAGCTCTTCGGACACGAGAAAGGCGCTTTTACAAGCGCGTATCAGGCAAAGTTCGGCATTGTTGAGGTCGCAGACAAGGGGACCCTCTTCCTCGACGAGGTCGGGGAACTACCCCTCGGTCTCCAGGCTAAATTATTGCGCTTCCTGGACTCGGGCGAATTCAGGAGGGTAGGCGGCAACAAGACGCTCACTGTCGATGTGAGGGTGATAGCCGCGACCAACAAGGACCTTACCGGCTCCGTCAGGGACGGAAGGTTCAGACAGGACCTGTTTTACAGGCTGAACGTTATAAATATCGCTATCCCGCCGCTGAGAGAGAGAAGAGAGGACGTAGAGGAGTTGTCCGCGTATTTCCTAAAGAAATTCAGCCGGAAGCTGAACAAGAACATCTCCGGTTTTTCGGAGGAGGCGCTTGCATCTCTGAACGGCTATTCATGGCCGGGCAATGTCAGGGAGCTCGAGAACGTCGTGGAACGGGCTGTGATACTCTGCGACTCGGACCGGATAGGTCCGGGGGACCTCTCCATGCCGATCTCCTGTCCAGTGAAGGAAGAAATACCGCGTCTTTCGCTTGAAGATATGGAGAAGGATTATATTATGAAGGTGCTCAATGAGGCCGGGGGAAATCAGTCAAGGGCGAGCCAGCTGCTCGGCATCGACAGGAAGACGCTCTATCTGAAATTAAAGAGATACGGCGTAATCTTTCCGTCCAGGATATAGTAGAAGGTCTTATTTAGAGTTTGTTCATAAACTCGGCTCGTCGTATTTGCCGAGGCGTACGCGCTTTATCGCATCGGCCACCTTCGCGACCTTTGCCATCTCCTTCACATCGTGCACTCTCACCATGTCGGCGCCATTTATGATCGAGACCGCCACTGCCGCCGCCGTACCCTCAAGACGCTCGGACGGCGTAGCATTATTCAGGATCTTGCCGAGGAAGGCCTTTCTTGACGGTCCCACAGCAAGCGGCTTCCCGAGAAGCGTAAATTCGTGAAGGTTCTTCAATATCTCAAGGTTGTGCTGAAAGGTCTTGCCGAAGCCTATCCCGGGATCGAGGATAAGCCTGTCCTCGTTCACTCCGGCATCGATTGCGATCCTCATGCTCATCCTCAGGTAATCTATAATCTCCGGTATGAGCGCTTCATAAACCGGGTTCACCTGCATGTCCTTCGGGGTCCCCTTGATATGCATTACAATGACCGGTATGCCGCTTCTGGCAACTAACTTCGGCATCCCGGTATCGAAGCGCAATCCGCTTATGTCGTTCACGATCGATGCCCCTGCACCTAGTGCCCTTTCGGCCACACATGCCTTATAGGTATCGATCGAGATGGGAATCCTTGTCCTCCTGACAAGCTCTTCTATCACCGGTATGGTACGGCGTATCTCCTCATCAATCCCGACAACGTCGGAACCCGGTCTTGTCGATTCGCCGCCTATGTCTATGATATCAGCCCCGTCTTCGACCATCCCGAGGCCGCGCTCTATGGCCGCATCCTTGGCGAAGAATCTGCCGCCGTCGGTAAAGGAATCGGGCGTGACATTGAGTATCCCCATGATATACGTCTTCCTTGAGAAATCGAGTTCATGCCCTGACCATGTAATCTTCATTTTCTAATTTTATCACAGGAAGGAAAAAAGAGACTTAGCCAAGATTATCATTCATAAAATATGGGCAGGTGCGGCGCAAAACTTTTTTGCAATCGAAGGGATATCATTATCGAGAAGCCGTGATTAATGAAAACCGACTGTGGCAACATGTGGCAAAGTGCTTATTGGATTTTTACATATCCGAAGGTTAAGCAGATTGACTAAGAGAAGATACTTGGCGGCGGGGCGTCGCCCCGCCGCTATGACCTATGCCGGGAACCCTGCGGTTACCTCTTCGGCGGGCTCATCGGGTTTAGACTTTTGTCTCTTGATTAGGGCATCGATTTCCGCGCCGTCCATCGTCTCCTTTTCTAGTAGGGACTTTGCAAAGGAATCGAGGATGTCGTAATTCTCGGTGAGGAGTCTCTTCGATTCTCCATACGCCCCTGTAACGAGCTTCCTTACCTCTTCATCTATCTCCTCGGCGATCTTCTCGCTGTAATCCTTATGTTTAGCTATCTCTCTGCCGAGGAAGATCTGTTCGTCCTTTTTCCCGAAAGTAAGAGGACCGAGCCTTTCGCTCATCCCCCACTCGGTCACCATGCGTCTCGCAAGGTCCGTGGCGCGCTCAAGGTCGTTGCCCGCGCCGGTGGTCATGTGGTGAAGGGCCAGCTCCTCGGCTGCCCTCCCTCCCAGAAGAACATTCAGCGTCTTCAGGAGATAATCCTTCGAGTAGGTGTAGCGGTCGTCAAGGGGGAGCTGCTGCGTTATGCCGAGCGCCCGTCCCCTCGGAATGATGCTCACCTTGTGTATGGGGTCCGTCCCCGGAATCAGCTTTGCAATGAGGGCGTGTCCTGCCTCGTGATAAGCCGTGTTCTTCTTTTCCTCCTCGCTGATGATCATGCTTTTCCGTTCCACGCCCATCAGCACCTTGTCCTTTGCAGCCTCGAAGTCAGGCATATCGACCTTGGACTTCGACTTCCTCGCCGCAAGAAGGGCGGCCTCATTTACGAGGTTTGCGAGGTCGGCCCCTGAGAAACCCGGGGTCCCCCTGGCGATTACATCGAGGTTCACTCCTTCGTCAAGTGGTATCTTCCGGGTGTGGACCTTCAGTATCTCGGACCTTCCCTTGACGTCTGGAATTGGCACCACGACTTGCCTGTCGAACCTGCCAGGCCTGAGAAGGGCGGGGTCCAGGACATCCGGCCTGTTTGTGGCGGCGAGGATAATTACACCCTCGGTGCCCTCAAAACCGTCCATCTCCACGAGGAGCTGGTTAAGGGTCTGCTCCCGCTCATCGTGCCCGCCGCCGAGCCCCGCGCCTCTGTGCCTTCCGACCGCGTCGATTTCGTCTATGAAGACTATGCAAGGCGCGCTTTTCTTGGCCTGATCGAAAAGGTCCCTCACCCTGGAGGCGCCGACGCCGACGAACATCTCGACAAAGTCGGAGCCTGATATGCTGAAGAAGGGAACACCGGCCTCTCCTGCTATGGCCTTTGCAAGAAGGGTCTTACCAGAGCCGGGCGAGCCCACGAGAAGGACGCCTTTCGGGATCTTCCCTCCCAGCTTCGAAAACTTCTGGGGGTCTTTCAGAAAATCGATTATCTCTGTCACCTCCGACTTCGCCTCTTCAATGCCCGCCACGTCGGCAAAAGTGATCTTCACCGCCTTGTCCGAAACGAGACGGGCCCTGCTCTTGCCGAACGAAAGGGCCTTGTTCCCTCCCGTCTGCATCTGGCGCATAAAGAATATCCAGATCAGTGCCAGAAGGATTATCGGGCCCCACGAGAAAAAGAAGGTCACGTACCAGGGGCTCTGGTCGGGCGGCTTGGCAGCGATCTTCACATTCTTTGAGCGCAGCTCCTTTACGAGATCCGGATATGCCGCAGCGTATGTCTTAAAGGGTTTCCCGTCCTTGTACCGGCCGGAGATCTGGTTGTCCTTTATGACGACTTCATCCACCTGTCCTGCGTCGACGCTTGTCAGGAAATCAGAGAATGTGATCTCTGTTTCGGTCTTCTTGGGTGTGCTGACGAGGTTGAACACGAGTATCATGATCAACCCGATCATAAGCCAAATAAACAAACTCCTATATATACCGCTCAATTTGCCCTAACCTCCAATAACAACTCTAACTATTTTACCATACAAATAATCCTTTATTAAAGCAATCCGGCAGACTACGGACCCCGGGCGAGGACCGCAAGGAAACGGATAAATCTAAGAAGAACAGTCTAGCACCGAGTCGCAAAAACGCAAAATAAGCTCCGGTTATTTCAGGGCGAACCCCGATGCTGCACCGAGGGGAATGCCGTGATAAACTTCTTGTGGCGATGCCTTAAAGTATGTTCCTCCCGAGGTGCTCTTTCTGGATGGAGATCAGCTTCCGGATCCCGCTTTCGGCGAGTGCGAGGAGTGTGTCAAGGTCTCCCCTCGAAAAGGGCTGCTTTTCGGCCGTGCCCTGGACCTCGACGAATTTCCCGCTCTCGGTCATCACGACGTTCATGTCGACATCGGCAACAGAGTCTTCCGCATAACAAAGGTCGAGCCGGGGCTCTCCCTCAACCATGCCGACGCTTATAGCTGCAAGGTGTCCCTGAAGCGGAGATTTCTCTATCAATCCCCTTTTAACCGCGAAATCGAGGGCGTCTGCCAGGCAGAGGAACGCTCCGGTTATGGAAGCCGTCCTTGTGCCGCCGTCCGCCTGTATGACATCGCAGTCTATCCAGATGGTCCTCTCGCCGAGGTCATCCAGATTCACCACCGACCTGAGCACCCTGCCTATCAGCCGCTGTATCTCGTGGGTCCTTCCGCCTACCTTTCCGGAGACCGATTCCCTCATCATCCTGATCTGCGTCGATCTCGGCAGCATGGAATACTCGGCGGTCACCCATCCCCTTCTCTGGTCTTTCAGGAAAAGAGGGACCTTCTCTTCTATGGACGCAGAGCAGATTACCCTGGTGTCGCCCATCTCGATGAGCGCGGAGCCCTCTGCCGTTTTCAGAAAATCCCTCGTTATCTTCACCTGGCGCATCTGGTTGTTCTTTCTGCCGTCGGGTCTCATCTCACAGCCTCCTTATAAGCCAACATTTATTTTTTCGATATGTCCTATCGTCCGGCCAAGGAACCTCTCGCCGACCCTCAGGAACCTTTCTTCCGCGTCGGTGACATAGAAACTGTGTGAGGGAGCCGAAGAGGCAGGTCTCTCCATGCCGTTCTTTCTTAGTGTCTCGCGGATCTCCCTCACCGTCTCCGTTGCGGAATCTATAAGCGCTATGCCGCCGCCCATCACCCTGCCGATAACGTTCTTCAGAAGAGGGTAGTGCGTGCAACCGAGGACGAGGGTGTCGATCGGCTCTCTCTTAAGTCCATCGAGGTAACGGCCGGCGGTCAGGACCGCTACGTCGTCCGACTCCCAGCCTTCCTCTACAAGCGGAACAAAGAGTGGACACGCCTTTGTAAAGATAGTGAGGTCGCCGAGGGTGACTTCGAAGTACCTGTCGAAACGCTTCATCCCGTGCTCTCTGATGTGCATTGCTTTGCCGCCGCAACGGGCCTTGATCGCGTTTACATATGAGTTGCTCCTTATCGTCCCCTCCGTGCCTATTATCCCGATCTTTTTCGATCTTGTCGTCTCGGTCGCCCTTCTTGCGCCCGGTTCGATGACCCCGATCACGGGTATGCCGACCTTTTCCTTTATGGCCGTCAAAGCATAGGCCGATGCGGTATTGCAGGCGACGACGAGAAGCTTTATGCCCTTTCCGACGAGGAAATCAGCCATCTCGAGGGAATACCTGACGACGGTTTCGCCGGACCTGATCCCATAGGGAACGCGGGCCGTGTCGCCCAGGTATATGGTCGACTCCGCCGGCAACTCATTGAAGATCTCTTTGAGCACGGTCAGCCCGCCTATGCCGGAATCAAATACGCCGATTGGTTTGTTATTCATAGTCTGCTCCGCGCAGTCTTCAGACAAGTATAACCACAGAGACACAGAGACACAGAGACACAGAGGTTAGGAGTAATAGCCAGGAAAATTTTTTGTCTTTCTTCGTGCCTCCGTGCCTCTGTGGTATATATCTCATGACAAACTACTTGACCTCTGTAAGCATATTCTTCAATGGGTACATAGCAAAGAGGTGGCCGCCGATGCTCTCGATCTCCTTCCCCTCTATGAGGAGCTTCACGTCGTCAATGCCCGAGACGTTCGATATGATGCTCTCGTAAAGCCCTTTCAGTAAGAGGTACTCTGCCATCGCATCTCCCTGAAAGTTCTTCCTGAATTCATCCGAGATGTCTATGTAGAGGACCCCGTCATTCCCTGAATAGACGCCGAGGACCCTGGCCCCCTGCGGCACGTCCGAGCTTCCCCTTGAGGGACCGTTAAGGTATGCCCCGGCAATCTCTTCCGCGGACGCCACAACGGACGCCTGTTTCTTCACTCTCCGCTCCTCCATGACGAGGCGACCCTCCGACGGATAATACATTCTGACCGAGGTCAGGTCCTGGTCTTGCGAATCCGGCTGCTGAGGGGTCTGCACAATCTGCCGAAGCACGGACCCTTTGGAGAAGTAGAAATAACCGCCTGCTATTCCGCCTGCGAACAGGATTACTAAGACAGATATCCATATGAATTTTTTCTTATTGGCCGCCATAAGCCGCTATCCCTTTCAGAAATGTCTCGGAGAGTTTTGCCTTTGTGACGGAGTCGCTCATGACCGCGACAGGGACCTCGACCATTATAGCGGGGGCCCCTACCGAACCGAGCACAGGGAGCTCCATTTTTCTCAGTTCGACATCTTTCTTGAATTCGTCAGTGAGCGCCTTGCCGAAACTCTCTGCCAGCGCCTTGCTCTTTTCGACATAAGCCCTCTGGCGCGTCATCATCCCGTAGGTTTCATCCACCGAGTCGGGCGACGGAGCTTCACCCGGGAACGTATAGATTATGAAATTGCCCGAGTTGGTGACATGAATGCTGATAAACAACTCCGCGGCTTTCTGGTTCGCAAAAAGCGCCCGGTCGGTAAGGGACAGATATTGGTCGGCCTTCCTCGTGAGATACACCGATCGGCCCTTCTTTATGAGTGCTGTTTCCAGGGCGCGCGCTACGGAAAGGGTCGCGTCTTTCTCCCTGAGATCGCCTGCAACGATCCCAAGGTCATAGCCGCCGTGCCCGGGGTCGAGGACTATCCTGAGGTTCGGGAGCGTCATGGCGCCTTCCGGGACAGGCGTCTTGACGGTCTCGGTCTTGGCGGGCGGTATGATGTCGACAGAGAGCCGGGGAGGAGTGGACAATTGCGACACCTTGACCTTGAAGGGAGGGTTCACGTTTATCGTATAGGTATTGTTCTTAAGAGATGTCGCCATCTCGATCCTGGTCTGGGCCTTCAGTTCGACGTTCGAGGGGAACCGTATTATAATCTGATTTTGGAGGGTCGTCACGACCGTGGCTTTTATGAAGGCATCGTCCGTGGCTTCGAAGACCACGCGATTGAACCCCTCATGTTTGCTCGCCCTTACGATGATTTCTTTATTGGCCTCCGCCGAGGGGACTGTGCCGGGCCATGCAGAAGTCGCAAGAAGCAATAGTCCTAGAAGTATGAAACCCGCTTTCGTTGTCACAACATATAATTTCTCATAACCAAAGGAAGTTTTGCAATACGCAGCATCCAAGATAGCTGGGTTCAGACAGGTCAAACAGGGGAAGAACGTCAAACAGGCCGGCTTGTATGGTCATCTGAGTTGGTATTGACCTGCTCGAACTATTTGACCTTGTGACCTGAAGGCGTGCAGGAATAAAATCGGGTGTTCGTTTGAAAAAGGCAAAAGAGCGGCCTGGAAGTCAGCTCTTCGTTGCGCTAAGAGCATCATAGAGTCGTCAGGATAGAAACCGGATAGAGATAAATGCAGTCTTCCTCATTGATAAATGAGGGTAATCATGGTGGAGGCGGCGGGAATTGAACCCGCGTCCGAAAGCACTACTCTCAGGCTTCTACATGTGTATTCTGTCTTTTGAGTCTCGGAGGATAAAACGCCGCCAGACAGGCTTTTCATCTTCCCATCCCTCTTTATCTCGTCTCCGGTCCGAGGGAGCAATCGGAAACCAGCCTGCATTCCGACGCTTTCTTCAGGACACAGGCGACCCCGAAGGAGCGTGCCGCTTAATTAAGCAGCGAGTGCCAGTTCGTTATTGGCGTTTGTGATTTTTCCACCTTATTTACGTGGTGATGGAGCCACGACACGCCACCTGAGCCTCGTAACCCCCGTCGAGCCCTTTCGCCCCCGACTGGAATAAGGTTAAGGCTGAGGTTAAGACAGGAAACAATATCCTTTCTGAACCTCACTCTTAGTATAACATATTACTGCGTTGCGGCTAAGGCCTCCTGCCTGATCTCAATCTTAACCTTGACCTTATTTCTCAGCTCCGGCTCTTCATCGCCCTCTCTATCGTTCGTTTCGCCTCGCGCTCCTTTATCGTCTCCCTTTTTTCATAAAGCTTCTTCCCTCTGGCCAGGCCTATCTCCACCTTCACATGTGAGTTGTTGAAATATAGCTTTAGAGGCAGCACGGCATATCCTTTCTGCTGGGCTTTGCCGCGCATGCGCTCTATTTCTTTTCTGTGAAGGAGGAGTTTTCTGGTCCTTAACGGGTCGTGGTTCATTATATTTCCGTGGGAGTACGGGCTGATATGGCAGTTGAAAAGAAAGACCTCGGAGTTCTTTATCAGTACATAGCTGTCTTTGAGGTTTGCCTTGCCCTCGCGCAGAGACTTCACCTCCGTCCCAAGAAGCTGGATGCCGGCCTCGAGCGTCTCCTCGATACTGTAGTCATGGAATGCCTTTCTGTTCTGACAGACGATCTTCACGTCTCAATTGTAACATGGCGGGTCAAGAAGTCAGAAGTCAGGAATCGGCATAACAACATGAAAGTCATTCCGGATTCTGACTCCTGTATTCTGAAATCCTCTTCCTATCCGGAAAGCGCGTTTCTGAGAGCGGCGGCAATATATTGGCGCGTAAAGGGTTTTTGAATAAACCCGCTTGCTCCGGTCTTTAGTAGTTTTTCGATGCCCTGGTAGCCGTTCTGACTGTATCCTGAGCAAAGCAGCACCCTGACATCGGGTCTGATGGTCTTCAGGGTCTGAAACACTTCATTCCCGCTCGTCTTCGGCATTATCATGTCCAGGAGCACCACGGACACCTTGTCTTTGATCTGTTTGAACAGCTCTATTCCTTCATGTCCTCCCTCGGCAAGCAGTATCTGATACCCGAGAGGGGCGAGCATGTCTACACAAGTCTGTCTCACAGACTCTTCGTCGTCTATTATGAGAACCGTCTCGGTCCCACTGAGGTCGCGACCTTCCGGCGATTCTTCGAGCCCCGCGCTTTTTTCAATCGGGAGGTAAACATTGAACCTCGTCCCTTTTCCCTCCTCGCTGTAGAGGTTGATATGTCCTCCGTGGTTTGTGACTATGGAATGCACAATGTAGAGGCCGAGGCCGGTGCCCTTTCCGGCGTCTTTCGTCGTAAAGAACGGGTCGAATATCCTGTCTTTTGTCGCCTTGTCCATGCCGCTTCCCGTGTCCGACACGGACAGCTTTATGAACCTTTTGGTTTCCGCCGCCGTTTTGCCGGCAGGGGCGTCCCCTGCGTCGACCGCTGCGGTCTCGATGGCAAGTCTCCCTCCGCCGGGCATTGCATCCCTGGCATTCACGGCCAGGTTCAGGATCACCTGTTGAATCTGAGTAGGGTCGGCCATGCTCTTTGGCACATCATCTCCGAGATCCACAATTATCTCTATATCCTTCGGAATGCTTCTCCTGAGCAATTCCAGGGAGCTTCTTACGATTTCATTAATGTCGGCAGGTCTTACCTGCATCTTCTCTTTCCGGGTCACCGACAATATCGTCTTTGTCAGCTCGGCGCCTCTCCCCGCGGCATTGTGTATTATGTGTGCGGGTTTGTGGAAGGGGTCTCCTTCCCTTGTCATTTCGATCATCATCTCCGAATAGCCGAGTATCGCCTGTAGAAGATTGTTGAAGTCGTGCGCTATGCCCCCCGCGAGCGTGCCCACTGCCTCGAGCTTCTGCGATCTCAGCAGCCTCTCTTCGAGCCTCTTCTTTTCGGTTATGTCTATAATATAGCCGTCAAATCCTTCTACCTCGCCTTTTTCGTCTTTCTCCGCGTATAAAGATAGCAACACGGTGAGCTCGTTTCCGTCCCTGGCGCGGGCCTTCTCCTCAATATGCGCAGCGCCTGCGGAAGAGGCGTTCTTGAAACAGTTGCCGGCGTGGTCTTCACTCGCCAGGATTTCGCAAAGCACCTCCACCTTCCCGAACAGTTCGCGGAACTTGGAGTTGGCCTCGATAATGACACCGTCCCTGTTGAGCTTGAAGATCGCATGCTCAACCCTGTCGAAGAGCTCTCTGATCCTCTTTTCCGATTCCATAAGTCTAGACTCCCTGTCCTTTATGGCTGCGCTCATGCTGTTGAAGGCGACCGCGAGCTCTCCGATCTCGTCGCTCGATGACACCTCCGTTATTTCCGCGTACTCGCCTTTTTCGAGTTTCTTCACAGCGGCGAAGAGCGCCATAAGGGGCCTGGTCGCGAAGGTGATAAGAAAATAGAGAATGATGCTGCTGCAGATGGTGAATACAACGGCAACCGTGAAGCCTCTCAGGACCACTTTTCTCAGGGACGCGTTCATGGGGTCTTTGGAGAAACCGAGCCTCACCCATCCTATGTTCTCCCTGATCTTTCCGGACTGTTGGCCTTCATGAAATATGTCCACTTCGCTTTCCCTAACGGTAAAAATGGGAGCATAGAAAACGAACATGTTCCCTTCCTCGAACATGGATATGGGAGAATCGGCTGAAAGAATCGGAACGCGGTCCGAGATCGCTGAGTCGTCTCTGCCCAGCATGTGCATCTTATCGTCGTAGAACGCAACCGAAGACACTTCGGAGTTCTCTCTCAGCGTGGACACCGCCCCCTTCAGAAGCTCTGGATTGCCCGAAAGGATAGGCAGTTCGCCTGTTCTTGTCGCGAGGGCCGTTATGGCCTCGGCCCGCTTGATGATCTCGGTCCTTACTATCTCCTTTTCCGTCCTTATAGCTTCGTACGTATAGACTGCGGACACTGCAGCGAGAATAGGCAGTATGAAGAGGAGGGCCTTTTTCCTGAAGGTCAGTTTCATTGGGCCGGCCCCGTCACGGATATACCTTCTTTGCCTTTCTGACGAGCTCGGGAGAGATCTGAATGCCCATCTTGCTCGCTGTTTCGGTGTTTATATAAAGTTCGAATTTATGGGGGGGAGAAGCAGGAATGCGCCCCATGTCCATGCCTTTTATTGCGATCGAGGCGTTCTCTCCGATCCGTCTCCCTACGTTGACAGGGTCGAACACGAGGGCAAGAAGCGCCCCCTGTTTTACGTTCTTTTCAGAGATGCCGAGCAGCGGGATGCCTTTCTTAAACGACAGGAGATATGCCTCTTCTACGGCGGACACGGTCAGCATCGAGACGTCCGGGAGGAGCAATATTGCGTCGGCGGAATCGATCTGTTTGACCGCGCTCACGAAGTCAAATGGACTTCTCACAGAATACGAGGAGACCTGTGAATGGTCGGGGCCTTCCAGTATGTTTATCATGCTGCGACTGCCGACAACCGCAATCCTTTTGATGGAGTGGAGGTAGGTCTTCATGAGATCGATGTACTCCTTGACGGGAGTCGCCATATAAAAGCCCGTCGTGTTGGGCCTTCTGATTACCGGAGGAGTGATAACAAGGTCGTAAATGACAGCAACTGTCGAAGGCAGTTGAAGCGCTTCATCCAGGGCCTCTTTGCCGAGGGCTACGACGACCCTTGCATCTTCTCTTGCAGCGATATCCTTCAGTTTGCCCTTCACGCTTGCGGGCTGAAACACCTTTACCGGTAAATTGAGGGTCTCTCTGATGCCGGAGATTATTTCAGTGACGGGCTTGAGCTGGGTATCGCCTATAACTATTATCTCTGACGCATATGCGGGCAGAGCAAAATTAAGGAAAACAAAGGAAGATATCAGGATGAGATATTTCCTTGAAGTTGTCATTAACGCCGTCCCTCCCCGCGCATCACACATTCGCAAAGTCGCATTATTCTACACGAAATCCCGGGGAAAAGTCTCACTCTTTTGCCGGCTCGTGTATAAAGAAAAGCAGCGCGGTCGAACAAACTATCATGATCGCGCTGAGATAAAAGATGGATTTCAATCCATAGAATTTCGTCATATATCCGCCGAGGGCAAGGCCGGCCGCGGAAAAAACACTCACGAGCGCATTGAACTTGCCGATCTCCACTCCTCTTTTCTCTCTTTTTGTAAGGTCTCCAAGGAGGGACTCCTTTATCGTCATGCTGACTGCGTTTGTCACGCCGAGGAGCGCCTGCAGGATATATATCTGGTACGTTTTATCGATGACGGTATAAGCAAAGAGTATCGCCGCGTCCATGTACGCGGTCAGAAACAGAAAAGGCTTTCTTCCGAGTCTGTCGGAATAATGTCCGACGACATAAGAAGTGGCGGCCTGCACGAGGATCATTATGCTGAAGGCAAAACCGAGCTTGTCCATCCCGCCGCTCAGGTTGGCGACATAGACGGCGTAGAAAGGGCCTATCAGGCCGTATACGACCCCCCAGACAGAGCTTGTGAGGGTAAACATCCTGAGGCTTTTAGGATTGGTCGTGTGCATGGTCCAAATACACCTCAATATCAAATATTCTCGCGCAAAGTTGTGAAGAACAGCATTGATGTTGATTCTCTTGTCGTGCCGGACTTGATCCGGCATCCAGCGACTTTTCCGCGCCGGCTGATTCGCTCGAGGCGGAAAGAAAACGTCACTGGGTTCCGGCTTTCGCCGGAATGACGGCGACCAGACTGAACCCTGAAGAGTCACTACCTGCGTGCCTTTATCGGGCTTCAGTTTTCCTGTATTTTATGTCTTGTCTTATAAAGGTCTCAAGCGTTGCGTCAAAGTGCGGCCTCTTGCAGTCCGCTTTGTCAACTCTTCCATCTCTCACGAAGGCCATATACCTGCAGCCCCCGAAGCAGAGCGGCAGGTATGCGCAATCCAGGCATTCGTCGTTCTTCCAGAGCCCGACCCTGTAAGCGTCTCTGCGATCATTGACGCCGTCCCTGAGATTGCCTATCTCGAATCCTTTTCTTCCGACGAGCGCAGGACATTTATAAATGCCGCCGTCATAATTCACAACATAGGAATCGTTGAATTCCACCTGGCAGGGCATCGGCCTTATCTTTGCCGTCTTATAGCCCCTTCTCAGTATCTCTTCTCTCAGCATTTCGCCGGCCTTCAGCACCCACGGCTCATTTACCGACAGGCACCAATCGGTGTAGTCGGCCGGCGCCGTATCTTCATCAGGGCGCTTCGACACAGGCCCGAACCTCACTTCATATATCTTGTCCGGCGTGAGTCCCTCCTTTTCGAGATGATCGAGGAGCAGGGGGAACCTGTCATACTAATCAGTTCATAAGTAAGGCCTCATTATGGTATACTATGAGGCATGAGAGAAACAGACGGAAGAAAGCTCAAGCATGATGTTTTGGAAGCACTTCGGATAAGGGCAGTTCAGCAGATAGAAG
>JAJYIF010000014.1 GCA_021790195.1 Nitrospirota bacterium
GATCTTGACGCACACCGGCAGCGCAGGCCAAATACCCACTACTACTGCCATACTAACGTATAAATATATACCAAACCTTATCGGATGTAAAGGAAACCCTTGCCCAAGTGGAGTGCGCGCATCGTGCTTGACACATGCCGGCGTTTATTGCCAAGAGAAACCTCGCCGTGTGATAAAAACGCTACAGGGTCCGATACGGGACAACATGGGTAATAATTCCCCACTTTACTGAGGTAATTTTCAACAGCCGCGCGGCGTCGATTTCCCTCCTGAGGCGCAATCATCGCGATAATTCATCATTCTTTCCGTGGCACTGAAATTGCTCTTTAGTGAGTCGTGAATGAAATGCTCCTGTGCACGCACAATCCCCTTCTGATAAAGGACTTCTACGGGATCCTGAGGGATGAAGGATTCAACGTGGCGATTGCGGACCACCCGGCCCGCGCGGTCCAGATGGTACTGGAGAAGGAGTACGCCTCGGTCATTATCGACTCCGAGTCCTTCGGGCTTTCGGCGGAGGAAGCGGTCCAGATCATAAGGAGCACATTGCCCGGCATCCCTATAGTAGTCGTGGGGCTTAAACAGCATATTCCGGACGTCCTGAACGTCAGGATGCCGATCGACCTTGAAGAATTCAAACAAACGATCTTAGATGTCCGCAGGGTTGGAGCTTTATACCGTACGGCATGAAGGAAAAAGAGGAGGTCTCGATGACGCCAAGAGAGATAATTCTGAAGGCATTTGAAATGGGCAGGCCGGAAAGGGTCCCGGTGACTGTTTTCGGCGGGGGGATGTGGTCCATCAAGGATTACGGGACAAGCTTCGAAGAGCTTTCTCTCAACTCCGATAAGATGGCCGACATGTGCGTGACCGAGTCAGGTAGGATAAGGAGCGACGTCGTGTATGTCGGCTCGGGCTACAACAACTTCCACGCCGTGGCCGTCGGCAGGGCCCTCGGCGCCGGGATCAAGTTCAGGGAGATAGGCGCGCCGGATCTTACGGGCCATTTTATCAACTCGGAAGACGACATCGCAAAACTCGATACATCCGACATTCACAAAGACCCGGTGGTGAAGACCGTGATGGATGCTACGCGGAAGGTGAATGAGAAGATAGGAAAGGAATTCCTGATCACGATGACGTGCTGGGGACCTTTCACACTTGCTGCGAGGATGGTCGGCGAAGAGACGTTTATGAAGGCGATCTTCAAAAAGCCGTCCTTTGTGGAGAAGATGGCCGATTTTTGCGCGGACCTCCTGATCCGTCTCTATGATCCGCTTGTCTCGGAGGGAACGCTTGACTGTCTGAGCATCGCGGACCCGACGGCATCGGGGGACCTGATAAACAAGAAGCAGATGGAGCGTTTTGCCGTTCCGCCTTTAAAGAAGGTGACGGACTGGGCGAGGTCGAAGGACGCGCATACTATCCTGCACATATGCGGAGATACGAGCGACCGCCTCGAACTGTTTCCCATGACGGGCGCGAGCACCATATTCTTCGATCAAAAAGTGGACATAAAGAAGGCTAAGGAGGTCTTGTCCGGCAGGATGTGTTTCGGAGGGAACATCGCGCCGGTCCATGTCCTGCTCAATAAAACGGCCGACGAGGTCGAGCAGGCCTGCATAGAGGTCATCGAGATAGCAGGCAAGGATGGAGGCTTTGTGCTTGTGCCGGGCTGCGACATACCGCCGACCATCCCGTATGAAAACCTCAAGAGATTCCACGATGTGGCTTTTGAGTGGAGGCTTTAGAAAGGGAGGTGATGCAGGAGAGTTCCGGTCATCAGGGAAGAAGGTCTTTGAGAAGAACAAGAAACTGTCGCTCGGGGCGAGGCGCCCGAGCGCAAAGAGGAGGTAAGAGAAATGGCGAAAATGACACCAGAGGAAGTCAACAAATACATGGAGCAGACAATGGGGTTTGTCCCCAGAATGTTCAAGATCATAAACACGGTGACCCCGGACCCCGGCAAGACCTTTGCCGACTTTTACGCCACGATTTTCGGGGACGGCGCGCTTTCAAAAAAGGTGAAGGAACTGATGTTCATGTCGGGCGGTGTCTCCTATTGCTCTCCGAGGTGCATCATCCATGTCGTTCCGGCGATCAATGCCGGCGCAACCACGGGAGAGATATTCGAGGCAGCCGCCGTCGGCATGATATTGGCCGGCTTTGTGCCTGGAGGGCCCGGAATACCCTATGCCTTTGAGTATGCCCTCAAATGCCTGGACATCGAGGCGAAGTACAGGAAGGGCGAGAGCTGGGAATACCTTCCGCAGCCGAAGTTCGACCACGGCGTGTATTAAGAGGAAGGTCAACTACAGACGCATGAAAGAACCACAGAGGCACGGAGACACAGAGGAATCCACGGCTTCTTTCTTCTCTGTGACTCAGTGTCTCGGCGGTAAGAGAGAGGTCCAATGTTCAGCTTTTCGACAAGACAGAAGACTTTCAGTATTAACGGAATTAAGATAGGCGGTCAACCCGGAGAAAATCCGCCTCTTCTTATCGCTTCGATGTTTCACAACAAGGACAGGATACTCGAAGACAGGAAGGGGAACTTCGACCGCAAAAAGGCAGCGGCGCTGATAAGGAAGCAGGAAGAGTTGTCGGCTTCGACGGGCATCCCGGGGATGGTTGCCATGGTCGCAAACACACCGGAGGAGGCCCAGATTTACATAGACTTCTTTCTCGAAACAACTTCTATGCCCTTCGGGATAGATATGTGGATAGCGGAAAAGAGGGCGAAGGCAACAGAGTATGTGGCGAGGCTGGGCGTCCAGGACAAATTTCTTTATAACAGCATCACTCCATGGGACAGGGACATAAAGGCCCAGGTGGGCAAGCTCAAGGACCTCGGTATAAAGCATGTGGTGGTCCAGGCCTTCGATGACGCGGACCAGTCCCCAGCTGGAAGGCTCAAGTCCCTCGAGAATCTCCTTGAGCAAGGTGCGGGCAGCTTTGAAACGGTTATTGTGGACACTTCTGTTATGAATCTGCCTGCCACCTCTTTTTCCCTTGCCGCCAATAGATTGATTAAAGAGAAATGGGGGCTGCCGTGCGGCGGGGCGTATTCAAACGGGACGCATATGTGGAAAGACGCTAAAGACTCGTGGGGACTTGACGGCTTCAAGGCGATGGACGCCGTGGCCCAGGGGATGTCTTCCGCGTTATGGAGCGATTTTAATTTTTATGGACCGATCGTGACGGCGCCCAGGATCTTCCCGGCCGTGGCTACTGCCCACATATTATTATCGACGCTCGTTTACGACGAAACGGGAAGGATCACCGAAAACAAAGATGTTCCCATAAGGAAACATTTTGCGGATTTCATAGAGAAGGTCGTGACGGGAGGAGCGCGAAGATGAACTTTCCATTGCATAACATGCTGAGCGCATGTTCAGCATATGGAAATGAATTCATGCCCTGCAAGGTGAAGAATGAAGAATAAGGAGGATGGATGATCAAAATAATTTCTGCGAGAGATCGGGTGATGAAGCTCTTCGGGGGCGAGGAAATCGACAGGCCGCCGTGCTTCAGCGGAATGGGAAACGTGACTGCGGAGGGACTAAAGGAGCTGGGCTACAAGTTCGCCTCGATCCATCTCGACGCCAGGAAGATGGCCGACTCCTCGGCAACTACTTACAAACTCTTCGGCTTCGAGTGCGGGGTGGTGCCCTTTGATCTCTGCGTCGAGGCGGAGGCCCTCGGGTGCGAGATAAATGTATATGCCCACCTGGAAGACATCCTCTACCCCACCATAAAAAAGAAGATCATTCACACCGAGGACGAGATGGATATCGCCATACCTTCCGGTCTTCAGCACAGGGGAAGGATACCCCTGGTTTGCGAGGCCATCAGGCTCCTGAAGAAAGATATAGGGGGCGAGGTCCCGGTAGGCACATATGTGCTCGGGCCCTTTACCCTCGCGGGGCAGATCATGGAGCTCAACGACCTTTTGAAGCTCTCGTTCAAGAAACCCGACAAGGTAGGCAGGCTGCTCGATGCGCTTGCAGACGCCGTTATTCTGGTTGCCGGGGAATATGAGAAGGCAGGTGTGGATTATATAACGGTGAGAGAAATGGGCGCTACCTCGGACGTTCTCAGTCCGAGGGTCTTCAAGGGCCTGATACTGCCATACCTTAAGAAGATCTTTGAGAAGATCAGCGTTCCGAGCGTGCTTCATATCTGCGGCAAGACTAATGATATCGTTCCTTTCATGGCGGAGAGCGGGGCGCGGGCGATAAGCGTAGACCAGAAGAACGACGTCGCCGAGTCGCGCAAGAAACTCGGGAAAGAGGCGCGGATCTTCGGCAATTACGATCCCTATAACGTACTGGTCGCGGGCAGGCCCGAGCTCGTGCGGGAGACTGTCAGAAAATGTGTCAATGACGGGGTGAGCGCGGTATGGCCGGGCTGCGACATCTGGCCCACTGTCCCCCCTGAAAATTTCAAGGCCATGATGGAAGAAATCAGAAAGGACGGGAGGTGAGTTATGGTGACCGAGGATAAGAAGAAGGAGCTCCTGGAAAGACTCAAGAACGCTGTAATACAGTACGACGAAGACACCGCAAAGGAAGCGGCCAAAGAGGTCCTCGATGTCGGCATGAACGCCAACGACGCGATATTCAACGGCCTTGTGAGCGGCATGGAAGAGGTCGGTAGGCTGTTTGAGGCCCAGGAATATTTCGTGCCCGAGCTTTTGATGTGCGCCGACGCCCTTTATGCCGGGCTGGACATATTGAAACCTCACGTGCAGCAGCTCGACCTCGGGGTCAAGGGTTCGGTCGTCATCGGAACGGTCGAGGGCGATGTCCATGACATAGGCAAGAACATCGTGAAGATGATGTTTGATGTGGCTGGCTTTACGGTGTATGACCTCGGCAGGGACGTCCCGCTCGATAAATTCGTCGAAGAGCAGCTGAAGACTGACTCGGACCTTGTGTGCCTCTCCGCAATGATGACTACTACGATGGTCGGCATGAAGAAGGTCATCGACGACCTCAGGGCCAAGAACCCTAACGTGAAGATAATGATCGGAGGGGCCCCTGTCTCCCAGGACATCGCGGAGAAATGGGGAGCGGACGGATACGCAAAGGACGCAAATAACGCGCTTAAAGACGCGATCAACATGATCAGCTCTCTCAAGAAACTCAAGGAAGAGGCGGAGGCCAGGAAGTCCCGGTGAACGATATCCTCAGGAAAGAGCTTCTCGGCTCCGGGGCCTCTGTTGTCGGCTTCGCTGGTCTCAGGGGAGTTCTGAACAGCGAGATAGCGCACCTTGAACGGGCGGTCTCCATCGGAGTTGACAGGAACCTTAATGAAAGCACCCTGCGTCTGCTTGGCACGCTGCAAGAGAGAGCAGCAAAGATATTGAAGGCCGAAGGGCACCGCTATCTCTGCATACCGCCCGATTCCGACAGGATCAGGAACACCTTTGTGTCGAGACTCTATCCCCTTGTTACGCACAAGATGGCCGCCACCTCGGCCGGTCTAGGATGGATAGGCAGAAACGGTCTCCTCATAAGCCCCGTTTTCGGTCCGAGGCTGACGCTCGCCACAGTACTGACCGATGCCCCTCTGAAAATCGGCAGTCCTGTAGAATCCAGCGGATGCGGAGAATGCAGCTTGTGCATGGATTTTTGCCCTTCCAGGGCCATAACAGGCAGGCAGTGGTCGAGGCACGATCCGTACGTCGCCCTTATCAGCCGGAAAAAGTGCGACTCTCACAAAAGAAAGATGAGGGCGCTCACAGGCAAGCCGAATTGCGGTTTGTGCAGAAGCATTTGCCCTTACGGGAGAGATAACAAGGTCTCAAAGATTGGTCAGGCCGTTTAGTCGCATTGAGGAAGGCAGATACGCCTCAAGACCTTTTATAACGCGATTTGATATTAGAACAGGATGTGCAGAGGCATTCATACATATTGAACTTTGAGATTATCTTCTCGCGTGGTATCGCAATTAAAAGGTATCGCTATAAAAGTCTTTTCGGCGCATCCGCCTTTCCGGCGAAATTGAATTTGAAGCGTTGCATTAATAGGAGGCTTTTTGATGACGAAGCACAGAGTGATTTTCCAGCCCTCAGGCAGGCGCGGAGAGGTTGAGGAAGGCAAGACACTGCTGGAGGCGGCCCAGTCCCTCGGGGTTGATATAGAGGGCCTCTGCGGCAGCAAAAAGGTCTGCGGCAAGTGCAAGGTAAGGATCGAGGAGGGATATTTTGAAAAGGACAATATCGAATCCGGGATGTCCCATCTTTCCCCTATCACGGAGGCAGAAAAAAAACATATAAAACCCGAAGACGGTCCGGGAATGCGTCTCGCCTGCACTGCGGAGATTTACGGGGACCTCAAGGTCTTTGTGCCGGAGCGTTCGCGGGCCGGGAAACAGGTGATCCGCAAGGCGGCGAAGGAGCTTTCCATAGCCATCGATCCCGCGGTGAAGAAATACAACATCGATCTCGTCCCACCGACCCTTCACGACATGGCCACCGGCGATTACGAGCGTGTTCTGAGATTCCTGGAGGAGGACTACGGAATCAAAGGCCTCACCTTCGACTATGCGGCACTGAAAGGGCTTCAGGACGCCTTGAGGCAGGGAGATTGGAAGGCGACCGTTACGGTCTGGATGGACAGGGAGATAATAAAGGTCGAGCCAGGTTTTGTGGAGACCTGTTACGGTCTTGCTGTAGACATCGGGACTACAACGTGCGTGGGATATCTCACTGATCTGAATACCGGGAAGGTGGTCAACACCGAATCTATGATGAACCCCCAGGTGCCTTACGGGGAGGATGTTATGTCCCGCATAACCTATGCGATGTCGAACCCTGCGGGACTCGAAACCATGCAGAAGGCCATTATCGAGGGACTCAACGAGATCATTGAGAGGGTGGTTTCGGAGATAAAAAAGGACGGGCCGAACCCCGGTCACGCGGTGGACGACATGACGATCGTCTTCAATACTGCGATGCACCACATATTCCTCGGTCTCAACCCCGTTTATATAGGGCGTTCTCCTTTTATACCGGCCGTGCAGAATTCCATGAATATAAAGGCCCGGGACCTCGGTATAAAAATCAACCCTTCCTCTTACATCCATGTGCTGCCAATCGAGGCCGGTTTTGTGGGTGCAGACAACGTCGGGGTCCTTATAGCCGAAGAGCCATACAACCAGGACGAGATGGTGTTGATAATTGATATAGGCACTAACGGCGAACTGCTTCTCGGCAATCGCAACAAGGTTTGCTCGACCTCCTGCGCCACCGGCCCTGCCTTCGAAGGGGCGCAGATCAAGTTCGGAATGAGGGCCGCGCCCGGGGCGATAGAGAAGGTGCAGATTGATCCGCTAACGAAAGAGCCTTTGTACAAAGTCATCGGAAAGGCAGACTGGCATACGCACCTGGAGAAAGTGAATGCCAAAGGGATCTGCGGCTCAGGCATCATCGAGATTGTCGCGGAGATGTTCAAGGCCGGGATAATAGACAAGACGGGAAGGTTCGTTGTGGACCTCGACACACCGAGAGTGAGAAGAGATTCTGAGGGAAAGCCGGAGTATGTCCTGGCCTGGGCGGAAGAGACCTCTATCGGAACGGACATCACAATCACCCAGGGGGATGTCAGGGCGCTTCAGCTCGCGAAGGGCGCGCTTTATACCGGAGCAAAGCTTCTCATGAAGAGACTGGATGTCGCGAAGCTCGACCGCGTTGTCCTTGCCGGGGCCTTCGGCAGCCACATAGACAGGGAGGCCTCTCTCACCCTGGGCATGTTCCCTGACTGTCCCATGGACAAGGTTTATGCGGTCGGAAACGCGGCCGGGGACGGAGCTAGAATGGCCCTTCTCAATAAAGGGAAGAGGAGTGAGGCGAACGAAAGGGCGAGATGGGTGGAATTTGTCGAGATCGCGACCGATCCGACGTTCGAGAAAGAATTCATGCAGGCCATGCATATCCCTCACATGAAGGACAAGTTTCCGAACCTCAAGGCGTTCCTCGAAAAATCGGGAAGCAAGGTCGAGATAAAAGGATAGCGTGTTAGAATTGATTAAGGGATTTGAATGACAAAGGTTGAAGTCAGATCAGGGGCGTGCGGGTTCAGCGTTATGATAACCGCCGAGAAGGGCAGAGACAAAAAGATCCATATCTCGATCGAGACCGAATGCGAAATGGTAAAACAGATGCTCCCCGACATCTCCGCAGTCGATATGATGACTCTCTTTTCCGGGTGGCTGAACAATCCGGTCTACAAGTCAGCATCCAGGCAACTAAAGCATGTATCCTGTCCGGTGCCGAGCGGGATACTGAAGGCCGTGGAGGCCGAAGCAGGCCTTGCCGTCCCTAAAGAGGTGAGTATAATTTTCCTGAGCAGGAACAGCGAAAAGTGAGACATGGGTATTGCGCTGACTCTATGCACTTATCTGATCATGCTGGTCTTCCTGGGCGTATCAGGCTCCCGGTTCCTGACATTGTGGAAGGCCTCCATAGCAATGAGGACCGCAATGCCGAAAAAGCCGCCCGACCCGCTTGTTGTTTTGAAAGGCATCGGGGACATCATTCTTCTGACCCGCCTGATGGAGGCGAACGATCTCCTCTGGCTGGCGGAATGGACGTTTCACTTCTCTTTTGTCGTCGTCGTCATCAGACATCTCAGATACATTCTTAACCCGGTGCCCGACTGGGTGTGGTATTTTCAGACCCCTGGACTTATTGCGGGTTATATCCTGCCCGTTTCCCTCCTGTGCATTCTTGCCATAAAGTTGCGGGGCAAAGAATATTTGCCGTCTTATAATCTTTTCCTTCTCGTCCTCTTATTTCTGATCGGCATATCCGGTCTCCTCTTGAAGACGGTTTTCCACTCGGATGTTGTGGCGGTCAAGAATTTCATGCTGGGGATTTTTACCTTCAGCCCGCGGGATCAGCAGCTAAGCCTCCTGTTTGCCGTTCACTATCTCCTTGTCCTCGTGCTGTTTGCCTCTCTTCCCTCCCATATATTTACAGCGCCCTTTGTGATCATGGAGGCCAGGATACGCGACGAAGGACTCGAAGCGGTGGTGCATGAAAAAAGATAGAAGATCCTTTGCCGAAGGGTTATCGGTGCAGCAGCTTCTCGAACTGGATGCATGCACGCAATGCGGGGAGTGCCTTGCACGGTGCCCTGTTCAGGACGTCACCGGCAACCCTGCCGTGTCGCCTCCTGAAAAGATCCGCATGTTCAAGGAGTTCATAAAGAGCACAAACGGTCTTCGCGCGCAGCTCTTCGGGCCAAAGGATGTGGACAAGAGACTCCTTGAGGATTTTGCCAAGGCCGTCTTTGAGTGTACGACCTGCGGGTCCTGCAGCCAGGTCTGCCCGGTCGGGATCTTTACCCAGAGGCTCTGGCCGGCCCTGAGGAAAGAGATGGTGAGAAGAGGCCTCGGGCCGATCGGCGTACAGAGGGAGCTTCCGAACGCTGTCAGCCGGACAGGGAACCCTTATGACAGACCGGCAGGGCAAAGGTACTCGCCCTGGTTTCCAGAGGAGGTCAGGATCTCCGACAGGGCTGATATCGCCTATTATGCAGGATGCACAGGCGCATACGAGGCTCAGCCGATGGTAAGGGGCGATGTGCTTGTGCTGGCAAGGATCGGCGAGGCCTTTACGATGCTTCCGCCGGAGGAGGAGGTGTGCTGCGGTTTCCCGCTCTTCATCACCGGGCAGCACGATATCCTCGAGGACCTGATTAAGAGGCTCGTGAATGCGTATAAGGCCCGGGGGGTAAATATATTATTATGTTCATGCCCCTGCTGTGTAAACATGATGACGCGGGATTGGCCGCTGTTTTACGGAGAGGAGCTTCCCTTCAAGGTCCGCCACATCACTCAGTTCGTTGCGGATGCCGTGAAGGGCGGAAAGCTTCGTATACGGAAAGGACTTAAGGAGAGGATCATCTATCATGACCCATGCTATCTGGCGCGTGGAGTGAAGGTGATAGAAGAGCCGAGAACCATTCTGAGAAGCATACCTTCGGTGGAGCTTCTGGAGTTTGAAAGGCACGGCCTTGATACGCGTTGCTGCGGAGCGGGCGGCGCCGCGAGGAAGGTCTTTCATGACAACGCCGTTGCCATGGGAAGGCTGACTATAAAGGAGGCGACCGACAAGAAGGCAGATAGGCTGATCCTGAGCTGTCCGGCCTGCTATTCAAAGGTAAACGAAGCGATGCAGGGCTATGAGAGACAAATCGTGATTACGGATATTATGGAGCTGATCGCCTCTCTGATTAAGTGAAGTTTGGAGCGCGCAAACAATTAACATAGTAAGGAGTTATATCATGTCTAAGGAAGAAAGACCTTTACCACGTCCTCCTGTTTCGCCGTTTGGCGGCAAGCGGCGCTTTGAAGAAAGAGAGGAAGATGTAAACCTGATGGCCGACCGGATGGCCTCGGCAGTCGCAGAGGGCAAACTTGAAGAATTCCTGCAGAAGGAATTGCCGGACAATGAGCACGCAAAGACCCTTGCGAGAATGATGCTCGGCATGAGCGGGATGCTGCCGCCCGAAGGTCTATCCGCTCCCTCGCCCTCTCCTTCCCCACCACCGGAAGAAATAGTGAGAGCGGCCGGCGCCGGAGATGTCAAGGCGCTCATGGAGCTCCTCAAGAGAGAGCAAGCGAAAAGGGCTTCGTCCCCGGAAGACGTTGAAGAACAGAAGGAGGAGGCCGGTCTCCCGGATCTTACGCAGGCGCAAAGAGAAACGATTGAACAGATAGTCCGCATAGCCTCGGAAAACGACGTCACCTTCGACTGGCTGGCCTTGAGGGCCTTTAAGCGGTATATCGAAGAATACAGGAGAACAGGGCTTCTCTGATACCGTCTCGTTGCGGACGGTCTACAGCAGGCCCCGGAGCAGGTGGGCAACGAACTCCCTGACCCTCGGAAACAGCGGCCTCGTCTCCCACTGTTTCTTATGGATCTGGTCGGAATCGGCAATATCCCTCGCAAACAAGTTCTCCATTTGGGCGGCAAAGCTTCTGCACAGGATAATCGCGTTCACCTCATCGTTTCTCGCAAAACTCCAGAAGTCCATATTGGTGGAACCGATTGTGGACCAGACGTCGTCGATCACCGCAGTCTTTGCGTGCAGCATCGCATAACGCCGCTGATATAATTTTACCCCTGCCTTCAGGAGATCTGAATAGTAATATTGGCCGGCATAAAGGGCGAGCGGCAGGTCGCTTATACCGGGCACGACAATCTTTACGTCAACGCCGCGGCGGGCAGCATCAATAAGGGCCTTCACGGTCTGGTCGTCAGGATCGAAATAAGCGCTTGTCAGGTGGATCGACCTTTCAGCAAAGGTTATGGCGGAAACGTACATTACGAATGTGGTCCTGTTCTCCTCGCCGGACACACTGCCGATCACCTCTACAAGGGCATTCCCCTTCTCCTTCAGGTGTGGGAAGAAGTTCCGTTTACCGAGAGCGGGGCCGTTCTGCCTCCGCCAGGTGCCGAGAAAAAGTTTCTGGAACTCGGCAACAGCAGGTCCCTCTATTTGAACGTCCGTGTCCCGCCAGGGCAATGGTCTCTTTTCTTCCCGTTCTTCGCCGAAGGGTCTGCTCGAATACACCTGACTCAGGTTGACTCCGCCGGTTATGGCAAGCTTGCCGTCCACGACCAGGATCTTACGATGGTCCCTGTAAGTGATCCGCCGTTTCCCGACGATCTTTAACGGATTTATAGGGTTGAACGCAACTACATTTATCCCTCCGTCGCGCAGACGCTGGAAGAATGACTCCGGGGTGCCGGAAGAGCCGTAACTGTCATATATGATATTCACTTGAACCCCCCGCGCCCGTTTTCTCAGAAGAAGATCAGCCAGTTTCCGGTCCGCCTTATCGTCTTCGAAGATATAGGTTTCGAGGTTGATGTGGTTTCTGGCTCTTCGCACCGCTCTGAACATGGCGGCGTATGTAGCGGGTCCGTCCACCAGAAGCTTGACCCTGTTGCCTTTGATAAGAGGGTTCCCGCTGAGAAATTCCATTATTGCGATGTGGCGCTCCAGAAAGTCCGTCGGGGCTACCGAACTGTTCAGGCGCTCAAGAAGGACCTTTGTTTTTTCCGGCGACAAGGGACCGTTGGCCGAGAAGATCCGGGGCTGTTCATGGGTGCTCAAGATATCATGGATCGTTTCGGAGACCCGGGGCAGACTTGCGCATCCGCCGAAGATGAGCACAAGTAAAAGGGAAAGCATCGAGGCGGAATTCCTGAATAATAGAAATGGTCCTGATCTCACACTCACTTACCTTTTCAAATAATACCAATACTTTGACAAATAGCAAGCTATCTGAAGGAGAGCGACAATCGTTACGGCCTGCGACTTTTCGGGACTTTGCCTTTACATATCCTGTCTTTTTCTGGCATCCTAAAACATAATGAGAAAAAATGTCATGATAATAGTTTTGTCCCTTCTTTTCACCTTCGTCGTCTACTCGGCGGTCCAGTTGCTAATCCCTTTGCCTTTTGGCGACAAGCCGATAGAGTTCGAGATCAAGCGGGGAACGACCTTCAGGCAGGCTGTCGATTCCCTTGCCGGGAAAGGCATGGTCAGGGACAAGTGGGTCTTTCTCTTTCTCGGAAGGGTGACCGGAGCGGACCGCAAGATCAAGGCGGGGTATTATCCGCTTTGGGGAGGCATGAGCCCCTTGCAGGTATTCAATGCCATCCGGTCCGGAAAGATCATTGAATACGAAATCACTGTAGTGCCGGGTGATTCCATCTTTGAGATCGAAGACAAGTTTTCAGCCCTGAACACCGCGTACGGCGAGGAATTTCAGAAACTGACGACTGACAGGAAATTCCTGGACGACCTCGATATCGACGCACCTTCGCTGGAAGGCTACATCTTCCCCGATACCTACAAGTTTCCGAAAGGACTCGAAATCAGGGAGGTAGTGGCCAGGATGGTGGGGAGGATGAGGGAGAAGTTCGATGGCGACATCATGCTCAGGATGCTCGAAATGGGACTCTCGGAAAGAGAGGTCCTGACCATGGCCTCGATAGTCGAAAAGGAGGCCATCACACCGAGCGAACGCCCTGTCATTGCAGCGGTATATTACAATAGGCTTAAGAAACACATGCAGTTGCAGGCCGACCCTACCGCCATATACGGCGTGAAGAGTTCCAAGGAAAAGATATTGATAAACGACTTGTCCAAGAAGACACCATACAACACCTATGTCATTAAAGGCCTGCCTCCGGGACCTATAGCCTCGCCGGGTCTCGAATCCATAAAGGCGGCCGTTAATCCTGCCAACGTCCCTTACCTGTACTTCGTCTCGAATAACGACGGCACCCATACTTTCTCCGTCACACTCAGCCGCCATCTGGCGGCCGTTAGAGCTTACAGGAATAAGAAAAAGCTGGCGGCTTTGAAGGGCGAATCATAAGGGGTCGGGACTGAAGATGATACGAAGAAGGAAGACTAGGATCATATATGTCGGCAGAGTACCCATCGGCGGCAAGAACCCGGTCGTTGTCCAATCCATGACGAAGACCGACACAAGAAATGTAAGGGCGACTGCAAATCAGATCAGGACACTTGAAAAAGCGGGCTGCGAAATCATAAGGATAGCCGTGCCCGATATGCAGGCGGCAAAAGCGCTCGGCGGGATCAGAAAAGCGGCGGCTATTCCGGTCATCGCCGATATCCACTTCGACTGGAGACTCGCCCTCGAGGCGATAAGGCAGGGAGTTGATGGGCTCAGGATCAATCCGGGGAACATCGGCGCAAAATGGAAGGTTGCCGAAGTTGTTTCCGCATCGGCGGACCACGGCGTCCCCATAAGGATAGGGGTCAATGCGGGCTCACTCTCGAAGAAGCTCCTCGAAAAATACGGTCACCCGACCCCGGAAGCACTCGTGGCAAGCGCGGCCGAGCATATCGATATCCTGGAGCGCCTTAATTTCAACTCGATAAAAGTTTCCCTTAAGGCGTCGAACGTCCCTACGACTGTAGACGCATACCGGCTCTTTTCGAAAAGATTTTCTTACCCGCTGCACATCGGCATATCCGAGGCCGGACCTTCTTTTACCGGAATGATCAAGAGCTCTGTCGGTCTGGGCATCCTGCTTTCAGAAGGGATCGGGGACACGATAAGGGTATCTTTGTCAGCAAATCCTGTCGAAGAGGTGCGGGTCGCCTATGAGATCCTCAAAGCCCTGGGGGTCAGGGCGAAAGGGGCTAACATCATTTCATGCCCCACGTGCGGCAGGTGCGAGATCGACATCAGGGGACTCGCATCGAAGGTCGAGCGGACCCTCAAGGATATCGACAGGCCGGTCACGGTCGCTGTCATGGGTTGTGTTGTGAACGGCCCCGGGGAGGCCAGGGAGGCGGACGTGGGGATCGCCGGGGGAAAGGGCATCGGCATTCTCTTCAAGAAAGGGAAAGTAATTAAGACAGTAAAAGAAAAAGACCTCTTCGACGCCCTTCTCGATGAAATAGGAAAGTGATGCCCCGGACCTCCTGCACACCTCTAAAGAAATCCTTCATCTGACCCTTTTTAGACTAAAGCCGACTCATTTCCTGACGACAAACATATCCATGAAGTCGTTTACACGCGTTTTCTCCAGACGTGGGCGGTCGAGTAAAAGGCTCAGGATCTCTTCGACCTTCTTCTCCGGCAGCCTTGACGCTGCATTCTCCCTGAATTTTTCTATCAGAAGAGGGATCCCTTCCTTTCTCCTTCTTCTATGGCCGATGGGATATTCCACCTCGGCCTTCTCTGTAGAGCTTCCGTCTTTAAAGAAGACCTGAACTGCATTAGCTATGGAGCGCTTGTCCGGATCTAGGTAATCCCTGCTGTACCGTTTGTCCTCCTCAACCTCCATCTTTTCTCTGAGCCTGTCGATGCGCGGGTCTGATGCGAAGCTGTCTTCGTAGTGGTCTGCCGTGAGTTTGCCGAAGATCAACCCTATGGCAACCATATATTGAATGCAGTGGTCTCTGTCCGCGGCATTATAGAGGGGGCCGGTTTTGCTGATGATGCGTATGGCAGACGCCTGGGTTGTGATTACGATTCTTTCGATGTCGTTAATTCTGTCTTTCACGCGCCCATGCAGTTTCAAAGCGCATTCAACTGCGGTCTGTGCATGGAACTCGGCAGGGAACGAGACCTTAAAGAGAATATTCTCCATTACATATGAACCGTAAGAGCGCTGGAAACGGAACCGCTCACCTTTGAAGACAGAGTCGTAAAATCCCCATTTCTTTGCGGTCAAGGCGCTCGGATATCCCATTTCACCCTGCAGGGTCATAAGCGCGATACGCACTCCCCTGCTCGTGGCATCCCCCGCGGCCCAGGACTTGCGTGAGCCGGTGTTCGGGGCATGACGGTAAGTACGCAGGGTGGCGCCGTCGATCCATACCTGTGAAATCGCATTGACTATGTCGTCCCGCCCGCCCCCGAGGAGATGCACCGCCGTTGCGGCAGTGGCGAGTCTCACGAGGATTACATGGTCGAAGCCCAGCCTGTTGAAACTGTTTTCAAGGGCGATCACCCCCTGAATTTCGTGGGCCTTGATCATGGCCGCGAGGACATCCCGTACCGTCAGTGCCGGCCTGCTCTCTGCCGAGACCTTACGGCTTATATAATCCGCAACAGAGAGGATGCCGCCGAGATTATCCGAGGGATGTCCCCATTCTGCGGCAAGCCACGCGTCATTGTAATCGAGCCAGCGGATCATTATGCCAATGTCAAAGGCGGCCTTTACGGGATCAAGAACAATCCTGGTCCCTGGAACGCGTACGCCGAGAGGGACTTTTGTTCCGGGTATTATGGGACCGAGAAGCCTTGTGCACGCCGGGTAGCGAAGAGATAGCAGCGCACACCCCAAACTGTCCATGAGAACATAGCGGGCGGTTTCAAATGCCTCGTCACTCGTAATTGCGTAGCTCAGGACATATTCCGCGATATCGGCCATCTCCCTGTCCGGGGAAGGACGGATATTTAGATCAGATGTTTGCAGTGACATGTAAAGTCCTCACTTTATCCTTATTAACGTCATCGTTCAAGCAGCACGGGGCCAGGAAGACGGATACGGCGAAAAACTCTTATAGCGATACCTTCAGACCTCGAAGAACTGCGAAACGATATCATGTGAGACTTCACTTAATCAAACTACCCTTACACATCCATTTCCAATATCCAATCGCATTATAAGAGTTTTGAGGCGTTTCCGTCTTCCGTTTTCATGCAATCATGAAATCAATCCTTCTTTCCTTTTGAAAACAGCTCATCCAGCTTCTTTTCATACTCGTAGTAGTCAAGAAACTCGTAAAGCTCCTCCCGGCCCTGCATGAGGTCAAGAACGTTCTTCTGAGTCCCCTCCTTGCGGATCGTCTGATAGACCTTGAGGGCAGCCGAACTCATAGCCCTGAATGCAGAGAGCGGATAGAGGACTATGCTCACTCCGGCCCCCCCGAGTTCATTTACGTTGTAGAGAGTATTCACACCGAACTCGGTCATATTCGCCAGGACCGGAAGTCCTGTCGCCTCAGCGAATTTCCGGTAATGCTCCAATTCCTTCACTGCCTCGGGAAAGATCATGTCCGCCCCGGCTTCTTTATACCGACAGGCCCTGTCGATTGCCGCGTCAAGTCCCTCCACTGCGATAGAATCGGTGCGGGCCATGATGACAAAGTCAGGCTCTGACCTCGCATCCACCGCGGCCTTGATGCGGTCTGCCATTTCCTCCGGGCTCACCACCGCCTTGCCAGGGCGCTGACCGCAACGCTTAGCCGCGACCTGGTCTTCTATGTGGACGCCTCCGGCCCCTGCGGCGATTATTTCCCTGACGGTCCTGCCGATCACAAACGCATGCCCCCAGCCGGTATCGATATCGACAAGGAGAGGGATACTGACCACGCTTGTAATACGCCTGACCTCTTCGCTAACATCGTTCAGACCCGTAATACCGAGATCCGGGAGACCGTGCGAAGCGTTTGCCACTCCGGCACCGGAAAGATAAAGCGCGCGGAAGCTTACCCGTTCGGCCATGATCGCCGCGTAGGCGTTTATCGCACCAACCATCTGGAGCGGCTTTTCTTCCGCTAAAGCGGCCCTCAATAGTCCGCCGGGAGTGCGCTTCTTTTCCACCTTGCCTCCTTCAATAGATTCTGATGTTGCATAGACCCCGTTGCACGGAAGAGCCGATATGCCAAAGAACCTTTTATAGCGATACCTTTGAATATCAAAGAACCGAGAAGCAATATCCCGTCAAACTTCACTTAACCGGACTCCTATTACAACCATTTTCAAAGTCGAATCGCATTATAAGAGTTTTGAGGCGTGTCCGCTCTTCCGTTTTATGCATTTGTGGGGTGAAGTTTCATTTTCTTGAACTGTCCTTGTACGTCAACACCCTTCCCCACACATCCTTGGTCCCCCATATGCCTGAGCGCAGACATTCGAGCTGCACGATCTGGCTGTGGTCCACAAAGAGGTTCACCTCGGGGCCGTAGTTCTTGATATACCAGCTGAAGACATCAGGCTCCGCCGCTTCGAACATCGTCTTTTCGAGACCGAGTTCACGGATCATCTTACTAATAACGTCTGTCCTCCACGTCCGGACGCTTTCTGTTATGCCCTCGGACTCGATCATGATCATGTACGCGCCTGCGTCGAGATGCCTCTTGGCCCGCTGTATCGCCCAATCCGGATCGCTTATCCCTTCGGCTTCGAGCTCCTCCACTTTGCTGGCGCCCCCGGCGCCGAACTGGACTCCGACCTCTGCCTTCACCTTCAGACCGGCCTTTTGCACCTTTTCGGTCAGCCTCACAAGATTATCCGCCGGAACGCTGATGAAACCGCTCGATATCTCCACTATATCGAACTCCAGCCTCTTGCACTCCTCGATATACCGGCCGACCGCTTCCGGTCCCTGCGTCAAGACGTGCTCTATGAATCCCCCTGTATCCACCTTCACGTTATAGCTGTGGCAGAGGTCTATAAGACCCTTCACTGCCTTGCGGGGCATAAGGCTGAACGAGCCACCTGCGAACTTCAAGATATCGACGTATTCGCCCATAGTCTCGAGGATATCTTCCAGGTAGCGCTTCCCCATGGGTGCATAATAGGGCCCGCGCATCTCGGTCACTCCGATCTTCCGGGGTTTTGATTCACGGCTGTTCAATGGAATGAAGGAAAAGGCCCGATCGCCCTCTTTTCGCTCCAATTTCCCTATAGCCTTTTTTGGCATATCTTTCTCCTTTCAAACAAGAATATCAAAGTCTACCTTTCGTTGCATAGTTCACAAAGACTATACAGGGCCGACGTGCGGAAAAGTATTCACCAACGATACCTTGAAGTATCGGAAGCACGGAACACGCTCGCTGCCGCGCCTCATTGATCGTTAAACCGCCTTTCCCCCACTTCAGATGACTCATCGTTTGTAAAGACTTTGGAGCGCATCTGTCCTGCATCCTAGCAACATGTTTACTGTCGCAGGACATGCTCTTTCAGGAACGTCTCCACCAATTCCGTCAAATCTACATCAAAATCGTATGAGACCCTTACCGTCGGTTTTTGTATATCAATGATTCTCCTCAAGTCAACCGGTGTCGCAACTATCACGACCTCGCAGGGGACGGCCGAAATGGTCTTCTCGAACTCTCTCATTTGGTTTTCTGAGTAGCCCATTGCCGGAAGAACGGAGCCGATATGAGGGAACTTTGCATAGATGTCTCTTAGCGACCCTCTTGCATAAGGTCTGGGGTCCACAAATTCCGATACGATTCCAATAGACGAAGAAACCCCTGCGCCGTAAGGCATGCCCCCGTGGGTGATAGTCGGACCGTCCTCGATAACAAGCGCCTTCCTGCCTGAGACGGCATCATAATCGCTTATTGCAAAAATTGAGCGAGTCTCAAGCACGCCGGCATCAGGATTGTCTCTCCTGATATCGTTTCTGACGAGTTCGAGAGCGTCCTCTTTTGCCTCGTTTATCTTCGTTATTATCAAGAGGTCCCCCCGCCTCAGATTCACCTCTCCGGGATAGAACAGCCTCTCATGGCCAGGTCTCATGGCATCAAGAAGAACGACCTCAAAATCAGAACGCACAAACGGGAAATCATTATTTCCCCCGTCCCATATAATGACTTGCGAGACCTCTTCTGCCTGCTCAAGCACTTTCTCATAATCCACACCGGCATACACGGTAACGCCTTTCTCCACGAGGGGTTCGAATTCCTCCCTCTCTTCTATCGTGCAGGCCCCTTTGTCTATGTCCTCAATGGAAGAGAACTTCTTCACAGGAGCAAAATCACAATATGCCATGGGATGCCTTATCACGGAAACTCTTATTCCTCTTTCCTTGAAAGTATGCGCAAGCTTCTTCGTGATTATCGATTTGCCGCAACCTGTCCTTACAGCGCATACCGATATCACAGGCACCTTGGACTCAAGCATAGTCCTTTCCGGTCCGAGGAGCATGAAATCGGCTTCGAGTGAAAGACAAAGCGAAGCGCTGTGCATGAGGTTTTCATGAGACACGTCACTGTAAGCAAACACAACACGGTTCGCTCCGTGAGACGCGATCAGAGACGCAAGTTCGTTCTCCGGATATATCGGTATCCCCGACGGATAGTTCGGTCCCGCAAGCCCGGGAGGATAGGTCCGTCTTTCTATAAAGGGTATCTGGGCTGCGGTAAAGGCGACCACTTCGGAAAGCGGGTCGCTCCTGTAGACCATGTTGAAGTTGTGGAAGTCTCTTCCGCCCGCCCCCATTATAATGACTTTTTCCTTTTTCAATTTTCCGTCTTCCTGATCGCCTCTTCCAGTATATCCAACCCCTTGTCCATTTCTGCCTGCTTTATAACCAGCGGCGGGGCAAGCCTTATAACATTCTTGTCCACGCCGCATTCGATAAGTACCAATCCCTTGCGAAGACAGTAATCCATTATCTTCTTCAGACCCTGAGTAAAAGGCCGTCCTCCCTTTACAAACTCTATGCCTATCATAAGGCCGATACCCCTCACATCGCCAATGACCTGATATCTCTCCTTCATTGACCTGAGACGCTGCAGCGCGACTTTGCCCACTTTCCTTGCGTTATCGAGAAGCTTTTCCTGTTGGATGACCTCGACTGTCGCTATGGCCGCAGCGCAGGAGACCGGATTCCCTCCAAAAGTAGTACCGTGAGCCCCTGAAGGCCATCGGGACATTATCCGTCTATTTGAAACGACTGCGCTCAGAGGCATTCCCGACGCAATACCCTTTGCAATTGTCATGACGTCGGGCACAACTCCGAAATTCTGGGACGCGAACCATTGCCCCGTCCTCCCCATTCCCGCCTGGACCTCGTCAAAAATAAGCAAGATGCCCCACTTGTCGCATAGCGTCCTGAGCCTTTTGAGAAAGGCGGCTGGAGGGACTACGTATCCCCCTTCTCCAAGTACAGGCTCGATGATGATGCAGGCTATCTCCTCGGGATGAATAAGGTGTTTGAACAATCTTTCGAGATGCTCATAGCAGTCCATTTTGCAGGTGTCTGCCCTCTGGCCGAAAAAGCAGCGGTAGCAATACGGATAGGGAGAGTGGTAAACGGAAGGCACGAAAGGCTGATAGTTCCTCCGGTAGCGTATACTTGAGGTGGTGAGGCTCATCGCGCCGAAGGTCCTTCCGTGAAAGCAACCTGTGAAGGCCACTATACCCTGTCTTCCCGTGTAGAAGCGGGCAAGTTTCAGCGCACCCTCGACCGCCTCGGCGCCGGAATTGCTGAAGAAGAACATGTCGAGCCCCTTTGGCGTAACCTTTGCAAGCATCTCCGGCAGTTTGACCAGAGACTCATAATAAAAGATGCAGCCGGAATGGACAAGGGAATCGATTTGTTCCCTTATCGCTTGAAGGACCCTCGGATGATTGTGACCTATATTTGTGGTGGCAAGCCCCGAGGAAAAGTCCATGAACACCTTTCCTCTGACATCCTCGACATAAATCCCGCGCGCCTTTCGCACCACTATGTCCGTATGGATTCTCAGCGCTGGCGTTAATACTGCTTTTGCTCTCCGGATCACGTCAGATTTCATCGCTTTATTTCGTCCTTCCTTTAGGTGTCATTCCGGGCTTGACCCGGAATCCAGCGACTCTTTCGTAGTAGGGTAGATTCAAAGAAGCGAAGGCAAAGCCACTGGATACCGGCTTTCGCCGCCCTTCATCCCAAGATGCGTTAAGTGCTGTCCTCTATCTGTCAATCTGCGCCTTCTGGAGCCGGCCGCTGTAGTCCCTGTAGATGACCTTCCATCTTGTGAACATATCTATGGCCCCGCCTCTTCCTCCCGCCTCTTTATGTCCAAAACCACTCCTCTTTGTTCCCCCGAAGGGCAACTGGACTTCCGAGCCGATAGTCGAGGCGTTTACATAGACAAGTCCCGTGTCGAGATCTCTTTCGGCAATGGCTGATTTGTTCACGTCCTGTGTATAGATAGACGCCACCAGACCGTACTTCGTGCCGTTTACGATCCCGATCGCCTCTTCAAGGTCTTTTGCCTTCATCACAGAGACGAAAGGACCGAATATCTCCTCCTGAGCGATCCGCATGGCCGGTGTCACCTCCGAAAAAATCGCAGGTTCTATAAAGTAGCCTCTTGCGCAGTTGCCTTCCTTATATGCCTTGCCGCCCGCAACAAGCCTGGCCCCCTCCTTTTTCCCTATGTCGATGTAATTGAGGACCTTCTCCATCTGGACGCTGCTTATCACAGGACCGATATCCGTATTCTTGAGAAGGCCGTTCCCGATCTTGAGCCGCGACGCGGCCCCGGCAAACATATCGAGAAACTTGTCATGAACGTCCGAATGAACGACTATCCGGCTTGCCGCCGTGCATCTCTGGCCCGAGGTTCCGAAGCCTCCCCATACAGCGCCTTCAACCGCAAGCTCCAGGTTTGCATCGTCCATCACGATTATGGCGTTCTTGCCCCCCATCTCGCAGGAGACCTTCTTCCCTTTTTCTGTACAGGCTGCCGCGAGTTTCTGTCCCACAGCTGTAGAGCCCGTGAAAGAAACGCAGTCTATGTCCGGATGGAGGGCCAGGTGCTCGCCTATCTCCTCACCCCTGCCGTGGACAAGGTTCAGTACCCCCCTGGGGAGCCCCGCCTCATGAAGGATCTCCACAAGCCTTGCCGCAGACAGGGACGTATAATTGCTCGGCTTGAAAACTACCGTATTACCACAAACAAGGGCCGGCATTATCTTCCAGGCGGGGATGGCGATGGGGAAATTCCATGGAGTAATGAGCGCGCAGACGCCGACGGGCACCCTGACGGACTTGCAGTCTTTGTTCGGCAGCTCGGAGGGGATCGTCTCTCCCGAAAGTCTCCTTCCTTCCCCTGCCATGTAATACAACATATCAATTGCTTCCTGAACATCTCCGAGACCTTCGGGAAGGATCTTGCCCATCTCGCGCGTTTCGAGTTCGCCGAGCTCCTGTTTCCTCTTTGTCAGCAGCTCTCCCGCCTTAAAAAGTATCTCCGCTCTCTTAGGGGCAGGGGACAGCCTCCATTCATTGAACGCCCCGCGCGCCGCTTTCACTGCTTTATCCACGTCGGTCTTGTCGGACTTGGTCACAACTCCTACCATTTCGGAGATATCGGCGGGGTTTCTGTTTTCGAAGGTCTTGCCCCCCGACGCCTCTTCCCATGCGCCGTTTATCAGGTTTTTTGCAATTTCGGCCATATCCCAACCTCCCTTTCAATGTCCGGTAATAAGATTGTATCAGGGCCGACAGAAATCTCAAGATGATGAAAACGCATGTGTGTATAGAATCCGTCATCAGTTTGACAAAAGCACCGGTCTTTGGATAGCTTATATCGAATTATGGAGACCATCAGAATACCGAGAGTATTGCAGGATGCCGCAAGGACGCACAGGAGGCAGGGCAAGTCAGTGGGCCTCGTCCCCACGATGGGCGCTCTCCATGAAGGCCATATGAGCCTTGTGAGAATGGCCAGGAGAGAAAACGATATCACAGTGGCGAGCATTTATGTTAATCCAAAGCAGTTCGGGCCGTCCGAAGATCTCTCAAAATATCCAAGGGACCTTGAAGCAGACTTAGCAAAGCTCGAAAAAGAAGATATCAACATAGTCTTTTTGCCCGATGATTCCCTCATGTACCCGGCAGGTTTCAGTACGCGCGTGGAAGTCGAAGCTCTTTCTGACAGGCTCTGCGGCGCCTTCAGGCCGCGCCATTTCAGCGGTGTCGCTACAGTGGTCACAAAGCTCTTCAATATAGTCTCCCCGTTGAGAGCATATTTCGGGCAGAAGGATTTCCAGCAGGCAGTTATTATCAAGAGAATAGTTAAAGACCTCGATATGGGGATAGATGTGGCGGTCTGTCCCACTATCCGGGAGCCTGATGGTCTTGCGATGAGCTCCAGAAACCGCTATCTCTCCGAAGAAGAGAGGGCTGCTGCGACCATTATTTACAGATGTCTCAGCGAGGCAGCCGGGGCAGTAAAATCTGGTATAATACAAGTGGATACGTTGAAGAAAGTTATGCGCGAAAAGCTCATGACAGAACCCCTGGTCTCGAAAGTGGATTATTGCTCGGCATACGATCCCGAGAGACTGGAGGAGCTGGAACAGATAAAAGGCGAGGCATTGCTCGCCATAGCCCTCACGATAGGCGCCACAAGGCTGATTGACAATTTGCTAGTATCGGTTCCGTCGTCAACGTAGGAAGCCCCTAAGGGTCTTGGAGGAAAAAATTTAGACATGTTACAGCGCGTGCACATACAGATACTTGACAATCCGATAGAAGAGGTCATCCTCGACGCAAATGAGTTCGAGGAGCCCATAAAGAACAAACTCCTTGCTGATGAACTGAAAAAGGAGATGAATTATTACTATCCCACTGTTGTGTCGGTGGAATATATAGACCTCTTCATGGGTGACGAGCTTGACTTCCCCGAAATAAGAGAGTTGCTCAGACAGGGCGCAATCAATCCTCCCGTGATACTCATAAACGGCGTGCCCAAGATCCACGGAGGCATTCCGAGAACGGTCATAAGGGACGAAGTGGACAAGCTCGTGTCCGACGGTCCCGTGCACTGAAGCGGAGACCCCTCACTTCTTCATCAAAGAAGCAACTGTCGGGAACAGTCCCAGCTCCGTATGCGGTAGAAAGAGGGCTGACAGGTATTCGTCCATGAAGCCCCTTGATACGGAAAGCTCCATATAGGTCATTTTCGAGGCTATTTCCTCGGCCTCTTTGCGCAGGTCCTCCGAAAGCAGACAGAGGTATGCCCCAGTGACCGAGGTATTACCGAGGAATGAGAACTTGTCCCTCGGCAGGTCCGGCAGCATGCCCAGGATGATCGCCTTATCGACATTGAGATAATTGCCGAACCCTCCGGCGATGTAGACCTTCTCTATCGCTTCGAGACCGAATCCCACCTCTTTCAGCAGGAGGGAGACGCCGGCATAGACTGCGGCCTTTGCCCGGAGGATGTTTTCGATATCCACATCGGTGAGTACCACGCTCCTCTCGGCGTCTTCGTATAGAACAAACTCCGCGCCGTCCTCGCCTTCCCTGATCCTGCCGCCTCTGTCCTTCACGAGTTTGCCCTTCAGGTCAACTATACCCGAGAGAAACATCTCTGATATGACATCTATCATTCCGGACCCGCATATCCCGGTCGGCTTTGAATCTCCTATGATCCCAAGCTCCGGATCGAGGGTCTCAGGGTTTATTCTTACGGATTCGATGGCGCCTTCCGTCGCCCGCATCCCGTGCTTTATTCCGCTTCCCTCAAAGCACGGACCAGCGGAACAGGCTGCCGTCACAAGCCACTCATTGTTTCCTATGGCGATCTCACCGTTAGTGCCTATGTCCATGAAAAGGGCGACCTCCGGGTTCCTGTGCATCTTCGAGGCAAGCACTCCCGCGACGATGTCCCCGCCCACGTAACTGGCCACACATGGGAACGTCCAGACAGGGGCCTGGGAATTGACGAGGACCCTTGCAGTGCCGGCCTTCCACCGCGGGAAGAAATTCACGGTCGGTATATACGGCTCTTCTCTGATGGAGGCAGGGTTAAGGTCCCAAAACAGATGGGACATAGTCGTATTGCCTGCGACCACTACCGACTCTATGTCTTCCCTGTCTACCCCATGCCTTTCTATAAGAGGCGCTAGAAGGTCGTTTATGTCGGACACAACCGCGTCCCTCAATTCATGGAGCCCGCCGTGCTCCGTGGCGTGAACGATACGCGTGATCACATCGTCCCCGTATCTTATTTGAGAATTATAGGTCGAGCCCACGTCGATGAGCCTTCCGTCCCCGAGATTCACGAGATAGACAACGACCGTAGTTGTTCCTATGTCCACGGCAAGACCGTATCTGTCTCTATACTTGTCCGCCGAGCCGAGGAAGACAGCCTCGAAGTCTTCGGTATATCCGAGGACAATCTTCCACCCTGCGTTCCTGAGCGCTTCGGTCATGGACTTTACGAAGCCGTGTGAGAATCTCATTCCCCTTATCCCCGCTTCCTGCAGCGACCTCTTAAGACGCTCCACGTCGCTTATGTTGTCATGTATGGTAGGAGGCGGCACTTCGAGGATGAGACGCCTGACTACCGGCGAGACCGCGGTGGAAAAGGACTCGAGAAGCTCGAAAAGGTCTCTGGACCTGGAAACGGCAATCTTGTCTCCGACCGCAAGTCGCGACTCCCTCGGGATATCCAGGAGCAGATCTCCCTTCGGGAACGCCTGACACGCAATTGCAAAACCGGCAGCCCTTTCTTTCTGCCCGAGCTTTCCGTAGGAAAGGGTCTCAACCTGCCCTTCGACAATCCGCACCTTGCATTTTCCGCAGGTGCCCTTGCCCCCGCAGGAGGAGACAAGATAGACGCCCTGCCGTTTCAGAGAGCGGTAGATAGTCTCACCATCGAGCACCGGAATCGTCTTTCCTGAAGTCAGCCTTATTTCCATTGTTTTTCAGGTCTTATTATACATCATTTGGCCGGGCCGGCCACCCTCTTGCATTCGACTGAATTCTTCCGCGCAGATCCCATCTTTCGGCCGGAATACCTGTTGCCTTGCTGACTCAATACACTATAAATGATATTGTGAAATTTGCAGAAACTGTGTATTATAATTTTTTGTGGCAAAAGACTACCTTCATTTTGGTCAGTTCCTTCTGGAAAAGGGTCTCATCTCTGAAACAGATATTCTCAATGCAAGGTTTATTCAAAAGAAAAGTAATCTGAAGATCGGGGAGCTTGCCGGTGCAAAAGGCTGGCTTACGACAGACGATATTTACAGGATACTAGTTATTCAGGAAGAGACACTCGAGAAATTCGGGGAGATCGCCGTCAGGGAAAGATATCTCACCAGAATCCAGCTAGCTGAGATCCTCAATGAACAGGAGGACGCCTACGTTTTTTTCGGAGAGGCCCTTGTCCGGACCGGCGTGATAAACGAGAGGGATCTTATTGAGCAGCTTAAGGAATTCAACAAGATGAGGCTTCAAGGTCTTCAGACCTGAGACCCCTTCGGGCAGCGGGGTTTGCTGTTGACACTCTTCGCCTATGTGTGATAGTTTGAAGCATTAACTATAATGGATAAGAACGTTATATTAAAAGAAGCCCAGAAGTATCTTGCCCGGGGCCAGATCGACAAGGCCATCGTCGAGTGGGAGAAGCTCGCCAGAGAGACGCCGGACGGCAACATATATAACACCATCGGAGACCTTTACCTCAAGAGCGGCGACAAGAGGTCGGCGGCCGAATATTTCCACAAGTCGGCCGATTTTTTCAGAGAGGGCGGATTTTCCCTTAAGGCCCTCGCGCTCTACAAGAAGATCATCAACATCGATACTTCAGATGCGGGCGCCTATACTGCCCTGGGAGAATTGAGCGAAGACAAGGGCCTGGCTACCGACGCGATAAAATATTATCTCACCGCCGCGGACATCCTATCGAGGGATGCAAACAAGGAAAAGTTTCTTGGCATGTACGAGAGAATACTGGCCCTTGCGCCTTCAAATATCCCTCTGCGCGAGAAAGTTGCGGGGCTCTTCCTCAAGGAAGGGCTGTCCTTCAACGCGGCAAGAGAATATGTCCATATTGCGCAGTACTGGACTGAAAAAGGGGATCTTGAGCAGGCGCGTTCTGCCTTTGCGAAGGTCCTCGACATTCAACCCGATAATAAAGACGCGTTATTCGGGATGATGACCATATATGGCGGGAAGGGAGACCTTCAGCGCGCCATCGAGTATGCCAGGAAGGCGGCCGGGGTGCAGCCAGGCGATCATGACCTTGCCTTGCGATGCGCCGGTCTTCTCAAGGAAGCGGGCGCGACAGACGAGGCGATGGAATATGTATTAAAGGTCCTTGAGACAAACCCTTCAGGCGTTGAAGCCAACAAGCTCATGGGGGACCTTTACCTTCTCAAAGGCAACCGGGAGGCTGCATGGGAGGCATATAAGATCGTGGTGGACTTCATGGTCTCCGAAGACCGCCTGGAAGATGCGGCGGAGCTTACCCGGGAGTTCAAGGACACAAACCCCGTAGAGATCGGAAAGTTTCTGATATCCCTGTATAAACAAAAAGGCGACGCAGATGCGGTCTTTGAGGAGACCCTCTTTGTGGCCGACCTGCTGATGGACAGCGGCCTTCAGGAGGAAGCGGTCGACCTGTATAAAGAAGCACTGAAGCTCCGGCCGGATGACGTACAGATCAAAAAGCTGCTCGCCGAACAGGAGATAACTGTTTCAGGCATGGAACCCTCGGTGGCGGAAGGTGAGAGATCGACTGAGGACCTGCTGACAGATGCGGAGATATTCATTAAGTACGGCCTGCACGAAGAGGCCATGTCGATCCTTGAGGAGCTGAAGCTGAAAGAGCCGGCCAACGCCGACGTGCATGTAAAGCTGAAGTCGCTCTACATCGAAAAGAACGAAAAGGAGCAGGCGGTTACGGAATGCCTCATCCTTTATGAACTCTACGGCAGGAGCGGCAACCTCGAAATGAGGGAGGAGGCTCTGAAGGAGGCTGCCGGTATAAGCCCCGACGACCCCAGGGTCCTCGAGAGGATGTCCGCAAAAGCAGAGGGCGCAGCCGGGACGGGGTCCCAGGAGCGTCTCGAGGATTATGCGGAAGAAATGGCCGAAGCGGAGTTCTATTTGAGGCAGGGCCTGAAAGATGACGCCCTCAGGATCTATCAAAAGCTCTTAAATCTTTTCCCCGAGGAAGCGGACCTCCGGGAAAAGATTTCTTCGATTGAAGGCGGCTTCGCAGGGTTCGGGGAGGCGGAGAAATTCCCGGCCATGGAAACAGAAATCGTCGAGGCCCACGAGATGTCTTCCCCGGAAGCGCAGCCTCTCGACACTGACGTGCTCGACATATTCGAGGAGTTCAAAAAGGGCCTCGAAAAGGAGCTCGAAGAAGAAGACTACGAAACGCATTACAACCTTGGCATAGCTTACAAAGAGATGGGCCTCATAGACGACGCGATAAAGGAGTTTCAGACCTCAAGGCACGATCCCAAATGCATAGCCCGCTCAATGACGATGCTCGGAATATGCTACATGGAAAAAGGCCTTTTCCCTCTTGCCATAGATGCCTTCAGAAAATCTCTCGAAAACATTGCATCGCGTGACGAGTCCTACTGGGGCGCCGAATATGATCTTGCCACCGCTTATGAGAAGAACGGCGACATCAAAGAGGCGTTCGAGATTTTCAGTGAGATATACGGCATTGACTCTAAATTCAGACAGGTCTCTGAAAAGCTGGACAATCTGAGGGCGATATTGCCGAAGGAGGAGACTGTGGTGAAAAGGAAGGACAGGGTCTCTTACATTTAGAATATGGACTATCTCGAGTACTACGGCTTAAAGGAGCATCCATTCACCAACGTCGTAGACAACAGGTTCTATTACAGCAGCCCGCAGTACAGGGACGCCCTGGTGAAGCTCAGATACGCAATCGACACAAAGAAGGGCCTTGCTGTCGTCATCGGAGACATAGGCACGGGAAAGACCACGCTTGCCAGAAGGCTCCTGGAGGACCTTGACGAAGAGCGCTATGAGGCCACGCTGCTCGTCATAATACATTCTTCGGTGAGCTCGGAATGGCTCCTGAAGAAATTTGCGATCCAGCTTGGGGTAGTGGATGCGAAGGAGCACAGCAAGGTGGAGATGCTGGGCCAGATCTATCGCAGGCTGCTCGAGATCAACGAAAGCGGTAAGACAGCTGTTCTCCTTATGGACGAGGTCCAGATGCTGAAGTCCAAAGAGATCATGGAAGAGTTCAGGGGCCTCCTGAATATGGAGATGCCCGGAGGTAAGATGATCAACCTCCTGTTCTTCGGGCTCCCGGACCTTGAGGACGTCCTGTCGCTGGACGAGCCCCTGAAACAAAGGGTGGCTATGAAGATCGCTTTGAAACCCTTTTCCATAGACGATACCAGCGAGTATATAAAGCACCGCCTGAAAGTTGCGGGGTGCGTCGCCGAAGTCTTTACGGCAGAGGCGATAAAAGAGGTCCTCCGTTACTCAACGGGTGTGCCGAGGCTCATTAACACCATATGCGACAACGCCCTTCTTGAGGGATACCTTTTCAAGACAAAGACCATAGATGAGTCGGTCATCAAGGCTGTTGCTATAGACCTCGGTCTCAACAGTCTGCCCCAGGAACTGTAGACCTCAGGGGTCCGTCTGAGGGTTGAATGACAGAGTTTTGATCTTCAGGTCGAGTGATTGACCTGAGAGTTTGATCCGCATCCTCGAAGGGAACCATATCCCGTCTATGAGGTCTGGCTCCTCGTAATCGACGACCAGCTCTTTCCCGCCTTCCAAGTCGACTATCTGCTTTTCCGGCATCATCGTCTTCTTGTTGAGGAAGAGTCTCCTCCACGAATTCGACACACGGTAGGAATCGTGTTCCTCCCTGATGTCGGCGTCCTTTAAAGACCACCAGAAGAAGCTGTTCCTGATCCCGTCAATAAGCATGAGGAGCTTGCTCCTCTCAAGCGGAGGATTGCTCCGCATCACCGTACCGTTCGACGTCACCTCGCCCACCAGGAAACCGAGGGAGTAGACCTGAAGGTCCACAGAATCCGGCGTCAGCCGGAGAACGGCGTCGCCCTTCATGACGCTTCCATCCCTTTCAAACTCCAAGCGGAAGGTCGATTCAAGATATTTGATATTCTCCTTCTCTGCCAGGACCTCCCCCGGGTCAATCCCTTCATAAACAGGGATCTCGATCCTCTTGGTTGCGCATGATACAAGAAGAAGACAGCAGATAGCGGACAGAAGACGAGAAACCGTCCTCCGTAACGCGATCCTCTCCCGCAACAGGGGAGAGAGGAGAAAAGCGGAAATCCTACGCCTTGATTCCATTTTGCCGCCTTCAGCTGACAGCGGCTTCGAGAAGGTCCTCGACATTATTCACCTCTATTATTTCAAGTCCGAAGGTCTCCTTCAGTCGGGCCTTATTAGTTTTCGGAAGGATCGCCCGCTCGAACCCGATCTTCGCGGCCTCCCTGATCCTCGCCTCCACCTGGGCCACCGCCCTCACCTCTCCCGACAGCCCCATCTCGCCGCACAGCACCGTCTTCGGATGAATCGGGATTTCCCTGAGGGACGAGGCTATGGCAGCGACTACTCCGAGGTCGACCGCGGGCTCAATGATCTTTATCCCTCCTACCACGTTGATGAAGATGTCCATCCCTCCGAGGTGGAGACCCGCTATCTTCTCAAGCACTGCCACAAGAAGGTTTACCCTGTTGAAATCCACTCCCATAGATGTCCTCCTCGGCATTCCGAAGGTGGTAGGGGACACGAGGGCCTGAAGCTCTATCAGGAGCGGTCTTGTGCCCTCCATACTCGCAACGACCGTCGAGCCGGAGACATTCTGCGGCCTCTCCGAGAGAAAGAGCTCGGAGGGGTTCTCAATCGCAAGAAGCCCGGCGTCAGTCATCTCGAAAACTCCAATCTCGTTGGTCGAACCGAATCTGTTCTTAACAGTGCGCAGCATGCGGTATGAGTGTCCCCTGTCCCCCTCGAAATAGAGGACTGTATCGACGATATGCTCAAGGACGCGCGGGCCCGCAATCGCGCCCTCCTTCGTTACGTGACCTATGATAAAAAGCGGCATGCCCGACTTCTTCGCAAAGGACATCAGCCTGGCAGCGCATTCCCTGACCTGCCCCACAGAACCCGGCGCCGAGGCGAGCTCCTCGGCATACATCGTCTGAATCGAGTCTACGACGACGACGCCTGGCAGAAGGGAAGCTGCGGTGGCGATGATCGCCTCAAGGTTTGTCTCGGGGAGCAGGATTATATTGTCCGAATTGATCGAAAGCCTCTCCGCCCTGAGCTTGATCTGCTCGGGGGACTCCTCGCCGGATACATAAAGCACCTTGCCGGCACCTTCGGAAAGTCTTGCCCCGGCCTGAATGAGAAGGGTCGATTTGCCTATGCCGGGGTCCCCCCCCACAAGTATGACAGAGCCTTCCACAACCCCGCCGCCCAGTACTCTGTCAAGCTCGGCAATCCCCGTTGACATCCTCTTTTCCCTGCCGCCCGATACGGAACTTAGCGGCTGAGGTCCCGACCTGGCAAAGGCCGCGTGGGCCGACATGCTGCGTCCCGGAGATGTCTTCTCCTCGACCATCGTGTTCCACGCGCCGCAGTCGGGACACCTGCCGAGCCACTTAGGGCTGCTGTACCCGCAAGCCTGACATTGATAGAAGGTCTTTATCTTGGACATAGTTCAACGCGAAAAAAGTAACGGCCGGCGTCAGGTCGGCGCAGAGACGCAACGGGTCTTCTTATATTCTCAGCAGACCCATCCCTTTCCCGAGGTGATACGACTTTCTGATAGCCGCTGTTACGAAGTCTTTGGCTCTTCTGACGGATTCGAGGGCATCGTGCCCGTCGGCGAGAAACGCCGTAATGGCGGCGGAAAAAGCGCAGCCCGTCCCATGGTATTCGCCCTTGATCTTCGGCCCATCGAGCCGGTGGAACTCGTTACCGTCGTAATATAGATCGAGAGTCAGTTTTTCGAGATGGCCCCCGGTAATTACAACTACACGGGGGCCCATGTCCTTCAATTTCCGCGCAGCCTCCTGCATATCCTTCTCGTTTTCTACATTCGAGCCGGTAAGGACAGAGGCCTCATAAATATTAGGGGTGATCACGCTCGACAGGGGGAAGAGCTTGTCTTTGATCTTATCGAGGGTCCCGTTTTCGACAAGACTCGCCCCTGTTGAAGAGACCGTCACCGGGTCAACAACAAGATTTCCGAGCGCATAGTTCCCGATCAGCTCTGCGGATGCCTCGACAGTCCATCCGCTGTAGAGCATCCCTGTCTTCATGGCATCCGGCCTTATATCCGACAAGAGGAGATCCATCTGGCCGAAGAAGAAATCCTTGTCGACAGGCGAGATCTTTCCCACTTTAGAGGTATTCTGAGCCGTGAGGACGGCGGGTATGGACATTCCGTGGACACCCAGCGCAGCGAAGACCTTGAGGTCGGCTTGAAGTCCTGCGCCGCCTGTAGGGTCAGAGCCCGCTACAGTCAAAGCAGATTTCATGGTCTATTATAACCGCCTCTGAATATTTAAGTCATCTATTGTCGGTGTCGACAGAGGCTTTCAACGGGTCTTCCTGAGGCAGACTTAATCTCACGACGCGGCCCTTTTCTCCAAGCGTCCCCAGGTCCCTGCCGTTCAGGACCAGTTTCACGCCGCCCGCATTCCCCAGCTTTATATCGAAGCCCTTTTGGGATGTCCACTTCCTCATCTCTCCCGGTTTCATCAGGGTTTCTTCAATCTTTCCTTCTCCTGTCTGCACGCGAAGCCAGGACGCATCCGAACAGACCGCGTTAAGGACATAGCGCGAATAAGCATCAGGGTGCGAGATCTGTGTTTTGCTTTTCTCGGCAGCAACCAAGGGGACACGGGGCGTCTCTGCGGGCGCAATTTGACCGGACTCGCGCGCAGGTCCCGAGGGAGGGACCCTATTCCTGAGAAGAGAAATGGCGGCGATCGAGATAGCAGCAACGATTACAAAACCGAAAACCGCGAAGCGAGGAAGGGCGGGCTTTCTCTTGGCGGGCTGGGGCGGGACCGGTTCAACCTCCTCCGTCTTCACCCAGCCTTCGGCATATTCGTTAAGGAGGGGCTCAGGATCGACATTCAGAAACCGCGCATATTCACGTATGTAACCTCTCGTATAGACCTGCGGGGGGAGTTTTTCAAGCGCATTGTTTTCGAGAGACTTAAGATATTCGTACTGGATCCTTAGGGTATTAGCCACCTCTCTAAGGTCAATACCGAGTTCTTCGCGCCGCTTTCTTAGAATCTCTCCAATCAATTCCGCCCCTTCGACACTATTAAAATATAGCACAAAATAGTGGCAAAAGACAGACTGCCACGGCCCGGCTTTCGGCCGTTCATGTGGTATCATAAAATGGATCCCGGAAGAAGAGGCATCCTTATTAGCAAGTCATGAGAAGATTGATGAATAGAGTAGTAGTGACCGGCATAGGGTCCGTCAGTCCCCTGGGGAATTCCTTCGATAGGGCATGGTCTGCAATGAAGGCAGGCAGGTCCGGTATCTCCCAAATGTCGGGGACCGAGGCCTCCGGTCTGCCGTGCCGCGTCGCAGGACAGTTAAAGGACTTTGATGAAGCGAAAAGATTTTCGGCGAAAGAGATGCGCCGTTTTGATCGGTTTGCGCTCTATGCTATTGCAGCTGCCGTCATGGCGCTCGAAGACGCGGGATTGCTGGAAGGTTACGAGTCACAAGCTGCGAGTTACAAGTCAAAGGAGAAGAATTTTTCTGATAACTCACCACTTGTCGCTCCTCACTCGTCGCTTAATTCGGCAGGCGTGATCATCGGATCGAGCAGAGGCGGCATAAGCACGATAGAGAAAGCCTTAAGTCTAAGTAGAGCGCAAAATCCAAGGCCCAAACAATGCCGGCTATCCCCTTATCTTATGCCCTCGACCACGATCGGTATGGCAGCTTCTTATGTGGCGCAGAAGTTTGGCATAAGAGGTCATTGTCTTGGTATCTCGAACGCGTGCGCCTCGGGCGCAAGCGCCATCGGCGAGGCATTCAGGACCATTAAGTCCGGCTATTCGGGATTGATTGTGGCCGGCGGAGCAGAGGCTCCGATATGCCGGTTCTGCATAGAAGGGTACGGGGCTTCCGGCGCCCTAACAAGCAGAACCGGAGAGACGCCAAGACCGTTTGACAGAGACAGGGATGGCTTTGTGCTGTCCGAAGGGGCTTGCCTGCTCGTTCTGGAAGACCTTGAGAACGCGAAGGAAAGGGGCGCGAGTATATACGGTGAGGTGGTGGGATATGGAAACACCTCCGACGCCTTCCATATGACAAAGCCGCATCCGGAAGGCGAAGCGGAGGCAATAAGATCGGCATTGAAGGATGCGGACCTGAGTACAGATGATGTAGATTATGTCAATGCACATGGGACAGGTACGAAGATAGGAGATGCCGCAGAGTCCGGGGCGATACGGGAGGCCTTCGGGAAAAAAGGATCGACGGTCCCCGTCAGCGCAATAAAATCGATGACCGGTCATATGCTCGCAGCCTCGGGTGCCTTCGAAATAGCATCCACCCTGAAAAGCATCTGCGAGGGCATTATACCCCCGACCATAAACCTCGACAATAAAGACGCCGCGTGCGATATTGACGTTGTGACTGAAAAGACAAGGGCAGATATCGATATCGCCGTCTCGAATTCCTTCGGCTTCGGAGGCGTAAACGCCGTGGTCGTTCTGAAGAAATATCGTTAATAGTCAATACAGTATCCGGACGCCGCTCGCACGCATCATTCTAGAATACGCTGACCAGACCCATGGAGTGGAGCGGACTCTTGACAAGTTGCATAGTATCGAAATAAACTAACTGAAAACAGTTACGGAGGAGTCCATGGAAAACAAGAAGTATCTCTTCGTCATTACCCACGCAACCACCAGACCCATCGAAGTGCTCGTGTTCATGAAGATCATCTCGAACATGAAGGCATTCGACGACAGCGCCGACATAGCGGTCTTTCTCGTCGATGAGGGGATTCAACTCGCAAAGAAAGGTGTTGCACAGGGCATTTCCCTGGAGTTTGAAGGCAAGAACGTGAATCTTGGTGAGATGATCGACATGATAAAAGAGTTTGATGTGAAATTCTATGTCTGTCAGGCATTCATGCCGGTCTTCAAGATGACAAAGGAAGACCTCATCGAAGGCGCGGAAGAGAGGTCGAGCGCCTATCTCGGCGAACTTCTCCTGGACGGCTACACGCCTTTTTCTCTGAGCGTCTGACGTCTCAGAAGAACACGCTTATTGTTGTCACGGCGCTATTAACTCAAAAGGCACGGCACGGGGAATTGGCGTCCTTCGCCCTGTCGTTTAATCCGGATTATTGGTGCGAGAGAGGGAAGTCGAACCCCTATTAGGGTACAAAAAGTTAGCGCGCGCCCTACTGACTGTATTAATTCAATGCAACATGGAACCCCATATTTTCGCCATTTATCTCGACTGATGGGACTAATTCTATAAATATGCATCCAGTTGCAAATTATGGTGCAGGCACCGAGACTCGAACTCGGACGGGTTACCCCACCAGATCCTAAGTCTGGCGCGTATGCCAATTCCGCCATGCCTGCATAGAAAATATTAGTATATCGATTATATCTGATGCATGTGGGCCCTAGCAATGGCGACGGCCAAATAGAGAGGTCTCTCGAAGGCTGTTACCGCCGGTTAAAGAAGGACCTACCCACCTACGCAAAAGTAACCCATTTGCCGGTTTTAAATGGTCTGAGAATAACAGGGAAGAAGTACCTACCCCGAACCGGCCCAAAAGTTTCCATAGCTGGTCTGTTTCAGTTTGCTCGTTCTCGATAAGTTTTGCTTACGAGAGTGGAGAGTCCCTTTGGAACGCGACGAAGATGCCGAATTATATGTTGGGCAAGTCGGTAGGGATAAAATCCTCACAGTACACCATATCGGTTGCAATCTTCCGAAATAAAGTAGTACGGGAAGAATTGTGTCGGCCTTCATGACACCGAGGGTGTGCTCCTTCAAATAGGCTGGGAAAGCTTGGACTTACCCAGGCGTAAAATACTAGTTGAAACCTTTAGACGAGCTCAGGAAATGCAGACCCCAGCGATCAGTTGTAATCTTGGGCTTCTATTTTCCGTGCAGAATATCCATCCACCTGATTGCCTCAGTGTCACTGATCTTGCCCAAGTAGATCTGAGTCGTTTTCAGATCCTGATGTCTCAGGATAACCTTGGAGATGATCTCCAATGGAACCCCATTTCTGCTGGCATAGGTCGCTGAATGCCGGCGTAGATCATGCGGAGATATCTTTACATTCAGCTTCTGACCCAATCCGGTGACCAGGTTTCTCACTGCTGTGTAGCATAGTGGAAATACCCTGTCTTCAGACTGCATCTGTTTTGTCTGAATATACTCGGTCAGTCTGGCCGCAATGTGTCCAGGCATAAAGGCGACTTCGGCATCTCGTCCTGACTTGGGCTCTTGGATCACCAGCTTTCTGCCGGTAACGTCTGCTGCCCGTAGATTGAGAACCTCCCCGATTCTCAGTCCACAGCGCGCCTGAAGCTCCAGTATCAGCCGATCCCTGACACTTCGTGAGTTAAAGATTATTTCGTCAAGCCAGGCAAATATTGATGGGACAGGCGGCGTGAGCTTGGGTAATCTTGCTGGTACGCTAAGCACACCAGCCTTTATTGCAATAACGGGAAGCCCCACAGCAGTGCCTACCATGAACGAATGGGGGATGATGGTCTTCGTCCTCTTTGCCGGAATTGCCTCGATCTATTATCTGAAAAGACGGAAGGCAGTTTAACTATAGAGAGGTTGTGATTAGGTAATGAAGGGCGAGAGAAGTTAACTCGTTCTTTCTTGTTTCAGTTTCTTCGCTAAGCGGTTCAAGGTTGTGTAATCTCTTCTTCGCTTCCCCGTGATAATGACAGATTGAGAAGTTCAATACCAAACTTTGGTAGATATCAGTCTTCCTGACTATAAATTTTCAAAAGAAACATCGAGATGTTGCAAGAAGACCCCAATGTTGAGTTACAGGAAGAAAAACTGATTCGGAAGTTAATAATTATCGATGCCACCATCTTGAAGCATATCTTTTAATATTGTTGTTGCTGTTTCGACATCCTTTCTTGCAACGTCTATCTTTATTGTGCCAATCACTGGATTAAATTCTCCAAGCAAACCTGCGGCAAATAGGTTTTGAAGGTTTTCGCCTCTTGCATAATAGTGAATATGCTCGCGTTCAAATATTGACTTTATTACAGATAATTCACCAAGATTCGTCGTTTCATAAACTGTTACTATTTCGATAAATTCGGCAGGCTCGTCGGAAATCCCTTCTTCCGACTTTTCATTTTCTTCTTTTTGAAAAAAATCGAGGTCAACTAAACATTCTTCACAATAGCTTTCTTCAAATGAATACGTCTTCTTACATGAAGGGCATCTCGGCGGCACTTCTTCATATTTTACAAGTGCTACTTTACAATCGCTGCAACGTCCTTCAGATTCAAAATATTCTGTTCTGCAACGTGGACAATATTTCAGCATCTTGTTTGGTCTTCTTTGTCTTCTTCGCACTCGATATTACTAAAAATACTCCTTACTCGAAATCAGTATAGCACAGGCGTGTTCTACAGGAAGACATAGAGAGGTCAAGAAAGGTTCCAGATTTGGGCACGTCCCTTGCAAAGTTCTCCTTAAAACGTGACGGGAGGAACTTCTGGGTGAAAGCCCATTCTTTAGGTGTCTCCCTCATAGCGAAGCCGTGTTATACTCTTCAAGACTGGCAGTTAGAGCGAATATATGTGCATCTGGCATATCCATAATAGAAGAGTCTGCGAAATTGGCGGTATACAACACGGGTGAATATGAATCGTTGGGGCATCCCTCATTGGCTCGAAGAAGAAGTAAAGAAGCGCGATACAGCTTGTATCTACTGTGGTGTCCAAATGACCGAGCAGATGCCGCTAAATGGCCATAGGAGATCTGTGGCAACTTGGGAGCACATCATCAATGATGCAAGGATTATCAATCGTGAGAATATTGCCCGTTGCTGCGCCGCTTGTAATTCCAGTAAAGGGACCAAGAAGCTTTCCGATTGGATTCAGTCGAAATACTGTAAGAAGCATGGAATCAGCAAAGACACCGTTGCAGACATTGTGAAAAATGCGCTGAAGACAGCGTAAGAATAGGGAGGCAACAATGTGGGATGAGGGGTACTTTCTTGGCGGCAAGTTTCCTCCTTGAGACACTCGCCTGTAGTGTACGGAGCAACAATCAAGATTAGAAGATGTAATCTTTTCTTCGGTGATTATTTTAGCCAAGTGAAGCTAAACAGAGGTGAGACCTTGAAACTGGACAAACCTAGCTGCAAAAGCCGGCATTCTTCCTCTATCCTCCTCGGCATAGTTTTGCTTCTCTCCACCTGGTGTCTTGCTTCCTGCGCCCCCGTCCTTGACCAGCATTACTATGACCTGAAATCCAATCCTGATGAAGCATTAAGCTACCTGAACCGCCGGCTTTCTTCTGATCCGTTTTTCACTGACGCCTATCTGGAGCGTGGTTATCTTTATTTCAACGCACGCAGATACCGTGAAGCAGCCGCCGATTTTGAACGAGTTGCATCTGCAAAATCCGATTGCCGGCGTTGCGTGATCTCGATGAACACCATGATTGGCTCCTGTCTTTTGGAATTGGGTGAAACCGAAAAAGCACGGTTGCACTTCGAAGCTGTCCGCAAGCTGAATCCAGAAGAAGCCGCAGGCGTAGCAGGGTTGGGTTTGGTTGCACTAAAGGAGGGCAAAGCAGCGGAGGCCGTAGAAGCTTTCAACGAAGCGATCCGGCTTGACCCGAAAGAGTCGTCCTATTATGGGAACCGGGGATTGGCCTACGCAATGACCCATAATAACAAGAAGGCGCTTGCGGACTACAACCGCGCTCTGGAGATGAATCCCCGGTTTGCTCGGTGTTACGCAAACAGAGGTTCCCTGTTTTTGGATGAGGGACGGGTAATCGAGGCCGAGAAGGACTTTTCCCGTGCGGTGGAACTTGATAAGATGTCGGCCGAATACTGGAATGATCGTGGGTATGCCCGTCATCTGCACGGTCGGTTTGAGGAGGCGCTTGCGGATTACAACCATGCGCTGGAACTGGCACCCAGGATGCCGCGGGCACTTGGGAACCGCGCCTTGTTGTATCTCCAGACCGGCAGACCAAAGGATGCAGCGCGGGAATACGAGCAGGTCAACATACTCGTACCCATGGATCCCATAAATCATTTCAATCGCGGAGTAGCTCTTCTTGCCACCGAAGAATACCAAGCCGCTATCGAGGAAATGAACCGGGCAGAAGAGCTCGGGGTACATCTGCCAGATTTGTACTACAACCGTGGCATGGCACTGTATTACGTAGGGCGTGCCCAGGAGGCGGTGGCCGAACTTGATCGGGCGCTAGTCCTGAAGCCGAATTGGCCGGAAGCATACGCCGAGCGGGGTACCGCCTATATTTTGGTCTGCGAGCCGACCAAAGCAGTTAAAGACTTCCGCAAGGCAATCGCCTTGGCTCCGGAGCGCACCGCAAACTATTATTTTCTGGCAATTTCGCTTGAGTGCGCGGGCCGGACTGAGGATGCGGCACGGGCATACGAAAGCTACGCAGGCATGACAATTCCTCCAGGAGATGTCTCTTACGTAGAGGACGCGCGGCGCTCCGCGGAGAAACTGCGTAATCACGGTGCGACGGAGGGCCTTCCCTGTCTCACCTGTAAGGGAACTAATTAAAGAAGGGCTTCCCTCAAAGGGCGGGGAATTGAAAAGATTACCATTGAGACCTGGTAATGTCATCATTTTTGGATATGAGATTCTTGAAGCAGCGCTTCTTCCTGTATCCGACGCGTTTGAAGTCTGATATAATGGGTCAGAGTACAAACAGCAATGGAGAGGGGGAATAAGTGGAATTCATTTTGGCGCTTGTTGGGCTAGGTATAGCAATTTGGGCGATATCATCCTTGTTCTCACCGCCTAGAAAGCGTAAAGACTTTGCTCTGCATGATCGGGATGAAGCAACGAGCAGAGCATTAGGGGGAAGCGCACCACCTGATCTATCCGAGATAGAGCCTACCGTGAAAGAGCAAAAAAGGAAGAAGGCTTAGGACGACGTTCCTTCCTGAACTCAACGCTTGACCGCGTAGCCTTCAAGGTGTATAGTTCAAACAATAATTTTGTCGTTGGGGAGGGAGGTTGGCAAGAATTCTGTCATTAATTGTCGCAGGTGGGTATTTGGTTGCTGCATATCTTTCTTCTGGTTCAGACGTTCTTTTTAAAATTACATTATTCCTATTTCTCGGTATTGCCTGTATTTGGTTTGGCGATCCACTGGGTAAGATCACAGGATTCATATGGATTGGGAATATCAATGTCAGCCAAGAAACACCGGGCAGCATCATTAAAGTTCTTGGGTGGATTGTGCTTTTGTTGGTACCCGCCATCATCTTAGTGTATCAATGAGGCCTGCTTCCTGAACTCTTGCATTGACTTGTCAGACCCGCCGCTGTATACTTCAATCGGAGATTGTCATAATCCAAGGGGGAAATCTTTCGTGAAGCGCACTTCTTTATTGGGGAAGATTCATTTCTTGCTTTGGGTAATAATATTGCTTTCTTCCTGTGCACCCACTAACACGTATGTTTATACAGGGCCGTCTTTCGAACAACGTATTTCTGAAGTCAAAAAAATAGCGGTTATTGATGATGCATGTATACTTATCCTACCTTTCGGTAAAGATGCGGATTATGTCTCTATAGCGGATACAGTGTCAACAGAATCCTTTATATTGGATAGCACCAGAACTTATTTGGAGCAGAAGGGATATCAGGTCAGTACGCTGCTCTCTCCGTTTGTGTGCGGATTTGTGACGCCTAATGAATCATTTAAGGCAGCTCAACGAAGAGATGCAGAAAAATCAGACCGATTTGCGCCGCTTTATATTTCCGATTCCGTATATAACAATAAGGAGTATAAACAGGCCTTGCTTAAGGTAATTAGGCAGATACGCCCGATATTTGGTCAGTTAATGCAAAAAGACATGACTGCGCAGACAACAGTGCTGCCGAAAATCAGTTTTGTGAAAAGACAAGTTATTTTTGACGAGGAGATGCTGAAGAGTTTCAAAGTTATTTCTGCTGCAACCAATTCCGAAATAGCCCTTTTTATAATAGGACATGGTGGGATTGTCTCCACTGGCAAGACAGTAGCCGTTGGACTTGCTTCAACAATTCTTTCTTTTGGAATGCTTTCTGTATGGCCAGTATCTGCCCTTGACACATGGGCTATGCTTGTTGATTTGAAAGACGGTGAAATCCTCTGGTCAAACTGTTTAAGGGTACAGATGAATCCCTCAAACCGTGATGCTTATGCGAAAGTGTGGCCATCGAGTATTTTGTATCATCTTCCATCCAGAAGTAATTGACTTGATTCCTATATCAGCCTTCTTCCTGAAAGCGACTCTATTACTTCGCGATATAATTGTGATGCGTATGGCGGGTAATTAACAGTCATGAAGAAAGCAAAAGAGACAAAACGAGGGGGTCATTTTGAAAGGGAAGCGAAGGTCATGTGGTTAATCTGGATTCTCCCGATTCTCTTGGGATTCTTCGCTACGCTCGTCGCCCCCTTCATATTCAATATATTCAAGAAATGAGTTATAGCTTCTTCCTGTAACTGAGATAGAAGGCAGCGCTTAGAAGGGCGATAGATTCTAACGAAAATCATCATTGATGCATTGTGCTTGCCAGTGCAACGTGTCGGGAATCACTCTTCGGAAACATCCTGGCCGGGCTGGAGTGATATATATCTGGCTGCATCGGTCGCAACACAATTTTCTCTTTCCTTTACAACTCAGTTTTGTTATATTCCTTAAAGGGGTGGCTGGTAGATCTTTGCTTGATGATTCCAAGAAACAATCAAGAAATGAAGTGAGGGGGAATGCCTATTATGAAAGCAAACAAGACTCAAAGTGCGTTCAGTGTCTTTCTTATTTCCCTATTACTGATTTTCACTACGAACTGCGGAGGCGGAGGGGGAGGAGATTCCTCTGGCAGCACTACACCCCCGCAGTCTCAGCCAGCTGTTCCGTCGGCACCGCAAGGGGTAACGGCAACCGCCGGGAATGGACAAGTGACGGTAAGCTGGAACCAAGTCGCTGGTGCAACCTCCTACAACATTTACTGGTCAAGGACTGGCGGGGTGACGAAGAATACAGGAACGAAAATATCTGCTATGACAAGTCCGTATTTGCATGCTCCCCTTGACAACAATACGACATACTATTACGTGGTTACAGCGGTCAGTATTTCAGGGGAAAGCGCTGATTCACCACAGGTATCGGCAACTCCCTCTGCTCCTGTAAACAAGGTGACGACAGCCTTGTTCGTCGGACCAGACAGTGCATTAAAGGGTGCCACAGTCACGTTTGATGCATCTGCATCCAGTAGTCCCAACGGCGCCATAGCATCTTATTCCTTTGACTTTGGTGAGAGCGGTCCTAGCGTTACACAAACCTCTCCCGTATTTACACATACGTATGCAATATCGGGAACTTATTCGGTTACTTTAAGTGTGACAGATACCAGCGGAACAACTGTTTCAACAAGCAAGGAAATTACCATTGGAATGGTCCTTTCTCAGCCCGTCAATGTATCAAATACCGCGGGATGGTCTCAGGGCCAGAGTTTTGCCATTGATGGACAGGGCGCAATAAATGTCGCTTGGCAGGAAGATGGAGGGGACATTCTATTTTCTCGTTCAGTGGATGGAGGAAAGACGTTTTCTGCTCCAAAAGCAGTAATGACTCGACTTAGTAATTATAACTCTGATCAGATTAGATTAGTGAATACTAATAGCGGCACCATACTGATCTCATGGACATTGTTTGACACGGTTTCTGGAGGCGCTGAAGTCCTATTTTCCAGCTCTTCGGATGGCGGCAGCACTTTTTCTTCCCCGGTCATAGTATCAACCGTTGATAATGTAAATTCTTATACGCCTTCAATTGCAACAGATGGCAACAACAGAATAGGAATCGTCTGGGATGATGCCAATCTTAATTTCGAAAATACTAAGGCTGTCGAAGGTATCTTTTATGGCCGATCTGATGACAATGGTTCCACCTTTTTTCAACCAAAGATTATCCTGAGGCAGGACGGGACTCCTTCCACTTCTGGCACAAGTTGTCCCGACATAGCGATATCTTCCCAAAACATATATGTTACCTGGCCTATGGGACCATCTGAGGGAGATATATATTTTTCGAGATCTACCGATGGCGGAACGACATTCTCTGCACCTATAGACATTCCCAATTATCCCGCAAAATCCTGGTGTCCACATATGGGTCTAGATTCTGCGGGCAATATCTATGTTGTTTGGGACGAAGGATCTGCCTTGACAAAAAATAGATATATTCTTTTCTCACAGTCCACCGATAAAGGTTTATCTTTCAGCAGGTATCGATATCTGTCGACTCTGTTCCCAGATTCTTTCTGTTCCAATATTGCGGTCAGTGATGCAGGAACAATATTTGTTACATGGTCGACTGGCGATTTCAACAACAATACGCATAAATCCTTCCTCGTTTATTCATCAGACAGTGGTAAGACCTTTTCCGCTCCGCTCAAAATCCCGGTTATCACCGGTCAGGATGCTTGCCCCAGCATTGCTGCAAAGGGTTTAAATCAGATTAGCTTTGTGTGGAGCGGGCCATTTAAACTACCTGTTATCCCCTCCCAAAGCTCGCCTGTTCCGAATGCAACGCTTGATAAGCCTGACATATTTTATAGCAGTGGCATAGTGTCAATTCCTTAATAGCAGAGCCGATATATGTCAGTAAAGTCTAAACGATCTCATATATAATGCAACATATATATTTGCGCTCATACTCCCTACAATAAACTGGGATGCTTGAAGTTCTTCAGCTTCTGAAAGCGACATTTGATTCACAAGACGCCAGACTTTCTCCCGTACCATGCTCAAAAAAAATCGGTCAGCAACGACAGATAGAAGTTTCATTTTCTTCCTGAAGTCGAAACCTATTTCGATTTCTCGAATCTATTTCTTTCCATTTATACTCTCCACAACGCATAGTCGAAGCTGCAGTTTGGTCCTACAATTCTAAAGCCATATCTGAGGCTCTATCATTCAATATCGACATTGCAAGGAAGGCCCCCAGAAATAGGAATTCTCTCGAAAAATTCGGTGATTATTTACTTGACTTTTCTTTTATGAGTGTATAATTATCTTTAGCAAGCGAAAAGGAGGAGGGCAAATGAAGCTTAAAATCTTAGTCTTAGCATTCCTTTTGTTAATTGTTTTGTCATATCCTGTCTATGCGCAGACATGGACAAACGTCTCCCCTTCATGGGATCCTACTAACGGTTACGTTTATAGCATGGCGGTTTACGGGGGCAACCTCTATGTGGGAACGTATAACGGAGGGCCAGCGCAGGTGTGGCAGTATAACGGGACAACATGGTCAAACGTCTCCCCTTCATGGGCTGCTGCTAACGCTGGCGTTTATAGCATGGCGGTTTACGGTGGCAACCTCTATGTCGGAACGTATAACACCGGAGGGGCGGCGCAGGTGTGGCAGTATGACGGGACAACATGGTCAAACGTCTCCACTTCATGGGCTGCTACTAACAATGCCGCTGAAAGCATGGCGGTTTACGGTGGCAACCTCTATGTCGGAACGTATAACGGCGGAGCGGCGGCGCAGGTGTGGCAGTATGACGGGACAACATGGTCAAACGTCTCCCCTTCATGGGCTGCTGCTAACACAGATGCTTTAAGCATGGCGGATTACGGGGGCAATCTTTATGTCGGAACGATTAACACCGGAGGAGCGCAGGTGTGGCAGTATGACGGGACGATATGGTCAAACGTCTCCCCTTCATGGGCTGCTGCTAACGATTACGCTAGTAGCATGACGGTTTACGGAAGCAACCTTTATGTCGGAACGGATAACGGCGGAGGAGCGCAGGTGTGGCAGTATGACGGGACAACATGGTCAAACGTCTCCCCTCCATTGGCTGCTCCTTACTATGCCGCTTATAGTATGGCGGTTTACGGTGGCAATCTTTACGCGGGAATATATAACGGCGGAGGAGCGGCGCAGGTATGGCAGTATAACGGGACGACATGGACAAACGTCTCCCCTTCATGGACTGCTGATAACTTTGCCGTTTATAGCATGGCGGCTTACGGGAGCAATCTTTATGTCGGAACGAGTAACAGCGGCTTCGCGGCGGCGGAGGTGTGGCAGTTGTATGTTGGTGTAAGTGTCCCTACCATGACTGAATGGGGGATGATAATTTTCATGATCTTGGCAGGCCTTGGGTCGGTATACTATCTCAAGAGACGGAAACAATTGGAAAGCTAAGATAGCTTATGAGAACAAGACAGGGGCGAGAATGTCATTTTATCCCCTGTCTTGTACGAAGCGTTTTATCCCGATCGTATTCTTCATAAAGTTGCTGCTTCTTGAAACTCAACAGTTGTCGGTGGAGCCCGGAGCGTGAGGCTTCCTTATTCACATATCTGCTCCGGTGAATGCTTCTGGACAAAACTTTCTTTTCCGAAGAAGAGGTTCTTTGACGTTTAATGTCCGGAGAAACCAACACCGCCGACCATCGCGCTGAAAGCTCGTGCCGATTATTGGCATGGATCTTCATTTCTGCGGAGGCAAGCGTGTTACGGGACAAAGTCTGCGTCAGTTGCGGAACCGGCTACCTATTTGTTCTCAGGTGCTAGAGACTTTTACGGACAGAGGCTTGACTTTGGATTTCTGTAAGGTAGATTACTTTCTAAACAGTAGCAAAATTGTAGCAGAAAATATCCGAATGCACAGAAATTAGGAAAAATATGTAAATTTTGCAACTAAACTTTTCTCTGACGTTTCAATCAGTTAGGCTCGAATCCAGACCAGAAGCCCGTTTGCGAAAATGGCTCCGGAGCGGTCCTAAGTCCAGCGCGTCTGCCAGTTCCGCCACTCTCGCTGATTGATTCTTAGAAGGTCTCCATTTCTCTTGAAATCCGTCCTGATCGTCTTCGGGTCCAAAGAGCGGCACGACGCAAAGCCGCATTGCGAGCGCCCGGAACCGATCTTATTTCTACTTCTCGGACTTCCCTTCGGTAAAGAAACGCATCAGAGAATCCGCTTCCTTCGGAGGCAGGTCGAATTTGAAGCACGCCTCTTCAATCAACTTTCCCAGGACCGCTTCCGGATGCTCCAAGCGCATGCCCGATATCCATCTGACCGCCTTTCTGAACTGCTCGCCTTCAGGCTGAATGTCCTTCTTCATGTTTCCCTCCAGAAATTATTCAGACACATCTATTATAATTCTTTTTTGCGGATTATCGCCCTTCAACCTGGTCTTTAAGGACTGACTCGTAAAAACCTTTTGCATCAGAGTGCGTTTTGTGCTACGATTTTCGCATGGATGAGAGGCGGCATTACAAGAGATTCGTTGTAGAGGGCATAGAGGGGACCCTCATGTTTGCCACCGATGTAGAGATCCTGAACATAAGTATCAACGGCGTTGCCCTCAGAGCCAACAGAAGACTTGAGATAGGCAAGGAGTATACCTTAAAGCTTGATTTTAAGGACAAGAGCGTTTCCATGACCGGGATCGTTGTCTGGTCGGTCCTCAGCGAACTGCACACGGACCGGCATGTCGAGGGGGTCCCGATGTACAAGGCCGGCATGAGATTCACCGACGTAATATCGAACAAGATGGCCAAGCTCCTGGATTTCATCGAGACTTATAAGCTCTCTGAAGATCACCGGCTCAATTTCAGGTTCGGTGTGGCATCCCCGGAAAAAGCGGTCCTCGGAGGACCGCACAATTATCACGTGAAAAAGATCAGCGCTAGCGGCATGCTCATAGAGACAGACATGCCCCTCGAGGCCGAGGACAGGCTTCCCATGGAGTTTTTTCCGGAGGGCAACAGCGCTATAAAATTCATAGGAAGAGTTGCATCCTGCGTCGAGATCACCAATGCCGTGCCCAAACACTATGACATAGGCGTCGAGTTTATCGAGATGGGGGAGGACGACAGGAAACGCCTAAGAGAATTCATCGGGACCCTCTAAAAGCACCCCTTCAGACTATAACGTCATCGGACAATTCGTTCGTATCATCCGGAGTAACAGGGAAATGGAGGGCTAGCAGCTCGCCGGACTCGTGAATCGCCTTGCAGAGGGAATCGCAGGCCCGTCCTTTTCTTATGCCTTCTGACACGCCCTTCACAAAGCCGTCCAACGTCTCCTGGCCGATCTTTTCATGAATGCCGCTGTCTGCAAGGACCCTGACCTTTCTTTCAAAAATTGAAATCAAGAAGAGGATGCCTGTGTTCTTTCTGGTCTTATACAGTCCCTTCTCATAAAAAGCCCTTACCGCCCTCTGCCTCACGGCATGCTCCTTCCTGTGTAACCCCACAAATGCAGATTTAAGCGTCCCGACCCTTCTGAAAAGGAGCCGGGCCGGAAAGAACAAAACAAAATTAAGAGGCACGTACCACCAGACCGAGGAATGAAATAAGGAAACGGTCGTCGTCAGCGACAAAAGTCCTGAGAGGAGCACGGCGCCGATAACCTCGGCTTCAAAATAGTGGTCGCTGCTTTCTACGACCATGACCGCTATCTCGCCGATCGTCCGCGACTCGGAACTGCGGATCGCTTCCCTTATCCTTTTTCTTTCCTCTTCGGAAAAAAACTTCTCCGCCCTTAATCCATGCTTCATTACCAATCTCCCGAGGCCCCGCCGCCGCCGAAATCGCCCCCGCCGCCGCTGAAGCCTCCCCCGCCGAAATCGCCGCCGCCCGAACCGCCACCCATTCCCCAGAAACCGCCGCCCGGTCCAAACCCGCCACCCGGTCCGAATCCTCCGCCTCCATAACGTCCTCCCGCCGAAAATAGGAGAGGCAGAAGAATCCCGGCGCCGCACCCTACCAGCGCAAGAACAATAAGCGCAATAAGTCCGAGAGGAAATCCTGCAAGATGGGCGAGCATGGGCAGACCCACGGCACCTGATACCGCCCCCATCAGGCGGGACATGCTTCCAAGGACAAGCAGGGCGATACCGCCGAAGATGAGGAAGGTCAGGGCACGGGAATACTTTTCATGTATCTGCGGCGCATGGTTTCCGTCAGCCTTGAACTCGCCCCGCGTCGCATCGATTAACGAAGAAATGCCGGCGATAAAACCCCCGTCGTAGTCTCCTCGCTTGAAACGGGGTTTCACAACAAGATCTATGATCCTTCCGGCCATGAGATCCGTCAGCCTTCCCTCCAGACCCTGTCCCACCTCTATCCGCATCTTCCTCTCCTGTCTCGCAACGATAAAGATAGCGCCGTTGTCCTTGCCCTTCTGGCCGATCTTCCATGACTCGGCGACCTTGATGCCGAAATCCTCGATCTCTTCGCCCCCTAAAGAGGGGACCGTCAGAATTACTATCTGCGTCGAGTCGCTCTTTTCGAAGGCCGCCAATTCCCTTTCGAGCTCTCCCCTTGCCTCAGCAGATATCATACCTGCATAATCATTCACATATCCGTGAAGCTCCGGCACATCAAGGGCATATGCCGGAGAAGAGAGAACGACGAAGCAGGACACGAGACATAGTATGCACGCAATGAACGCGCCCCGTGCATCACGCATCGCGCATCCCGAAGCGCCTGCCGGTAATTCCCCGGACTTGACGAGCCGCATTAACCGAATCATGAGCTAAAACTGCACCTTCGGCGCCTTTTCAGCGCCCGCCTCCGCTTTGAAGGGCTCTTTGAGCTTAAGGTGAAGAAGCATGCTGTTTGTAATATTATTGGGGAATATCCTTAAGGATGTATTGAACGTCTCAACCGCCCTGTTATACCTTATGCGCGCCACATTGATCCTGTTTTCGGTGCCCTCGAGCTGATGCTGCAGGTCCTGAAAATTCTGGTTGGCCTTGAGGTCGGGATACTTCTCCACGACGACCATAAGACGTGAAAGGGCGCTGCTCATTGCGCCCTGCGCTTCCTGAAACTGCGTAAACGCCTTTGGATCTTCCAGGATTCCCTTGGACATCTGGATAGAGCCTACCTTGGCCCGCGCCTCGGTCACCGCAGTAAGCGTTTCCCTCTCGTGTTTTGCATACGCCTTCACAACCTCCACGAGGTTCGGGACAAGGTCGTTCCTTCTCTGGTAAGCCGCCTCGACGTCTCCCCAAGCCGCCTTCACCGCCTCTTCGTTCGCCTGCATCTTATTATAACCGCAACCATAGAAGCTGAAAAGGACAACAAAAGATATCAAACACAACAGACTTCTTCGCATTCCTTCCTCCATTACTATTTTGATCCAATCTATAGTAGAATATTTTAAACAAAAAATACTTTTAAAGCCATACCGGCACATAACGAATTCTGAAAACAAAGGGTGATCTATGATATTAAGAAGCTGGAAGAAGATGGAAGTTTCCCTGATGGTTGCATTTCTTTTTGTCTTTGCCCTGCCGCCGGGGGCAAAAGGAGAAGTGTTTTTTTACGGGGCCGGCCAGACCGTGATCGGCAACCCGAAAACCGAATTGGCTGAAAACGGTGATTCCCTGATTGAGATGGCACGAAGGTTCGATCTCGGATACAACGCGATTGTGGCCGCAAATCCCACGCTCGACCCCTTCGTGCCGGGAGAGGATGCTGACGTCGTCCTGCCTACCTCTTGGATATTGCCGGACGTGAAGTCATACAGCGGCATTGTTATCAACGTTTCCGAAATGCGAATCTACTATTTTTATCAGCGGGGAAAATCCAGGCTGGTCGATACATTCCCCATCGGGATCGGCAGCGAGGGATTTGAAACGCCCGTAGGGCAATTTAAGATAATACAAAAAATCGTTCACCCGAACTGGTATCCACCCGCGTCCATCAGAAAGGAAAGACCGGAGCTGCCCAAGGTGGTCCCGGCGGGTCCGGACAATCCCCTTGGATCACATGCATTGAGGCTCTCGCTCGGCACCGTCCTTATCCACGGCACAAACAGGCCCTTCGCTGTGGGCAGGATGGACAGCCATGGCTGCATAAGAATGTATCCTGAGGATATTCCCGAGCTTTACAAGAAAGTCCCCAATGGCACCGTGGTGACCATTGTCCGTCAGCCCGTCAAGGTGGGCGTCAGGGACAAGAAAGTGTATATCGAGGTACACAAGGACGGGAATCGGAGCAGAAGGGACTATTCCGTTGAAGCGGTCCGCTTGCTGACGAGTAAGGGACTGATCAAAGAGGTCAATACAGAGAAACTTTATCGGGCGTTGCAGAAAAAGCGGGGAATACCGGTCAACATCTCAAATTAAGAAGAGGGCCCAAAGACCTATCTTCAGGCCCTCTTCACAGCATCGCCTTATCGCTACTTTCTCTGCTTTAGTTCGAATGCCTTTGCGGCCTTTTCCGCGGCAGCCTCCGCCCTCGCGGCGGCGGCCTCAGCCTTGTTCGCAGCAACTTCCGCCCTCTTGGCGGCAGCATCGGCCTTATCGCAGCAGTCTTTGGCCGTCTTCATCGCTTCGTCGGCCAGCGACTTTGCCTCTGATGCTTCTTTCTTTGCCTGCTCTATATCGGACGTGAGAGCGCCGACTTTCTTTTCAAGATTGTCCAGCCTCGACTCAACGGCGGAGACCCTTGATTCGAGCTTGCTGATTCTCTCCACAAGCGGCTCTATCTGCTGCCTCACGTATTCCCTCGTAGCACACCCAAAAGAAAGGATCGATAACAGGCTCAGTGCCAATAAGATACCCAAAGTCTTCTTCATGTTTTCACCTCCTTTCGAAAGATGGTAATCCATTATTAAAAATGATACACCTAAAAAAACTAGAATTCAACCACTTTTGTCCGCGTTGTGAATCGGGCGGCCGTCGCCCTCGATTCGCCGTCTTTACATTTTTCGGTGATTTACGGTATCTTTTTAGGATGATCGATTTGCACACCCACACCATCTTCAGCGACGGTGAACTGTTGCCGTTTGAACTGGTAAGAAGGGCCGCCGCAGTCGGCTGTAGCGCCATAGCAATAACCGACCATGTGGACGTTTCCAATATTGATTTCGTGGTCCCGAGGATAGTAAAGGCGGTCAGAAGACTGAAGGAATATGTGCCCCTCGATGTAATCCCGGGAGCCGAGATAACACATGTCCCGCCGCGGCTCATCCAGGAACTCGTAAAGGAAGCGAGGACGCTGGGCGCGAAGATTGTGATCGTTCATGGAGAGACTATTACTGAGCCCGTCTCAGAGGGCACAAACAGGGCCGCGATCGAGGCTGGAGCCGACATCCTCGCCCATCCGGGTCTGATTTCCACAGAGGACATTCTTTTCGCAAAAGACAAGGGTATTACCCTGGAAATCACCTCGCGGAAGGGCCACTGTCTCTCAAACGGATATGTTGCTAGGGAGGCCGTTAAATTCGGAATATCCCTATCGATAAACACTGATTCGCACAGTCCTGGGGACCTTATTTCCAGGGAGGTCGCGCGGAGGGTGCTTTTCGGTGCCGGCATAGACGAAAGCCGCATCGATTCCATTTTTGAAAATTCAAAATTGCTTGTGGAAAAGGCCCTAAGGAGGGAGTGATGCCGAAGGCGATTAAAAAGAGAGTTGTAAAGTCTCCAAAGTCTGAAGAGGGCGTTAAAGACGTCCTTTACGGCGCCAAGGAATATATAGGCGAAAGACAGAAGACCTTTTTTGTGGTTATCGTAGGAGCGATAGTGATCTCGGTCGCCGCTGCGGCGTTCTTCATTTACAGGTCCACCTCCGAGAGCAAGGCCCGGGCACTTGAATACAACGGCTACAAGATATATTACGGCCTCTTCCAGAAACAGCCTCTTCAAAAGGAAGAGCAGTATCAGAAGGCGTTTGAGAAATTCACTAAGGCATATGACATAAGAAGATCCCCCTATTCTCTTTTTTATATGGCGAACTGCCTGTACAACATGGGGAAATACGACGAGGCCCTTAAGGACCTGAAAGACTTGACCTCGCGTTTTCCTGACGATGAGAGCTTCTTTGCGTTTTCTTATTATAAAATGTCGGATATCAGCTTGAAGAAAGGGGACAAGGAAGGGGCCCTGAAATTCCTCGATGCACTTTACCAGCGCAGAACAGCCCCGCTCAGGGACCTCGCCCTTGTCGAATCGGCAAGGGTGCTTGAGTCTATGGGAAAGACTGAAGAGGCGTCCGTGAAATACGCGGAGCTTGAGAAGGATTTCCCCGGATCGCCGTTTGCGGCAGAGGCGCAGGCAAAGACCAGCGCAAGCGCAAAGACAGGGGCTCCTTCAAAGAATAAGTGAGTGGACAATAACAGCTAATCTTCTGCCACGATATGCTTCTTGTCCAGGGAGGTTACGATGATCTTCCTGACCCGTTTCCTTCTCGCTTCGTGTCTGTGTCTTAATACTCTGTGTTTGAACACTCTGTGTCTTACCGGCTTCCTTTTTTCAAGCCTGTCGTCACGATCCAGATGGAACTTTTCCTTCGGGGGAAGATAAACAGTCTCGCCGGCCTTAAGAGGACTCCTGCCGCCATCATCCTCGTTTAACTCCGCTATAACGCTCACCGGAATTCCAGTCCTCTTCGAAATCTTCTTCAGGGTGTCGCCTTTTCTGACTGTGTATCTCGCCACAGAAAACTTCTCGTCTTCAGGGACGTTGGCAAGATTTGCCAAAAAAACAGCCTTCTTTCCGAAAGGTATTCTCAGCGTATAAGGCCTGACATTGGCCGGAGTGCTCCATCTCCTGATCTCAGGATTAAGATCTCTGATTGTCTCAACCGAGGTCTCCGCGCAACGAGCGGCAACGTCGAGGTCAAGCGGGCCGTCGAGAACGACCTCATCATATTCAAAGGGCGCACGATAAACAAGATCGTCGAAGCCGTAGTAACCGGGGTTTGCCGCAATCAGCTTGGCGGCGATAAACCTGGGCACGTACTCCTTTGTTTCCTTTTTTATGTGGCGGGTATTCAGCAGCGCCCAGTAGTTATCGCTCTTGGTCCTGTTGAGCGCCTTGAGTATCTTCCCTTCGCCGGCATTATAGGCGGCCATGGCGAGATTCCACGACCCGAACATGTCGTAAAGGTCCTTTAGGTAGCTGGCGGCGGCAGCGGTGGACTTCACAGGGTCCTTCCGTTCGTCCCGCCACCAATCAATCGTAAGACCATACTTCTTGGCAGTGGAGGCGATGAACTGCCACGGACCCACCGCCCTTGCCACGGAATAGGCATTTGGATTGAATCCGCTTTCTATGAGCGGGAGAAAGGCTATGTCCTCCGGAATGTTATAGGACTTCAGTATCTCCTTCATGAGTTCGACATACTCACCAGAGCGCTGAAGGTAGAGAGAGAACCTTTCCTTTATCTTCTCCGTAAAGAGGGTTATGCTTTTCTCCACTGCCTTTTCGGCCACAGGGTTTGAAGCATAGGACACCGGGACATTCTCCTTGGGATCGGGGGAGACCGGTGACTCAGTCTTCGGGGCAACAGAAATTACGTCCGGGTCGGCCTTGTCCGCCGGGGCCCTGTTTTGGCTCGGCTCCTGACTAGAAGGAGCGACTTGAAACGGCGCGGTGCTTTCGGTCCCTATCCCCTTATCGATTTCAACTGCAAATAAATAAGATGGGGAGAAAAAGAGCAAAAAAAAGAGGGCAAGCGATTTTAACATCATATGCGTTTATTTATACCCCAAAAATACTTTTTTGTCAAGAATTCTGCGATAATTCCTGAGAAGCTGGCTTCGTTGCATCGAAACCGTTTGTAGATCTTTTTGCAAAACCTATCGGGAAAATGTTAAATTTTTTCGTCATGGTCCGCTACGGAGAGAAAGCGATAAAGCGAGCAAAACTTGAGGTGTGGAAGAACCCGAGCGCCGAGAGAGACTACGAAATCAAAATAAGTTTTCCGGAGTTCACCTGCCTATGCCCCCGTTCAGGATACCCTGACTTCGCGGTCATTTTGATGACCTACGTGCCGGACAAGAAGATTGTAGAACTCAAATCTCTCAAGCTCTATCTGAATTCTTTCAGAGACATCCACATGTCCCATGAGGAGGCCATAAACAGGATCTATTCCGAACTCGAAAGGAAATTGAGGCCTCGCTTCCTCGAAGTCACCGGAGATTTCAATCCAAGGGGCAATGTAAAGACCGTGGTGAGGGTTTGCTCCGGGGACCTGAGACGGCGGCAGTAAAGTCCCGTTACAGAGTCTTCCGAGAAAGCATTTCTGTCTCTTCCGACGCCGGTTTTCCCTGCCGCTTCCACTGGCTAAAACGCACATTTCCGAAATATGCTTCTTATGTGCTAATATTTTTATATGGTAAAGGATCTGATGCTCCACGGTTCCATCGGTCCGGTCGATTTTTTTGTTTTTGTGGCGGGCGCGAACGTGGGGAATATCTATTTCTACGAAGAGAGGGGAGAGGGAATAAGGTTTTTTTCGAAGGGAAACGAACTCTCTCTGTCGAATGAGTACGTCCGGTACGGTGGTACGGGCGGCAGCTTTTGCGAGTACATGTTTGGGGTCGAAAAACCGTTTAAGGATCTGGTCAAGCCGAATGTCCTTAACCGGCTGGTGATGTTCGGGGCATTTCTTGATCAGAACGAAAAGCTCGTATTTACCAACGACACGTCCGGTTCGGAGTCGTTCCTCAGGCTTTTTCTCCTCGGTCATGCCGTGAGGAACTATTATTTCTTCGTATCCTCTGATAACAAGACCGAACCGAAAAGACGGCAGCGCCAGATATTGAGGTCGGTGGGAAAGTTCTTAAAGAGGAACGACCGGATAACTCATGATGCCGATGCAGAACTCCTTGAAGGTATGGTGGGAGCGCTTGACGAGCCACAATCGACTGTTTTCGTCTTCAAGCTCGTCCATCGAGAGAACCTCGAATTCTCGAGAACGTTCCTGGATATTTATTCAGAAAGAAGCATGCTGCGGCCGGAGGAGGAGACGCTCTTGGACGGCATAGCCCTTAAATACCACATAGACGATTATCAGCAGGAACGAATGAAGATCGACTGCATGTACAGGCACCCTGAGAACAAGAATGTCGTGGATGAATACAGGGACATATTGCTCGGAATTGCAAGCAAAGAGACCGCTCAGCAATCGGCCCTTGCAAGACTTCACCGGCTGAGGACATTAAGTATACGCAACAATATCCCCGGCATACTCTTCGATACCCTCGATGCCCTCCTTCTTAAAGGCAAAGACTTCCAGGCCGTCGAGGAGCCGGAGTATCTGAGGGAATCTCGGGCCATTCTGGAGAACCTTTTTTTCAAGAGTCCTTCCCTGAAAAGCCACATAATTAACGAGGACATAGCAAAACTGATCAGGGCCAAACACGCGGCCCATACGCAGAGCGACGCCGGGTTTGAACGCATTCTCCTTGACATAGGGAAGTCCTGTGACGAGTTCGCCCGGGAGAACAACGACTTCAGCATATTCGAGGAACTGAGCTCCATAATCACCTACTTCGACAGATACGACAACATCCAATCGTTTCTGAGCAGGGTAGCCTTTATGGAGCAGCTCGAACTCACCGAGACATTACTGAGAAGTCTAATGGGCAACAAGAGGGAGTTCGACGCGCTGGACAAAAACCTCTTCAGGGAGATATTCGTAGCCGACCTCCTGGCTAACAGATACATCACCTTTTTTGGAAAGAAGAAGATCAGGACCCTTACCGATGGGATCGAGAGGGTCTCGCGGGGAGATGCCTCGCTGAAGGACCTGATCTCGGCCTTGTATAAGATCAGCGAAGAAGAAAGGGTTTACAAATATATACGCGCCTCCCTGAAAGAAAGGATCCATGAGTTATACACGTCCCTCGACGTCAAGGAAGAGATGATTAGGATACGCAGCGAAATAGAGAAAGAACTTATCAGGCAGGGCATCGGATGGGAGGTCCGGGAAAGTCTTTTCGATAGGGTGCTTCTCGATCTGAAAAAGGAATCCTATTACGTCAATCATCTCTTGCCGATGATAAAGAAGAACGAGGACCTCGCTCTCAGGGAAGATTTCTTAAATAACAGCGGCCTCGACCGTTTCTACATTGAGAGCATCGAAAAGGAGCACTTCAGGGGAAACGGCTTTAAGTCGCTGCTTCAAACGCCGATAGGTGAAGACAGGGAATTTTCTGGTGCTGGAGGCGGCGAGCGGATTTGAACCGCTGCATAAAGGTTTTGCAGACCTCTCCCTTGCCACTTGGGTACGCCGCCGTCTTCTTAGTAACAAGTTATTGGTAACGGGTAACGAGTCTTAATCTGTACGCTGCTCGTTACTTGTTGCTCGTTACTGTCCTTCTTGGAGCGGGCGACGGGATTCGAACCCGCGACCCCAACCTTGGCAAGGTTGTGCTCTACCAACTGAGCTACACCCGCATTTTTACTCTTCCAATCCGGCTGTGATATAATGGTTGAACATCAAATTTTAATGAATAATAATGGATTTTGTCAATATGACTCACCCTGATATTAACGAATTCAAGAAGTTATGCTCCAAGGGAAACCTCATACCGGTTTACAGGGAGATCCTCGCCGACACGGACACCCCCGTATCGGCCTTTCTGAAGATAGACGACGGCCGCTACTCCTTCCTTCTCGAAAGCGTAGAAGGCGGGGAGAAATGGGCAAGGTATTCTTTTCTGGGGAGCAGGCCGATGACTGTCATCAGGAACTTCGGCCGCTCAGTCGAAATTATCAGAAATGGTAAGAAGGAGACGCGTTCCGTTGTAAGAGACCCTCTGGAGGTCGTGAAGGATGTTCTCGCCGAATACAGGCCTGTGCCGAACCCCGGCCTGCCACGTTTTTTCGGCGGCGCAGTAGGTTTCATCGGTTACGACGCCGTCCGTTTCTTCGAGAGAATGCCGGAACGTGAAAAACCGGGGCTGGGGTTGCCCGACATTTTTTTCATGATCACCGACACCCTTGTCATCTTCGACAATGTCACTCAGAAAATAAAGGTCGTCTCGAACGCTCATGTCGACGGAACTTCTCCAGTCGCAGCTTACAAAGAGGCAGTCGGAAAGATAGATGCCCTCATAAAGAAGCTGAGAAGGAACATAAAGGTTCATTCCCTTTCTGCGGCAAAGCCTTCCAGGAAAGCCCGGCAAAACGTAAGATCCAATTTCACGCAGGGACGTTATGAGCGGGCGGTGCTTAAGGCGAAAGAGTATATCAGGGCCGGAGATATCTTCCAGGTCGTGCCCTCGCAGCGTTTCGAGGCGCGGATCGGTGTTGAGCCCTTTGAGATCTATCGGGCGCTGAGACTCATCAATCCCTCGCCTTATATGTATTTTCTCCGATGCGGCGACTCGACGATCACCGGCACGTCCCCCGAAGTCCTGGTGAGGCTCGAAAAGAACAGGATTGAGCTTAGGCCGATAGCCGGAACGCGTCCCAGAGGCGTTACCGAGGAAGAGGACGAGGCGCTCGAAAAGGAACTTCTCGCCGACCCGAAGGAGAGGGCGGAGCATATCATGCTTGTAGATCTCGGCAGAAACGATGTCGGAAGGGTAAGCAAGTCCGGAAGCGTTCACGTAAGCGAACTCATGGTCATCGAGAGATACTCCCACGTTATGCATATAGTCTCAAACGTTCGCGGAACGCTCGGGGGAGGGAATGACGCTTTTGACGTTGTGAGGGCCTGTTTCCCCGCCGGGACTGTCACGGGAGCACCGAAGATACGGGCCATGGAGATCATCGATGAACTGGAGCCCACAAGGCGCGGGCCTTATGCCGGCGCGGTCGGATACTTCGGCTTTTCGGGCAACATGGACACCTGTATCACGATCCGGACGCTTGTCATAAAGGACAAAGTCGCATATATCCAGGCCGGCGGCGGCGTTGTTGCCGACAGTGTCCCCGCGCTCGAATATCAGGAGACGGTCAACAAGGCGAAGGCCATGATGCGCGCTGTCGAGATGGCCGAAAGGGGGCTCGAGTAGATGCTCTTGATGATCGACAATTACGACTCGTTCACCTACAATCTGGTCCAGTACCTTGGAGAATTAGGACAGGATCTGAACGTTTTTAGAAACGACAAGATCACCATCGCCGAGATCGAGAGGATGAAACCGGACAGGATAGTAATATCGCCGGGCCCCTGTACCCCAAAAGAAGCCGGCATATCCGTCGAGACGATCAGGCATTTTGCGGGCAAGGCGCCTATCCTCGGAGTATGTCTCGGACATCAATCCATAGGGGAGGCTTTCGGCGGAGATGTCGTGCGCGCTCCATACCTCATGCATGGAAAGACCTCGATGATAAACCACGACGGAAGAACGATCTTTGCAGGGCTTCCTAACCCCTTTGAGGCTACGCGCTATCACTCCCTTATTATCAAACGAGAAACCCTCCCGCCCGTCCTCGAGATCTCCGCATGGACCGACGACGGGGTCATCATGGGCGTGCGGCACAGGGATTATGTCGTCGAAGGAGTGCAATTCCATCCGGAATCGATCCTTACGGCGGTAGGCAAAGACCTTCTGAGGAATTTTCTGGGGCTGAAACATCCATGATAAAAGAGGCGGTCAGCCTTCTCGTTCAGTCCATGCACCTCTCCGAGAAAGAAATGGCTGAGTGCATGAAGGAGGTAATGGAGGGGAAGTGCTCTGATGCCCAGATAGGGGCGTTTCTCACTGCGCTTCGCATAAAGGGAGAGACCGTCGAGGAGATAACGGGCGCTGCCAAGATAATGAGAGAGAAGGCGGCCACCATAAAGGCGCCTGAGGGAGTGGTCGATACATGCGGCACAGGCGGAGACATGTCTCATACTTTCAACATCTCCACAGCGGCAGCGGTCGTTGCAGCAGCTGCAGGGGTTCCCGTTGCCAAGCATGGAAATCGTTCCGTCTCAAGCCGGTCGGGTAGCGCCGACGTCCTGGAAGCCCTCGGGGTCAAAATAGACCTACCCCCGGATAAGGTCGAAAAATGCATATTTGAAACCGGATTTGGTTTTCTTTATGCGCCGATTTTTCACCCGGCGATGAGGTATGCCATAGGACCGAGAAGAGAGATAAGCATAAGGACCATCTTCAATATTCTCGGTCCGCTGACCAATCCTGCCGGCGCAAAGAGGCAGGTATTGGGTGTTTTTGCAGACAAGCTCACGGAGCCCCTTGCGCAGGTGCTCGGGAATCTCGGGACCGAAGACACGATGGTAGTCCACGGAGAAGACGGTCTGGATGAGATAACGATCTCCGACGGCACAAAAGTTTCGCGCTGCAGGGGAGGCAAAGTGGACACATTTTTCATCACTCCTGAAGATTTCGGCCTGCAGAGGGCCGATGTCGAAAACCTTTCGGGGGGTGACAAGGATACGAATGCCGGATTGCTCATGGCGGTCCTAAAGGGCGAGCGCGGGCCGAAGCGCGATATTGTGCTCATGAATGCGTCGGCGGCCCTGGTGATCTCGGATAAGGCAAAGGATTTCAGAGACGCAGTCCTTATTGTATCGGATGCGGTCGATTCCGGGAGGGCACTCAAGAAACTTGAGGAGATAGTCAGGGTTTCGAATTCGCTATAACGGCGGCCTGAATCCGTTCTGGTTTCGAGTCTTTGCGTTTGAAGGGAGCAAAATGATAAAGACCCATAGTCGCCGACCCCACAGGGAACGGCAGCCCGTCAGAATCCGTGCTCACGGCCCCTCCCTTGAAGACCTGGAGAGGGCTGGGAGACTGCGCGAGGCCCTGGAGGCTCTATATGAGGCGAACAAGAGAACTCCGGTCATCGTAGAGGGCAAAAAAGACGCTCTCGCCCTGCGGAACCTCGGTCTCGTGGGAGAAATCATAACCCTCCACAGGGGAAACAGTCTCTACGAATTCTCCGAAGAGGTGTCCGAGAAATTCCACAAAGTCATACTCCTTCTCGACTGGGACGACAAGGGAGAGGCCCTCCACAAGATCCTCGCAGCGAACCTCAGGGGACAGTGGGAAGAATACTCGGGGTTCCGCGAGATCCTGAGGATACTCTGCCAAAAAGACATCAAGGACATTGAGGGCATACCTAAGCTCCTGAAGAACCTTGAGGGCGATGAGACTGCTGGGCATTAAAGGCGAAGACCTCGCTGCCAGGTTTCTCATGAAGAAGGGCTACAAGGTCGTAGATAGAAACTTCAAGACACCGATCGGCGAAATAGACATTGTTGCAAAAGACGGAGAATTTCTTGTCTTTGTCGAAGTGAAGACCAGGTGCAGCGATGCCTTCGGCCATCCCTTCGAGGCAGTAGACGCAAGGAAGCGGGAGAAACTCCGGAAGGTCGCCCTGTATTACCTCAAGAACCGGTGGAAAAAAGACGCTCCTTCGAGGTTCGATGTCCTGAGCATCAGAGCCGAAAACGGCAAAGATGAGATAGAGCATATAATAGATGCATTTGAATAGGATTCCTGTCAGCGTCGGATTATTACTATGCCGCTATTCGTAGTTCATGAGCATCACGCGAGTCGCCTGCACTTCGATTTCAGGCTCGAAATGGAAGGGATACTGAAATCGTGGGCTGTGCCGAAGGGCCCGTCAATGAACCCGGCCGACAAGAGGCTCGCCATAATGGTTGACGATCACGCTCTGGATTACGGCTCCTTTGAAGGGATTATCCCTGAAGGCAACTACGGAGCCGGGACGGTTGTGATCTGGGACAGGGGCGAGTTCGAATTGCTTCGCGGCGGTATCGGGGAAGGCAGAATGGAGTTTTCCCTCAGGGGCAAGAAACTTAAAGGAGCCTTCGCTATGGCCAGGATGTCGGGGAAGGAAAAAGAATGGCTACTTATAAAGAAAAGAGATTCGTTTGCTGAAGACGGCTTCAATATGAAGACCGTTCTCTCGCCCTCTCTGCTCAAGAAATTCAGAGGTGAAGACCGGAATTCCTGAATCAAGAAACAACGGCAAAGAAAAGGGCGGCAAGATATTCCAGGCCGCCCTCTTCTTTGAACCCTAAACAGACTTCGGTTGCTTTTAATACATCCCTTCCATGCCTCCGCCTCCGGGCATCGGGGGCATCTTCTTCTCCTCCTCCGGCAGTTCCGATATCATGACAGAGGTTGTAAGCATCAGTGATGCTACGGATGCCGCATTCTGAAGTGCGGTCCTCGTGACCTTTGTGGGATCGATGATTCCGGCCTTCATCATGTCTACGTAGTCTTCATTCTGGGCGTCGAAGCCGAAGTTTGCGTCCTTTTGCGCCTTCACCTTCTCCACCACAACTGAACCCTCCACGCCGGCGTTGTTTACGATCTGGCGGATAGGTTCTTCCAGGGACTTCATGATAATCTGAACGCCGATCTTCTGATCATGGTTGTCCAGCTTGAGGTTCTTTAATGCCGAGACACACCTGAGAAGCGCCACTCCGCCGCCGGGCACAATCCCTTCCTCCACTGCAGCCCTCGTGGCATGAAGCGCGTCTTCCACCCTTGCTTTCTTTTCTTTCATCTCTGTTTCGGTCGCTGCGCCGACATTGATTACAGCAACTCCGCCAACAATCTTCGCGAGACGCTCCTGAAGTTTTTCGCGGTCATAATCGGAAGTAGTCTCCTCGATTTGGGTCTTTATCTGCTTGACCCTTCCCTGGATCTTGCCGGTCTCACCAGCGCCCTCGACGATAGTTGTGTTCTCTTTGTCAACGGTGATCTTCTTCGCTCGCCCGAGGTCCGTAAGCTTTATGTTCTCGAGCTTGATGCCCAGATCCTCGGATATCATAGTCCCGCCCGTCAGGATAGCGATGTCCTCGAGCATGGCTTTTCTCCTGTCTCCGAAGCCAGGCGCTTTGACGGCGCAGACCTGGAGCGTGCCGCGAAGTTTGTTCACCACAAGCGTTGCAAGTGCCTCTCCCTCAACGTCCTCTGAGATGATGAGAAGCGGCTTCCCCATCTTTGCGATCTGCTCCAGGACCGGAAGCAGGTCCTTCATGCTGGATATCTTCTTTTCATTCAGAAGGATATAGGCATCTTCAAGGGTGCACTCCATCCTCTCCGGGTCGGTAACAAAATAGGGCGATATATATCCGCGGTCGAACTGCATTCCCTCGACGACATCCAGGGTTGTCGCCGTACCTTTCGCCTCTTCCACAGTAATAACACCGTCTTTTCCCACTTTGTCCATGGCCTCTGCAATGAGTTCCCCTATCGAAGAATCGTTATTGGCAGATATCGTACCGACCTGTGCGATCTCTTTCTTGTCGACGACGGGTTTGCTGATCTTCTTCAACTCATCGAGAACAACCTCGACCGCTTTCTCGATTCCCCTTTTCAGATCCATCGGGTTCCCGCCAGCCACGACATTCTTCATACCTTCCCGGTAGATCGCGTGCGCCAGGACGGTCGCTGTCGTAGTCCCGTCGCCGGCCACATCGGATGTCTTGGAAGCCACCTCCCTGACGAGCTGTGCGCCCATATTTTCCCATGCGTCCTTCAACTCAACTTCCTTTGCGACAGTAACCCCGTCCTTTGTTATAGTGGGTGCGCCATATTTCTTGTCCAGGATCGCGTTTCTGCCTTTGGGTCCAAGAGTGGCCTTGACCGCATCGGTCAGTATTGCGACTCCCCTCAGGATAGCGCTCCTTGCCGCCTCATCAAAAATCAATTGTTTCGCCATAAATGTCCTCCTTATCTGTTATAACCTCATTTTTCGACTATGCCCAAGATATCTTCTTCCCTGATTATGAGATACTCCACATCGTCCATCGTGACCTTTGAACCCGAATACTTATCGAACAGCACTACGTCGCCCACCTTAACCGAAATGGCTTGGAGCTTCCCGTCGTCTGTAATCTTTCCCGGTCCCACGGCTACGACTTCTCCTTTCTGCGGCTTCTCCTTCGCTGTGTCCGGAATATAGAGTCCTCCGGCAGTTCTTTCGGTCTCTTCGGAATACTTGACCAATACCCTGTCTCTAAGCGGCTTAAACTTCATACTGTGCTCTCCTTTCTTTTTATAAGATTATATTAGCACTCACTGAACGAGAGTGCTAATATAATCTTTATCGATAGCCTATGGCAAGGTCCGATTGTAATAAATATTGGGTAAGATGAAGAGAAAGAGGCAAAAAAGACATTATATTTAGCTTTTTCTAAGAATTTTTAAGCATCTCTTGTTTTCTCTTTTCCATGAAGTCATTGATGGCCTCATTGAAGAAATCTCCGCGGCTCCTGACATCTGCCTGCACTCTGTTTTCGTATAGTTTAATCCCCTCTCTAAGCTCCGACGCGAACGTCCTGTGAAAAGTATCATTCATTATCGAATCATCAACCCTCGCCTTACTATAGAGATAGATATCCGCTATAATAGTCCGCGCAAGCCGTCTTGCCCGTTCCACAGGCTCATTCGCAACAATTTTCTCCTTTTCCATGACCGGCTGCTGGGGCTTCTTACTTTCTTTCAAGACCCTCTCGCCGGCCGTTTCTCTTTCCGCCGCGGTCTGCGGGACAGGCCTGTCCTCCGCCCCTGAAGGCTCCGGCGTTTTTACCCCTCCATCTCCTTTCAGAGCCGTTATCTTTCCGAGAAGAAGCTGCTCCATATCATGCTCTTCAATATAGTCGTCGGCATCGTGCAAGGATTCAGGGTCTCTGCGATATCTCCTCTTGTCGTAGACGGAGGCCATAAGGATGACCTTCATTTCCTTTGTCTCGGGCATAGTCTTCAGGCGACGGCATACCTCAAATCCGTAGATCTTCGGGATAGCGACGCCGAGAACGGCAAGGAACGGCAACTCTCTCGTTGCGCTTACCATGGCCTCGATTCCGTCTTTGGCCAAAACGACATTATAGCCGCCGGCTGTGAGGATCGCCTTCAGTCTTTCCGCAACCCCGGCATCTTCATGCGCCACAAGCACTTTGCCCTTATCAAGGATGCCCGCCTTTGCGGCGGGTTTCTTTACAATGAGAATCGTACTGCACTTGGGACATTTGAACCGCGTGCCTTCGGGAGCTATTTTTTCATCGCCGACCTTCAGCTTTATCTTGCACTTGGGACATATTACAACCACCTTCAAAACCTCCTTCTAGGCAACCACAACTTGATCATACTGACACCGAAAAGGAAACCGCCGACATGGGCGAACCAGGCGACGCCGCCCTGTCCTCTAACCGCTTCCGTAAGAATACCGTTGGCAAATTGTATAATAGCCCAAAACCCGATAACTATCAAGGCTGGCACTCTCACCACCTGCCAGAAGAACCCAAAAAACAGTATCGTATGCACGCGGGCCCGGGGAAACAGAATCAGATATGCCCCAAGCACTCCGGAGATCGCGCCGCTCGCACCGATCATAGGGACTGTAGAATTCGGGTCCATAATCGAGTATCCATACGCGGCAGCCACCCCGGCGAGAAGATAGAAGATCAGAAACCTGATATGCCCCAGCTTGTCCTCTATGTTGTTGCCGAAGATCCAGAAATAGAGCATATTGCCGCCGAGGTGCAGGAAGCCTCCATGCAGAAACATCGAAGAAAAAATTGTCGTTATGGGACTGACCGGCTGATTGGTTTCGAGAGTGAGAAGGTTATGGGGGATGGCTCCATATGACAAGACTATCCACTCCTCCCCCAAAGGAGAAAACAACTCCCACAGGAACACCACCGTATTAAGGACGATGATCCCTATGGTGACAAAAGGAACTATACTGACAGGATTGTCATCTTTAAAAGGGATCAATGGTCCTCATCCTCACACGGTAAAATCGCCGCCCATGTTGACGAAACGGCGTACCCGGATGGAGAAAAAGTCTCTCCTTTTCTCCATCCCGCGATACCCCGTTTCACCGAATGAAGAACCCCGCAGCAGAACTGCGAGGTATCTTATCGTAAGGAGTTGTTATTTCCATATTCGCTCGCTAACCCCGCAGCAAGCTGCAAAGAATGCGCTCGCTATCCGATTCAACGGTCGTGATTATGCCAGTTCGATCTTTATAGCGTCTGTAGGGGCTTCGCCGTTAAGTGAAGGATGTGTCAGTGCATTCACGTTGGCGTGCGGAAAGTGTGCCGGAGCAAAGACGGCGCCCTCGGGCATTTCCTCAGAAAGCATCGCCTTCAAATAAACTTCTCCCCTCCTGGAAATCACCTTAACAAAGCTTTCATCATGAATATTGTACTTTTTCGCATCCTCCGGGTTTATCTGAAGGTATGCATCCGAAACCACGGACCCGAGATTCTTTGAAAGAATCGATAAGGCCCCGGAGTGCTGCAGGAGGTTTGAGGTGATGAGGAGTATAGGATACTCCTTATCGGCATTCTCCGATATTTCGTGTTTGACCGGATTGAAGACAGGCCTTTTCTTGTCGTCTGCAGCTCCGGCTATCTTTTCCATCATCGAGGTCCTGACTTCCGAAAGGTCTTTCTCTCCTAATTCTTTATTCATGATCCTCGCGAGGTTCCTGAATATCTTCCAGTCGGGTACTGACTGCCCCGTCTCCGCAAGAAGCTTCGGGACCCTCTGGAGGTCCCCTGTGGCAGTCATAAAGGTGCCCTCTTTTTCCGCCCAACTACAGGCAGGGAGCACAACGTCGGCAAGTTTGGCGGTGTCTGTAAGGGAGATGTCCTGCACAACAAGGAAATCCAATCCCTTCAACGTCTTTTCGACTGTCGAGACGTCCTTAAAGCTGATCAGAGGGTTTTCACCCATAATATAGAGGGCCTTGACAGCGTCGGGCTTGTAGAGCATTTCACGCGCGTCCTTCCCCCCTGAAAGTGGTCTTACTCCCACCTTCCACATGCCCAGGGTGTTGGAGAACTCGGCCGGGACCTGAAGGGTGTCTGGGCTGTCACCCATGAGAATTACAAGATTTGCCGCCGCAAGCAAAGTGTTCATTCCCTTTGTATTCTCCGAAGAACCAAGGGTCAGGACAAGCAGTCTCTTCTTTGCAGAGGCATACGACCTCGCCAGACCTACAATCTCTTCCTCGCTCATTCCTGTAAGCTTCGAAACCGCAGAGGGGGTGTAACCCTGAAGGCTCGTCGCCATGGCCTCGAAGTTCGGGACCGTAAGGGCTTTGTCCTCTGAGGAGACCTCCTCGTCGAGATCATAAAGCCTTTCATCAAGAATGACCTTTGCCATGCCATTAAGCAGCGCTGTGCCGGAGCCCGGTTTAATCTGAAGCCAGGAGGAGCTGTTTCGGGCAAGCTTCGTTTCTTTTGAGTCCGCTACAACAACCCTGGTCCCGTCATTCCTGGCCTTTATGAAATTCAACCCCCAGACCGGCATTGTGGAGGTGATATCAGACTCAACGGCCAGGACAAAATCAGACTCGAGGGGAGCATCCCATCTTATGGGCTGCAGCTCCTTCGCAAAGGCCTTGTGGGCCGCTTCCTGTGCCTTGGCATAGCCGAAGCGAGCAGCCGAATCAATATTGTCCGTTCCGATAACCTCCCTCATAAAGCTCTGCAACATATAATTGTCTTCCATGGTGCATCGCTGGGAGCCGATGGCGCCGATGGCAGAAGGTCCATACTTTTCCTTCACCGACATAAGCTTCTTTGTGATGAATTCAAGCGCCTCTTCCCATGTCGCCGGCACGAGAGCCCCCTCTTTCTTGACCAGCGGCGTCGTCAGCCTGTTGTCGGCATAGATATAATCGAAGCCGAATCTGCCCCTGCTGCAGAGATCTCCATCGTTAATGCCGATGCCCTGTTTCCCCCTCGCCCTGACTATCCTCCCCTCTCTAAGGCTGAGGTTTGTCGTGCATCCGCAGCCGCAGTAGGGGCACACAATGGGGTACTCCTCCATAAACCAGACCCTGGCTCTAAACCTGTATGGTTTGCTCCCGAGCGCGCCGACCGGGCAGGCATCGATACATTGACCGCAGAACTCGCAATCAAGAGTTTCTTCGAAGGCAGGGCTTATTTTCGACCTGAATCCCCTGCCGATAAGGTTTATCGCGCCTACGCCCTGATGGTCATAACAGACCCTTACACACTTGCCGCATAATATGCACCTGTTCGGGTTCCGTTCCACGAGGGGCGCCGCGATGCTTTCGGGCTCGTGCTTGCGTTCTCCAACGAACCTGGACTCGGAAGGGCCATATTTAAAGGCGAGGTCCTGGAGCTGACATTCCCCGGCCTTATCGCAAATAGGACAGTCGAGAGGGTGGTGAATAAGGAGCAGCTCGAGCACCGTCTTTCTCGCCTTATGGAGCTTCGGCGTCTCGGTATAGACGACCATCCCGTTTTCAGCCGGAGTGGAACATGCAGCGAAAAGCCTCTTCTGCCCCTCCACCTCAACCACGCAAAGCCTGCAGCCGCCGTAGGGTCTCAGTCTTTTGTCATAGCAGAGATTGGGTATATATATATCATTCTTCTTTGCGGCCTGAAGTATAGTCGTACCCGGTTCGACCTTGACGTGTTTGCCGTTTATCGTAAGCTCTATCATGGTACTCTATTCCTCCTTTCCGGCGAGAGATGCTATCTCCACATTCTTAAGGGGTTCCTGAGGAGGGAGGTTCTTCAGAGTCTCCCTCATACTCCTCGGTCCGATCTGGACCGAGCCGAACTTGCATACCTCATAGCACGAGCGGCACTGGATACAGAGGGACTGGTCGATCCTGTGAGGCACCTTCTTTTCGCCGGTAATAGCTTTCTGCGGGCACGCCCTCTTGCATACCCCGCAGGCCTTGCATTTCTCCTCATCAATATAAAAGGTGCAGAGCTCCTTGCATACACCCGTCTTACACCATTTCTCGTTTATATGGGATTCATACTCATCCTGAAAATACTTTATAGTGGTAAGCACCGGGTTCGGCGCGGTCTGTCCCAGTCCGCAAAGGGAAGTCGCTATTATGTCCCGGCAAATGTCCTGGAGGAGTTCTATGTCTCTCTGTTTCCCCTTTCCCTCGGTTATCTTCGTGAGGAGATCGAGCATGACCGTCGTGCCTATCCTGCAGGGAGGACACTTGCCGCAGGACTCCTCGGCCGTAAACTCGAGGAAGAATTTCGCGACACTCACCATGCAGTTAAGATCGTTCATAACGACCATACCGCCGGACCCGACAATTGCGCCGGTCTGCACAATATCTTCGTACGTGACCGGTGTATCTAGGAGATGCTCGGGTATGCAGCCGCCCGAGGGCCCGCCGAGCTGGACCGCCTTGAACTTCCTGCCTTTCGGGACCCCTCCGCCGATGTCATAAATGATTTTCCTCAGGGGGATGCCCATCGGGACCTCAATCAAACCGATATTGCTGATGGCGCCGCTCAAGGCAAAGACCTTTGTCCCGGTCGACTTTTCGGTGCCGAGGCTCCGGTACCAATCGGCCCCGTTCAATATAATCTGGGGTATGTTGGCGTACGTCTCCACGTTGTTCAGCACAGAAGGCTTGTCCCACAAACCTTTCTGCGCAGGGAACGGCGGCCGTGGTCTCGGCATCCCGCGTTTGCCCTCGATAGACCTCATAAGGGCTGTCTCTTCGCCGCAGACAAATGCTCCCGCGCCCTGATAAATCTCGATGTCCAGGTTAAAGCCGGTCCCGAGTATATTTTCACCCAGCAGTCCGTATTCCTTGGCCTGCGATATCGCAAGCTGCAACCTGTGCACGGCCAAAGGATATTCCGCCCTGACGTAAATATAACCCTTGTTTGCACTGATGGCTTTAGCACCGATAATCATCCCTTCGAGAACGACATGGGGGTCCGCCTCCATAACGCTCCTGTCCATAAATGCGCCCGGGTCTCCTTCATCACCGTTGCAGAGGATGAACTTGTTATCATCTTTGACCCTCGCGCACAGTTCCCACTTCAGTCCCGTAGGGAATCCCGCTCCGCCTCTTCCTCGGAGCCCCGAACGCTTGATTTCGTCAACAACCTGTGCAGGGGTCATCTCTATCAACGCCTTGGCCGCCGCCTGATAACCGTCCCTCGCTATATATTCCTCGATCTTTTCGGCGTCGACCAACCCCTTGTTCCTCAAGGCCCTGAGGACCTGAAGGCTGAAGAAAGGGATGTCCTTCATCAAGGGTATCGTCTGCTTCTTAAGAGGCTCCTTGTACATGAGCTTCTGAACGGGACGGCCCTTAATAAAATGCTCTTCCACAATAAGGGGCACGTCGGCCACGGTTACCTTTTCATAGAAAATGTCTTCAGGATAGACCGTCATGACAGGGCCTTCGGCGCAGAAGCCGTTGCAGCCGGTAAGGACAACGTTTATTTCGTTCTCGAGACCTTTATTCTTGAGCTCTTCCACCAGAGCGTTCTTGAGCTTGAGACTGCCGCCCGCTATACAGCCGGTTCCTCCGCATAACATGACACTCGCGCGATACCTTTCCATTTCTCCTCCTAATAGAACAGTAACAAGCTACAAGTAACGAGCGATAAATTTCTTCCTTCTTCTGACTTGTTACTCATGACCCGTGACTGCCTTCAATATGCCGTCTCGCTGCCCATAACAAGGGCAAACCCCTCAACAATCTTCCCGTTTAAGACATGCTCCTGAAAAATCTTTCTTATCTTCTCTTCGTTGAGCTGTACGTATTTCACCGGCGCCTCGTTTATGATCTCAACCGTTGCCATCGGCTCTTTGCTGCACAACCCCGCGCAACCCGAGGTAGTGACTATAACATCTTTGACTTCGCTCTTCTTGATTTCGTCAAGCAAAGCTTCCATCACCTTCCTCGCCCCGGCGGCAATACCGCACGTACCCATGTGCACCGTTACCTTGGCCCTTGAACCGCCCTCTCTCAGGGTGAGAGTCGATTTATATTCTTCTTTTATTCTCTTAAGGTCTTCGATAGTCAATCTCGCCATATCTCCCTCCTATTCGTATGCCGTCAACAGCTCGTGAACCTTTACGGGATTTATAGAGCCGTGTGTATCTTTGTCCACCACCACCACAGGCGCAAGCCCGCATGCGCCGAGGCATCGCACCGTCTCCATCGAGAACTTTTTGTCGTCGGTGATCCCTCCGACGTCGATGGAAAGCCTTTCGCTCAGTTTCTTCACGATCTCCTCCGCTCCCTTGACGTAACATGCGGTGCCGAGACAGACCCTTATATTGTGCTTCCCTTTCGGTTTCATGGTAAAAAACGAATAGAAGGACACGACGCCGTGCACCTCGCTCACGGGCAGTTTCAGTCCCCTTGCGATATGTCTCTGAACAGAAGGAGGGAGGTAGCCGATAAGCTCCTGCGCTTCCTGGAGCACGGGGATCAGGCTTCCGGGCCTGTTCCTGAATTTCTTTATGATAGAGTCCAGCTGTTTTGCAGCCTCTTCCGTATATGCCTCTGCAGGGGTCTCTGCCGTCTCTCCTGCCTTTACGCATTCCATGGCCTTCTGCGTAACCTCGACAAGGAGGGCAGGCGAAAAAGGCTTCGGTAAGTAATCGAGGATTCTCAGGCTCAGCGCCTCTTTTATGCTCTCCTGCGACGGATACCCTGTAATGACCACTACGCCCGTTTCGGGCTTTGAGTTTCTTATCCAGCGGAGGAGTTCTATGCCGTCCATATCGGGCATTCTTATATCTGTGATAACGAGATCGAAGCTGTTCTTACCCAACTTTCCTATGGCTTCTCTGCCGTTCGATGCCGTATCTACGGCATAGCCTTCAGGGGAGAGTATGCGTTCGCAGCTTTTTATGACGACCGGTTCGTCATCGACAATGAGTATCTTACCCGCCATTATTTTTTCCTCCTTGGCCAAACATATTATTATATAATATTATAAGCAAAAGATAGATAAAGCCGGTTTATACTATAGACCAGAACATCGTCTTAATCAAGAATAAATATTTTATATCTCTATATAATTTTGCTTATTGCCCGCCCCCGCATTTCGCGCTTCCGGGGAGCAACGCCTCTCTGACGGCGGCGATAAGCGTGTCGGGAGTGAAAGGTTTTTCTATGTAATTGCAGGCACCGAGCCGCATAGCCGCCTCCGAATGTTCGACGGTGCTGTAGCCGGTTATCATTATGATCTTTGCCTCGTGCTGGATTTCCTTCATTTTCACGAGGAACTCTATGCCGTCCATATCGGGCATTTTAAGGTCCGTCAGTATAAGATCGTAATGGTCTTCCTTTGCGAGCTTCATGCCTTCCACGCCGGTAGCCGCCACCGATACGTCGTATCCCTCCGGAGTCAAACATTTCTTGCAGCTTATCCTCACAATTTCTTCGTCGTCGATCACAAGGATCTTCGGCCTATCCATGAGTCTCCTCCATCTGGTTCTCCTCTGCCCCAAGTCCTTTATCAATGTCTTTTCTGAGGGCCTTCAAGACCTCGGGGGAATTCATCGGGACACCATCCAGTTCGTCCCTGATTTCTCTCGTGTCAAGTTTGTAATCATAGTCGTCTCTCCTGTAATGGAAAAGAAAATCGATATCCGGATTGCCGGCTATCAGGACCATCATCGTCGCACCGACGTCTCCGAGCGGCTTCCTGTCGATATGGCTTCTCTTGAAACTGGCAGACACGGTCGTGCCCCTTCCCTTCTCCGATGAAATAGAGAAACCGCCGCTGCACTCCTCGGCAGCCTGTTTAAGAAAAGGCAACCCGAGCCCTATCCTCCTCACCGTCTTTGTCGTAAAGAAAGGGTCCGTCACCAGTCTAATGGTCTCCTCATCCATGCCCTTGCCGTCGTCCTTTATTTCCAGCAAAAGCAGATCGGCAGACGCATCTTCGGCAAGGAGTATCTCGATCCTTCGAGCGCCCGCATCTACAGAGTTCTCGACCACGTCAAGGATATGCAGTGATATATCTTCCACCCAGGTCAGCTCCAGGAGACGCTTCGTCCATCCTTCAGGGCGAGCGCCTGCCTTATCTCTTCGAAGGTCGGCTCCTTCAGGGTGAAAGTCGTTATCCTTTTACCTATGTCTTTCACGTAATGGGCATCGGAAAAGGAGACCCATGTGAAGGCCCTGATACTGGCGAAAACAGTCTCAGCCCTGTCCCTGCTCATGTTCGGCGAAAGTTCGAGCGCGTCAAACTTCAGGCCTTCCGGGATAAAGCCTAACTGCGAGAGTATGCTGAAGGACTCCCGGTCTACATGACTCGCTATAGAGATGCCTCCAAAGGAAAAAACGATCTCCACAATCCTTCCGACGTTGAGTTTCGTGGCAGATATCAGCAGGCGCTTATTGAATCCCAGGACCTCATTGTCTTCATTAACTACGATCTGATGTCCGTATAACCGTTCATCATTCTCGCCGGAGGGAATATTTTCGTATACGACTTCCTGCATCATTCTTGCGCTGTCCGGTGACTCAAAGAGCGCGAGGACGTGTACCTCTTCCGAAGAAGTGACCTCCATCCCCGCCAGTACGCCGAGTCCTGTTCCCCGAGCAGCCCTTTGCGCCGCCTCCGCATTCTCCGCAGAATTGTGGTCCGTCACGGCTATTATATCAAGACCCCTTTCAATAGAGACGCGCACTATTTCGCGCGGCGTCATGTCGATCTCTGCGCACGGAGAGAGGCACGTATGCATATGCAGGTCTGCGCGGAAGTCCTTCAGCATTGGAGAATCGTATAAAGCTTGCCCCCCACTTCAAATGTAGGCGATTGACTGACTGCAATGGTTACCCCTTCATCCCCGGCCTTCTTAAGTGTTTCTTCCTCCGGTGTCCTCTTGTTCGTTATTATTATCCCGGCGAGGTTCTTGAGAACTGCAACGGCGATGATATTCGGATGTGTTTGCAGGGTTATCCAAAGCTCGCCTTCCCTGGCATTGGCCATGACATCCGACAGCAGGTCACTGATGTAACACCCCCTGACCTCGCGCTGAAGGTCCCCCTTCGCGGTCTTCACTTCCAAAGATAAGCGCTCCACAATATCACGGACATTCATGGCGACTCCTCCTTGATTCTTATGACGATCTCCACGGTCGTTCCCTCGCCGACGACCGAGTCCACCTTGAATTCGTCTGAGTTTTTTTTCATATTGGGCAGTCCCATTCCCGCCCCCCAACCCATCTCCCTTATCCAGTCCGGCGCAGTAGAGTATCCTTCCTGCATGGCCAGCCCGATGTCGGGTATTCCCGGTCCCATATCGTTCAGGATGACCTTAATGGAATCGGCCGTAACCTGGTAATACATAACGCCGGCTACTGCATGGATGATGACATTCATCTCGGCCTCAAAAGTCGCGATGGCAGCCCTCCTCACAATGGCCAGGCTGATGCCGAGGTTCGTGAGAATTGATTTCAATTCGCTCGATGCGGCTCCGGCGTTTGTAAAATCTCCACCGGTCAGATGAAAACTACCTTCTATGGCCCTGCCCGAGCTCATCTGTTCTCTCCGGTGCAGCTTCTGAGGCCGGCGGCGTAAAGCCTGCCGCATGCGGTAAACCTCGATAGTCTAGTAACTATAAAGGCGATATCCTTCTGCCTCGCCATCTCGACGGTCTCCTTGTCGGGTTTCTTGTCTAGGACAAAGACGATCGCCTTTATGTCGGCTATCTCCGCGGTCCTCACGGCCTGAGTGTTGGCCAGGCCGGTTATAAGGAGGGACCTGGGCATGCTCGAAAAATGCAAAAGGTCGCTCATAAGGTCGGTGCTGCAGACCGACTGGATCTCGGTGTCGCTGTCGTCCGAATCGAGGACTATCTCGGCTTCGAGGATATCTACGATTTCTTTAAAGGTCATTTCTCCACCTCTTTCTCAATGCGCCTCCAGAAGGGGACAGAATCAGCTCTCTTCACCTACTCTCCAGCGGATTGATTGTTTTCAACAGGCAGTCTGACGAAAAAGCTTGCACCCTTGCCCATCTCGCTCCTTACGGAAATATTGCCGCCGTGTTTCTTAATGATCCCGTAGCTCACCGCAAGTCCGAGGCCCGTGCCTTTACCCACGGGCTTTGTAGTAAAGAACGGCTCGAATACCCTGCCGAGGTGTTCCTCGGATATGCCAGGGCCGGAATCGGTAAACTCTATCTCTACGTATTTCTTCCCGTCTGCCGTGTCCAGAATAGTCCTCGTCGCCACAGTGACCTGCCCTCGCTCGTTCATGGCGTCCGCCGCATTGATGAAGAGGTTGATAAAGACCTGCTGCAGCTGGTTGGGGTCCGTCGACACCTGCGGGATGGCGTCATCGAAATTCAGATTGAACTTGATGTTGTGAAACTTTGCCTGGTTCCTGACCATAGCGATAGTGCTTTCGGTAAGGGCATTGATGTCGACGAGGACCTTCTCCGAGGTCGTCTTGCGGGAAAATCCGAGAAGTCCCTTGATAATCTTGGAGCATCTCTCCGCCTGTTCGATGATCACATGAAGGTCCTCAATATCCTGTTTATTCTCAGAAGGGGTCCTCTTGAGCATGAGATAGGCAAAGGTGACGATACCTGTAAGAGGACTGTTGAGCTCGTGCGCCACGCCGGCCGCCATCCTTCCAAGAGAGGCGAGCTTCTCCGCATTGATGAGCTGGTCATGGGCCTTCATGATCTCGGAGGTCTTCTTCTGGATCTCGGCTTCAAGGGCCTTGGTCCAGTTTTCCATGTTGTCCTTATAGTTCTTTATGTCGCTCGCCATCGAATTGAAAGTCCGAGCGAGGAGACCCATCTCATCGTTGGAGTTTATCTCGATAATGTGGTCCAGCTCTCCCTTTGCGAGCTTGTGCATCCCCTCATCCAGGAGAGAGACCGGCTTGGACACAAATTTGTAGAGTATTACGCAGAGGACAAACGATATTATCAGGATGAAAAGACCGCCGAAGAGAAAGGTGCCTATGCGGTTCTGCTTTATAGTCGCGTCCACGGTGGCGGTGCTGAAATCTGTTACCAGCACCCCTAATACCTTCTGGCTATCGGCATGGTGGTGACAGGAGACAGCGGAATTTGAGAAGCATGAAGGCTCGTTGAAGATCGGAATAACAAACCTCAAGGTCTTGGAGGGGGTGTCCGGAACGATCATCCAGTTCTTGAACTCCGGGATATTGATGAGGGGTTTCTCCCCGCTTTTATGGCATATCCGGCAGGTCACGTTGTCCTTGCTCACCACCTTGCCTATGTCTTCATTTTTGGACGAAAAAGCGATCCTCCCGGATTTATTGAATACCGATATGTTCTTGATCGCAGCGCTGGTGCTGATGACCTCAATCGTCTGCTCTATTGCGTCGCGATGGTTCGTCAGCATGCCGTAATAAATGCCTTTCTTCACAAGGTCGGCGGTGGAATATGCATAGTTGACAAGGCTGTTCATCATGATGTTTTCTTCGTAATGGACAAAGATATAGCCGAAAACGATGCTGCCGAGGGTCATAAGGGTGCCGACAGCAATAATGAGTTTGCCGGCAAGGGAATTTAAGGATTTTCTGACCATTGGACAATTTTATCACAAAAATTCAAAAAAGATGCCGCCCGACCCACCCCGAAGATTCTCCTTGACAAGCCTGCGCTTCTATGTTTCAATTGAATCAATTGAACTATTATGAAGGGACAACCTTGATCATTCGCAACGAAAACATAAAGAAGCTGATTGCCGAAATACCTGAAGGGCATAAACATCTGAGAACGACTATCGTTCTTCAAGACGGATCAGAGCTCATATTTCAGGAAGCCGCGATAGCGAACCTCGTGAGGGCCTATATCGGCGTAAAAACTCACCCGTCAAAAAAGAAGATCGTATTAGAAGGCAAAAAAGTGGAAAGTAGAAAGAAGGGATACGCAGAGTGGCAGCTTCTGGAGGAGTAACCCAATTGGATGAGGTAGCGTCCGCCTTCGCAATCCTAAGAAAGAAGTTTCAGGGCTACGAAAGCCGGCCTCAGCAGCTCGAGATGACACATGCGGTCTTTGACTGTCTGAAAGGGAACAAGAGGCTTCTCGTAGAGGCAGGGACAGGGGTCGGAAAGTCCTTTGCTTATTTGATCCCCGCAATACTTTCGGGGAACAAGACTGTCGTTTCCACGGCCTCTATAGCCCTGCAGGACCAGCTCGTGAATAAGGACCTCCTCTTTCTTCGGGATGCGCTTCCCTGGGAATTCACCTTCGGCCTTCTCAAGGGCAAGAACAATTACCTCTGTCTGAAGCGCGAAAGGGAATACGCCGGGACCGGAGGGCCTTTCAAAAATTTCCGGGAATGGGCTGCCTCCACAGAGTCGGGGGACAAGGACGAACTTGGGTTTGTCCCGGACTTCTGGTCCAAGGTATGCGGCGATTCGGACGATTGTAATTCCCTGCAGTGCCCGTTCTACGGAGATTGTTTTTATTACAGGCATTTCAAAGAGGTCCGTAAGAAAGACATCCTTGTTGTCAATCACCATCTCCTGATATTCGACCTCCTCTCGGGCTTTAATCTGCTTCCTTTCCATGAGAAACTGATCATCGACGAGGCACACCAGGTCGAGAGCGTCATCTCTAATGTCTCGGGTAGCAGCCTCAGCAACTCCCGTCTGCTTTGGCTTCTTTACAGGCTGAAGAGTCTGAAGATTGCGGTCGATCAGCTCTTTGCGCCCGTGGGAGCATTTTTTGACGTTCCGCTGTCTCTCCCGGCCGGAGGAGAAGTCAAGGGCGGCAAGACCGTCTCTCCCATACCCGATTCAGTTATGGAAGGGTTGGATAACCTAAGAAACCTCCTTTCTCTTGAAACGGTAGTTCACAGACTAAACGCTCTCAGGGAATCGGCCCCCGATGAGGAATCAAGGGACAGGATTGAGACGACTATCAACAACATAGGCTCCCTCGCCTCTGTCATCAATGATTTCATTGATCAGGCCGACAACAATAAAGTCTACTATCTTCTCCGTAACAAGAACGCCCTTGAATTGAAAAGCAATCTCGTGGAGTGTCAGGACTCCTTCGGTTCCTTGGCAGGAGGTTATGAAAGCATCGTGATGACCTCGGCCACATTGACCGCGGGCAATGATTTCGGATTTCTCAGGGGAAGGCTCGGCATAAAGGGGCCGGGACTGGAAAGCGGCTTTGAAGAGAAAATAATCGGCTCTCCTTTCGACTATAAGAGACAGGCCCTCCTCTATCTCGAAAAGGAGCTCCCCCGGCCCGATAACGAAAACAGCGAGGCGTTCTATAAGGAAAGCACAAAGAAGATAGAAGGGCTCATAAATGCCTCGGGGGGGAGGGCGCTCGTTCTCTTCACCTCGTACAGGCATCTCAATTTTACGTCTGAGAATATCTCAACAGGTTTCCCCTTGAAGGCCCAGGGGGATATGCCTCCTGCAAGACTTATAGAGTGGTTTAAGAAAACCCCCGGATCCGTGCTTCTTGCAACTTCCACCTTCTGGCAGGGCATCGATGTAAAGGGAGAGAAGCTGAGCCTGGTGATCATTACGAAGATGCCTTTCGGGTCTCCCGGCGATCCGGTGTATGACGAGAGGTGCAGGAGACTGGGAGAAAGCTGGTTCAGAGACCTTGCCCTGCCGTCAGCTGTCCTTCTGCTCAGGCAGGGCTTCGGCAGGCTGATCAGAGGCAATAGTGATTATGGAACAGTTGCAATTTTAGACAGCAGGGTCGTAACGAGCCCTTATTCCCGCAGCATCGTATCTTCTCTTCCTGCCATGAACGTCGTTCACGATATCGAAGATGTAAGAAGATTTTTTGATTCACTGCCCGGGGTCTCTGAACCCGAGCTGGCCGGGGACGCCCGGATCTCCGCTCCCCGCAAGAGGAAGGCCGTGAGCCGGAAGGTTTAGTTATGCACAAATACGACCTTTGCAAGCTTCTAAGGGAAGAGCTTAAGAATGGTTCAGTCGATCTTGTCGCAAGACCGTCCGGCCAGGTCTTGCGCGAGCGGGTCGAGAGAGACATCGCCGGCGAAGAAGACGGGGCCTCAGTCGCTCTTGACTTCTCCAGGATAGGGATCATCGACTACTCCTGCGCGGATGAAATCATCGCCAAACTGATCTCCCGGCTTCTGGGCGGAGAGTATGGCAACAGGTATATTGTCCTCGCCGGTCTTAGCGAAAACCAAAAGGAAAACGTGGAAGTGGCGCTCGAAAGAAAAGACCTTGCCGTTATAGCGCATATGAGAGACGGGAGAGGCGTTCTGCTCGGGAATCTGAATAACTACCTAAAAGAAACATTGCATTTCGTCTCGGAAAAAGGCAAAATTGCAGCAGGCGAGCTTTCGGAGAAATTCAAGCTCCCCGCAAACACAAGCGGGACCAGACTGCTGAACCTCCATAAGAAACGCCTTGTGAAGAGGACGGATGAGGTGAGAAACGGCGGAAGGGTATGGGTCTATGAGACGATTTAATCCGGCGGATGGGAGGCATAGTATGTCTGAAGAATTTCGAAGGCGGCCGTTGGTCGGTGGAGTGGATGGTCATCCCGGAGATCATTGAGTGACGGGCTCTTCTGTCTTTTGGGTCCTGGCAGGCGTGTTAGCCGGAGGGGCGGTCGTGTGGCTGATTGCGTCATCCCGCCTGAAGGAGTTCTATTCGAAACAGATCGCCGATATACAGATGGATTATTCGCGCCGGCTTTCGGAGACCGATGGAAGGACAAGAAGCTCGGAGGCTGTTGTCAATGAATTGAGGCAGCAGATCCTGCAAAAGGATGCCGAGGCAAATCAAACAAGGAGCGAGCTTGATTCGGAGAGACAATCGAAGGTCGAGGCCCTTACGAGACTCGAATCCGCCCGGAAGAGTTTCGAAGAGCAAAGGGCCCTTATCGATGCCATGAAGAAGGAGATGACCGACACCTTTAACGCCCTCTCGTCCGCTGCGCTCAAGAGCAGCAGCGAGGACTTCCTCAGGCTAGCCTCCGAGCATCTCGGTAAGGTGGTATCAGACACCAAGGGGAAGCTCGGAGAGCACCAGGCCGCGATGGACGGCATGATAAAACCCCTCCATGAGACACTCAAGAGATATGAGGAGCAGATACGGGCCATAGAAGAGAGCAGGCATAAGGCCTATGGCAGCCTCGAAGAGCAACTGAGGACCCTTGCATCAACCCATGAGAATCTCCAGAGGGAGACGAGCAACCTTGTCTCGGCGCTGAGAAAACCGCAGGTAAGGGGCAGATGGGGCGAGATGCAGCTAAGGAGGGTGGCGGAGCTTTCGGGGATGTCTTTGCACTGCGATTTTACGGAGCAGCATTCCGTTGATACCGAAAAGGGCAGGATAAGACCCGACATGGTCGTTCACCTTCCCATGGGAAGAGAAATCGTTGTTGACTCAAAGGTCTCTCTCGAAGCCTACCTCGACGCGATCTCCGCATCGACCGAAGAAGAGAGAAAGACAAGAATGGAGAAACACGCCCAGCAGGTGCGCACTCACATGATTAAGCTCGCCTCAAAGGACTACTGGAGCCAGTTCAAGCATTCGCCGGAATTTGTGGTGCTTTTTATTCCCGGCGAGTCTTTCCTGAGCTCTGCCCTTGAGACCGACGCGACGCTCATCGAGGACGGCATCGAGAAGAGGGTAATAATCGCTACGCCTACCACCTTCATCGCCTTGCTGAGGGCCATAGCCTACGGATGGCGTCAGGAGCAGCTCACAAGAAATGCCCAGGAGATCAGCGAACTGGGCCGCCAATTGTACGAAAGGCTGGGCACGCTTGTTCAGCACTTCGAGAATGTCGGGGCGAATCTCGAAAAGGCGGTAGGGGCGTATAACAGGGCTGTCGGCTCCATCGAGGCGCGGGTATTGCCTTCGGCGAGGAAATTCAAAGAACTCGGCGCTACCTCGGCCGAAGACATCCCGGTCCTAGGACAAATAGATCAGAAGCCGAGAGGGCTTACCCTGATAGGCGAGGAATCTCGTGAAGCATAAAATATAAATCTTGAGGAGGGAAAGGTTATGGCAGAGAAGCTGAGTCACGAAGAGTTTGTGAGAAAGGCGATCGTCAGTCTGAGGAAGGAAGGATACAAGGGCATTCATTCCGTGTATTCCGGGTTCAACGAGGCGTTCAAGAAGTACTATCCCGGCGAGAACCCTGTCGAGGTGACAAACGGTCTGGCGCAGGCGGGGAAGATCGTGATAAGGCCGGTGAAAGGCGGCGTAATGTTCTACCTCCCCGAGGATGCGCCGTCGCCGAAGAGTTCGGCGGACGAGGCCCTCAAGAAGATGGGTATAGAGTGATGCCCGGGGCTAAAGACGACGTTAAGGAATTGAGGAGGATCTACGGCGGTTTCTGGACGTCGCGAGTGTTGTTGACGGCCAATAATTACCGCGTTTTTGAACATTTGAGATCGTCCCGGACGGCCCGGGAAGTCGCCGAAATCCTGAAGACCGACGGTAGGGCGACAGAGATATTGCTTGACGCCTTGACTGCGATGGGACTGTTGAAAAAGACCGGTGCGTGTTACAAGAATACGCCGCTGTCAAACCGGTTTCTGGTCGCCAGGAGCGCTCACTACCAGGGCGACATAATCAGGCACGCTGACACCCTTTGGAAAAACTGGTCCGGCCTCGACGAGGTGATAAGGACAGGCAACCCACACCATGTGTCCCACGATCAGGACTCTTTCATCCGTGGAATGCATAACCTTGCTCTGCTCAAGGCGAGAGATGTCGTTAAGGCTATCGGGACCAAAGGCGTCAAGAAGGCGCTTGATCTCGGCGGCGGCCCCGGGACTTATTCCATGGAGATGGCCAAGAAAGGCGTTTCCGTCACCCTCTTTGACAGACCCGAGACAATAAAGATCGCCAAGAACATCATCGGAAGATCGGGAGCGGCCGGCATTCATTTTATCGAAGGCGATCTACTCTATGACGACATGGGGGGCGGCTACGACCTTATATTCATAAGCCAGGTGCTTCATTCCTGCTCTGAGGGCGAGAGTCTCCGCACGATAGAGAAGTCACGGAAGGCCTTGAACCGGAAAGGCAGGCTGGCGATTCAGGAATTCCATCTGGAGGAAAGCAGGACACGTCCGGTGCAGGGCGCGCTGTTTTCCGTCAACATGCTCGTAAACACGCCGGAGGGAAGATGCTATTCCCCCTCGGAGATCCGTGGATGGCTTTCGAGGTCGGGGTTCGTCGGCATAAAAGAGAAGATGATGGACGATACCGTGCTCCTTATCGGAGAAAAGGGTGAAAGACAGTAGACAAAGGATCGGCGTAATGGGAGGGACCTTCAACCCCGTACACTTCGGGCACCTGAGAGTAGCGGAGGAGGTGAGGGAAAGGTTCGGCTTTGAGAAGGTACTTTTCATCCCGTCGGGAAACCCTCCGCTGAAGACCGGCGACCTTACAGACGCGCGTCACCGGTATGAAATGACAAGGCTCGCGATCGGGTCCAACCCCTTCTTTGCCCTGTCTGATATCGAATGCAGACGCGGGGGGAAGTCATACACCGTGGAGACAATGGCTTGTCTGAGGGACGAGCATCCGGAATACGAACCTTATTTCATTCTCGGCATCGACTCGTTTCTGGATATGCCGCACTGGCACCTCCCCGAGAGGCTCATAGAGCTTACGAATCTTGTCGTGGTCTCCCGCCCGGGCTTCCTCTTTTCAGGTCTTTCCTCAAGGATACCGGTGGACGGGAAGACGCTTGCCGAACTCGATTCCTGCGAACTCGACACGCACAGGACAGCTCTCGGTGGGAAAAGAGAGGTCTCCCTGACCAACGTCACTCCCATCGGCATATCCGCCACGACTACGAGGGCGCTGATCAGGAAAGGCATGAGCATAAAATACCTGTTGCCAGAGACGGTGGAATCTTATATAATTGCTAATAAGCTTTATTCAGAAGGGAGTGGTCACCTTTAGAAAGTAGAAGAAAGGCGAGATACGCCGCAGAGTCAGCCCTGGCAAAAAAGGCAGGAAATACCCTTGTCCTCGATCTCCGGGGATTAGCCGTTTTTACCGATTATTTTGTTATCTGTTCCGGTGAGAGTACCACCCAGGTCAAAGCAATCGCAGAGCACGTCGAGGCAGAATTTGCCAAGAAAGGCGTCAGGCCTTTATCAGTTGAAGGGCTGGCCTATGCCCACTGGGTTCTTATGGATTACGGAGATATAATAGTCCATGTGTTCGAAGAAGAGACGAGGGTCTACTATGAGCTCGAAAAGCTGTGGCTCGATGCGCCGCGAGTCGCCGTCGGAGAATAAGCGAGTGAGTTTGGAGACGATTCCGGTCCGCGTTGAGTCCGGGAGGCAAAGCCGCTGATGGGGAAGTTTAGCCTTTTGTTGTTTGTCTTGTTCCTTTCCGCGCTGGGTTATTTTGCAGTCCTCAATAAGGAGCCCGTCACCTTTTCGATAGCCCCGAAGACGATCTACGAGATGCCCAAGATCGCCCTCATACTTTTGTCTTTTGCAGTGGGATCGGCAGCGACGCTTGTAGTTTTTTTCGTCAGGGACACAAAACGGTTCATCGACAACAGGCGCTATCAGCGCAGGCAAAAGATGGACATGAGGGTGCAGGAGCTCTATTCGAAGGCCCTGAATGCCATTCTTGCAGACAGCGAGGAAGAGGCGAGGTCGTCTCTTGAGAGCATTTTGCAGGAAGACCCGAGACATATGGACGCCCTCCTCAGACTCGGCGACATAGCCGCCGGGGACGAGGAGTACCAATCCGCCCTGGGCTATTATAAAAAGGCCAAGGACCTGCAGCCGCGGAACCCCGAAGTCCTCTTTTCACTTGCGAGGATACTGGAGAAAATGGGCCGGACCAATGAAGCCTCCGCCTATCTCGATGAGATCCTGGACCTGGACCCTGACAACCTGACCGCCCTTTACAGAAAACGCCTTGCCCTCGAGAAAAAGGAAAGGTGGGACGATGTCATCTCCGTACAAAGGAGCATCATAAAATGCGAGCATAACGAGAAAGACCGGCAGCGCGAGCAGGCGAACCTCATCGGCTATAAGTACGAGCAGGGCCGCCATGGTCTCGAAAGCGGGGACCTCGAAAAAGCGAAGAAGGCGTTCAAGACCATCCTCCGTCTGGACAAGAACTTTGTCCCCGGATATCTCGGACTTGCCGAGACGATGCTGAGGGGAGAAGAGCCGGAAGATGCCATAGGCCTTCTCGAAAAGGCCTTTGAACTTACCTCTTCCGAGATAATCCTTGCGAGGATAGAGGACCTTCTGATAAATCTCGGCGACCCGGGCAGACTCATAGGGTTATACAGGGACAGCGCATCGAAAGACCCAAGGAATCAGGTGCTGCGCTATTTTATGGGAAAACTGTTTTACAGACTCGAAATGCTCGACGATGCCTTCGACACGCTGAGTGCGGTGGATGGAGCGGGCGCTCCTTATCCCGAGCTCCATCAACTCCTCGGGAACATATATTTGAGACGACAGCAATACGAAAAGGCCGTGGAAGAATTCAAGAAAGCTGTTGACATAAGAAAACCCTACCGGCTTCCATACTGTTGCCGGAATTGCGGGCATTCCTCTCCGGACTGGGCCGGCAGGTGTCCCAACTGCAGGGAATGGAACACTTACGACTTTAATCTTTACGGCGCTTGCAAAATATAGCATTTCGTATCGGACCACGCGGTGACATCTGAAAATCTAGAGGACGACGAAGGAAAAGGCGGCAAAGGAATAAAGGAACCCCTGCCCTTCCATCTTCTTTCATCGCCGCCGCAGAGGGTTGTTTTGGACACAAGCCTTTTCGTCAACCCGGACGTCCGGGCGAGTCTGGGCGATACGCCGACCGAGGCCCTTGAGACGTTCCTTTTTCTTGCGGCCCAGATCCATATCTTGGAGTTCTATATGCCGCCATCCATATTCGGAGAGCTCCTGAACTTCGTTCAAAAGGACAAGATCCCCGGGGACCTTCTTGTGATCCTCCATCAAAAGCCTCCCAGGAAGCACGAACTGAAATGTCCCGCCTTTCTCCTCTACGAGCTGATAGAGGATATGCGGGAAAGGGTCAACAAGGGTCTGAGGATCGCCGAAAAAGCGGTGCGTAGCGCCGAAAAGAAGAAGACCGAAGAGATCATTCAGGAGTTAAGGAGAAAATACCGGGACGCCTTGAGGGAAGGGATAATCGACAGCAAGGAGGATGTGGACTTGCTACTGCTTGCGATGGAACTCGACGCCCTTATCATCACTGCGGACCAGGGTTTAATAAATTGGGCGGAGAAACTGGGCATCAGATGGCTCTTCCCCGAAAAGTTCAAAGATTATCTCATGGCCGCCATAAGGCGGACAAGGCACCTGTCCGGCGAGGGAGAATCATAGAGGAAGTACCTCTTGCAGGAAGTTGGTGCCGAAGGAAGGGTATGTAACATAAGGTACACAGAACAGGCTCCACCAATTCAACATATCGTAATCGACTTCCCTCTCGTGAAAATTGCTTAAGAAAACCAACCTATTAAGGCGATCCGAACGATTATTTTTCGCTTTATACCACCTGACGTAGAATAAAAAGCTTTTTGTTTCATTCCATACTATGAACGTTCAAGTTTCTCTGGAAAGACGCCGAAGTTTCGGATCTCGATAACTTTCTACTTCCCCTCCAAAGTGATAAAAACAAGATTGGTTCGGATCGTGACTTTCCGATATAAACACAATATGTCGGAAGTTTCTTGCCACGAGAATGCCGGAAGAAACAAACATTATTATTTTTGGGAGGCTGCGCAAAACTTCAATGTTTCCCGGGTCTACGAAGTCATGACGAAATCTTCTGACGTCTCAGCGCCGGATCGACAGCCGCGATCATGTCAAGTTCCAGCAGGGTAGCGGAAAAGAACGCATTCAGCCGTAAAGCGGTCTTTTCCGGATCGGTAATCGTGCTGTGGTAATCGACAAAAAGGACAGGGATTTTTCTAAGGGCAAGCGTCCTCTTTACCTGATCGATCTGCCTGGAGAATACCTTCTTCAGTCGTTCGTCCGGCAGTTTCGAGCCGGTTTTTCCGTTGCGGGCAAGCATGGTCTTCTGGGACCGGATCACCTCATCCAGGTTGCGCTCCATAAAGACGACACGATACTGGAGTCCTTCGATCAACGGCAGGTCGTTGAGCAACTGGGCAACAATCTTTACGGCCCTGCCTTTGGCCTCAGGCATCCAGGAATTGTCGGTCCTCAGCTGAGTCGCCTTTTCATATTCGAAATATCCCTTTCGATTGTCGTCGTCCGCTCTCCTTGCCCCATCTGTGAGCGGAGAGATCCCCCCGGCCGCGAGCATCTGCATCATCATGGATGTGCCGGAACGCGGTAACCCGCTCACGATCGTGACCGTGCTGGACAAATCAAATGAGGTAGCCTGGGCTTCAGGCCGGTCAGGAATCTCCGCGTCTTTTCCCGGGCGCTCGGCCAACATAGAGAGCATCTTCGGATCAACTGAAGACGCCGCGAGTTTTCCGGAAGAGATGCCTTTGATCAGTTCCCGGGCCTCTTTTGCCAGTTCCGAATGCCTGACCGCTGATTTCGCATCGCCGATACGGGTACGGTAAATAGACGCGAGCCGCCGATGTGCATCCGGAAAGGTAGGATTTTGCGCAACGGCGACATGAAGCGCCTGGACGGCATCATGGATTCGGCCCATTCTATGCAGGGCAGTCCCGAGCACGTAGTGGGCCAACGGATTATGGTAGAGAAGTCCTATAGCTTTGAGTGCCTCTTCCGCCGCGCGTCTGTTCCATCTCCTCCTCAGGTAAGTCCTCGCAAGGCCGAGCCGGGCGGCGGCGTTGTCAGGGTCTTTTTGCAGTGCTTCTCGGAAACTCTTTTCGGCATCGTCATATCTTTTCATCTTGAAGTACACTTCGCCCAGCCTGTTGAACAGGTCAGGGGCATTTTTCTCTATTTTCTCCGCTGCCTTGAAATGCAGGAGCGCCTCTTCCTCTCGCTTTTCCGCCAGGAGCAATGTCCCCATCAGATAGTCAAGCGCAAAGGGGTTCGTCTCGGCGGCATTCTTCAGATTGTGCAGTTTTCGTCTGTCTTCGGCGGGCCAGTCCTCCGGCCGCAATTCCTTTCGTTCGGCTAGAAAAGATTTCATATCCTTTTTCGCCTTTTTCGCATTTACTTCTTTACGTTTAATGATCGTTTCGAGAACCTCCCTCGCCTGACTTATCCGATCGAGCGCCTGATGGCAGCTCACGAGGTGAATCCCAAAACGGTACTGATCGGGCCATTCTTCAAAGAGGACCTCCAAGATGCGAATCGCCTCATGATAATTTCCCGCATCCATATGGGCACGAGCCAAATTGTAATTCAGCTCGCGCATACAATCTCGTGCAGCCTTCTCCCTGTTTTCGTCCGGTTTCGCTATATATCCGAGCTCAATCAGCTGATCTATCGCCTCCTTTGCCTCTATCGGATCTATTCGTAATCCGGGAGGGTGCGCACCGTCATTGCCGGGGATTTCGTCCCAGCTCAGGATAGAGTCGATCTTTACCTCCTCGGACATAATACCGATTAGAGGTTTCCCGTCCATATCCCGGCCGACTGGAAGGCCGAACAACGAGAGGACGGTCGGACAGATATCCAGGATGCTGGCGCCGTAGGTCAACTCGTCTTTTCTGATCCCCGGCCCTTTGGCCGCAAAGATGCCGTAAGGTCGATGCTGCACGAAAGGACCCGCTGGCTCGGCGGGGATAGTACGGGGCCTCAGGTGATCGGAATGGAACCCATGATCCGACACGATTATAACTATCGCATCGTCACCGGCCTTTTCGAGGAGTGAGCCAAGGAGAAGGTCGTGATACAAATAACCGCTTTCGACGACCTGGCGATAGAACTCATAATCCTTTTCGGAAATCCACGATAGCCGTGGTGGGTGATAATCCATGAAGCCATGGCCGAAGTGGTCTATACTGTCGTAGTAGATCGCTGCGAAATCCCAGGGCTCGTGGTGCATGATCGCGGTGGCAGCCCGGTTTATAGTGGTGCAGTCTGCTACGATCTTCGCAATCGCCTCCACACGATGGTCCTTCTCCTGATCGATCTCGTTAAGGCGCGGCACGAAGTGCATCATCAACTCCACATCGAGCTCCTGCGGATGTAACCGGAGTTCGGCAAGGTTCTTTACCAGACGTTCCGGATGGACTGTCCCCTGGCGCATAGGCCATGGTTTACCGTATGGCGCAACCGCACGCTGATAATGATTCGAAACCATTACCCCATTGATCGGCTCCGCGGGATGAGAAGGCCACCATCCGACCACAATGGACTTCTTCCCTGATTGGTTGAGGATGTTCCATAGCGCTTTGGATTTTCTGGAGAGGTTGGTGATCGGACGGATACCGCCGAGTTCAGGGTCGGGTTCGGTAAAGCCCAGGATGCCATGCTTGTAAGGCCGTTTGCCGGTCGCGATGGACGTCCAGAGCATGGGCGATAGCTCTGGATGGATAGTGGCGAGGTTTCCGATGACGCCCCCTTCAACAAAGCGCGCCATATTCGGCATCTTGCCTTCGTCCACCAGTTTATGTATGATCTTCCAGTCAGCGGCGTCCCATCCGACCAGAAGCACTTTTCTTGCGGTTTGAACGTTACCCATGGGGGTGAAATCTAGGAGAGGTTATTCATATAAAAAAACAGGGCGGCAGTCTGCCGCCCTTATCACGATAATCTAACTTGCTTATTGCTCCTGATTGTTCCTTTTCCTGAGGCGCATCACCGCGGCCGCGGCCAGGAGACCCGCCATTCCCATAGCGCCCCATTCCGTAACAGTGGGTACAGCAGTAGGTATCCCCGCGCCGGCGGCAATGGGCGTGTTGCAGACATCCTCATATGCCCAGTCGATGATGGTTCCGGATATATTGCCATTAACATTGCTCAGACCTTGGAAGCGTATCCAGCCGTAATGGAAAGAACCCGGAGCACAATTGCCCTGGAATCTCACACCAAGAAATCCGGTGGTATTACTGAAAAATCCCTTGCCGCCGGTGCTGAAAAGGCGATTAGTCGTCGCATTATTCCAAGTTTTACCCGCTGCCAGCGAGCTGCGAATACTGTAATTAGGAGCCAGATTTGCGTCGGAGTTAGAAGTAAAAGTCACGATAGCCGAGGTGGCCCCAGTAGAGCCCGCTCGTCCGAACTCCATTTTTGTAGAACTGCTGGTGAAAAAGTGAAACCCATGGACAGACCCATCCATGGTCACATTTACCGGTGTGTGAGCGTTGTCAACCGGTAGGTTCTTAGCCCCGCTATACACAATAGCCGCATTAGCAGCCGGCGCGACCGCAAGTACTCCTGCCGCTGTAGTCGCATAGGCCAACAGTTGCCTTGAGAATTCTTTCTTGTTCTTCTTTGTCTTTATCTTCACTCCCGTCCTCCGTACGTTACAATTGGGAATCAATCCAACTAGAACCAAGGATAGTTTAAGCGAGAAGATAAATGCTGTCAATATAATAATAATATGATCATGATTTGTCGGCATATGCATATGATCTATCTTAAAATGAGAATTGTGTATCATATAGCATGCGATTGAAAGATGAGCAATGGGAACGGATACGAGAACAGAAGAGAACATTCTGAGGGTCGTCCGGGGCGAAAACCCGTTCCAACGCGCCCTGTGCCGGAGGCGGCATAGTGGATACTGATTTTCCAAACGGTATCCCTCAGATATCAGAAAGTGAAACTCGCATTGATTTCAGGAAGATAATCTCGGGCGCACGATGCCCGTTTTTCGGTGAAGTTCCGCTCGAAAGACTCCGAAAAGCGAGAGACCGAATCGGCATGTTTCTTCTATGTTAAAAAGGCAAGTCTTTTCTTCTCCCGCACAGTATGCTGTACATATGTATATCAAGCACGATCTCCAAACCCAATCTTCTATAAGCAGACAGCCTTCATCAATGAAGACGCTGCA
>JAJYIF010000015.1 GCA_021790195.1 Nitrospirota bacterium
CCCTTATCCGAAGTGCTTCCAAAACATCATGCTTGAGCTTTCTTCCGTCTGTTTCTCTCATGCCTCATAGTATACCATAATGAGGCCTTACTTATGAACTGATTAGTATATGCTTTGAGATATACGTGAAACGGTTATCAATTGCCTGGACTAGGGGGTATAAACGCATGAGAAGTAGAAAGCTCACGTTTTCTCGAAGCAAGATGATACTTTCATTGTCTTTCTTAGTATCACTGTTTCTTGTCTTTTTCGGGACCGAGGCAGTTTCCTACGGAATCAGTTCCAGCCTGACCCAGTGCGCAAACGATCCGGACAACAGCGGGCTCATCGAGATGTGTCAATGGATAACAGGGGCGCTTGTCACAAACAATTCGCTCTATGCCGAAAGCGACGGTGTTCCCCAGCGCTGGCTCTTCGAGTATAACTCCGGGGCAACGGCTCAAGAGCACACCGCGACTTTCCAGTATACCTTCACAAAAGGGAGCGTATACGCTTATGATTTTTTGAATAGTGTGGACCACTCCATGCCCTTGTCGCTCATAAATCCGTGCGGCGATCTTCCCCCTTTTGCGAACCCCGATGATTGCGTAAACGCCTTTATGTCCGGCGTGGCCGCGAACGGTAGTCTTATTCCGCTTCCATCCGATCCTTTTGACGCGGTCTCCTTGAGGGAACATCCCCCTGTAAGATACCTTCACTTCGGCTGCATAAAGGAGGGAACGAGCAGCGCCGGCTGCGATGTAAGTAATGTCACGATCGATACGCCTGTTCATATCCCGAATACCAATTGTTTCCAGAACTGCGGCGACAGCGATGCTCAGGTAACTGTGCATTTCTGGACTAACGGCAACAGCGCAAACAATCTTATAGGCATGTGGTTTTCGGCCCAGCTTGCGGATTCGCAAGACCCCGATGGAGCGGGTCCCGCAATCGGGTGGGGGACCGGTTATGGCGCTGCCTCGGCGGCAGGCTCTTCATTTCATGTCAAACTGATATCAATCGATGGGAATGCCGTAGGCGGCGAGGATGATCAGATCAATAGCGATGTCATCAGCGCCGGTCATCAGACGGACCTTGCTGTTACCAAGTCCTGCCCCGGCAGCATTCACGCAGGGAACAATGTGAGCTATACCATCACAGTCAAGAATAACGGCCCTGAAACTGCAACCGGCGTCTATATCGACGATACCCTTCCGCTCCAGACGGGCGTGACCTTTGTCTCGGCCACGCCCAGCCAGGGCACATGCAATGCGCTGGTCGGCAACATACTTCACTGCGATATCGGTTTTATGCAGCCGCAGAATACCGTGACCGTGACCGTTGTTGTAAATGTCGCGAGCACTTTCAGCGGAACGAACATAACGGACTCCGTTACGGTAGGCGGTCCGGCTACGGATTCTGTCCCTGGCAACAATACGGCTTCGTGTACCACCGATATAAGCCCTCCTGTCGGGACGGAAATAGACCTGTCCGTTAATAAGACATGCCCTTCAGGGTACGTCGCTGGTACGGCCCCGACTGATCTGGAGTATGACATAACGGTGACAAATAATGATTCAACATTTACGGCGACAGGCGTGACTCTTACCGACGCCCTCCCGGCGGGAGTGACCTTTGTCTCGGCCAGTCCGAGCCAGGGTACCTGCAGTCAATCAGGCGGGGTCGTTACATGTGATCTCAATAACATCTCAGCCGGCGGAAATGCAACTGTGACCATTCATGTAAATGCTCCTGCAAACCCTTCTTTCAGGGGAGATCTTACCGATGTGGCCACTGTTTCCGCCGATCAATCGGATCCTGTCACGAGCAATAATTCGAAGTCCTGTACCACAACCGTGACGGGACAGACCGATATCTCGATTATCAAGAGCTGTCCCGCTAATGCCACAGAGGGCGACCTTATCACTTATGACATTGCTGTCCACAATGCCGGCCCGTCGACTTCACTGGATACGCATATACAGGATATCTTACCGAACAGTTCGGGTACGCTCCTGGTTTCTTTTGTGTCCGCCACTCCGGATCAGGGAAGTTGTACCTTTGTGAACCCGGATATCGTCCACTGCACACTCGGCGATATCGCTCCAGGGGGCACTGTTCATGTGGCGATTATTGTCCAGGCAACGACCGCGGGTATCCTCTTAAACACTGCAGAAAGTCACATCCACCCTCCTGACGAGGATACGAACCATTCCAACGACACGCCATCCGACGGCTGTGGCATCGGCGCTTGTGAATGTGACACCACCGTATCGGGCTCGCCCCCGGCGCTGCCGGACCTTCAGGTCACCAAACATGACTCACCGGACCCTGCCGCGGCCGGGGGAAACCTTACCTATACGATAAATGTCACGAATTCCGGTGGTGCGAATGAAACTGGTGTAACTCTCACGGACACACTTCCTCCTGGCGTTACTTTTGTTTCGGCGAGTGCTGTTTATTCGCAGACTAACACCTCTTTGGGCAACGTGTGCAATTATAACGGCGTCACAAGACAAGTCACCTGCAGTCTTGGAACTCTTGCTTCCGGTGCTCCGAATGCGACGAACCCGATCATAGTGACCATTGTGGTTACGGTCAATTCCTCTACGCCGGGAGGAACCGTCCTGACCAATAAGGCAGTCGTGGCAGGAAATGAGACAGAATCGGATGCCGGCCCCCCTGATACCAATAATACGGCAACGATTACGACCAATGTAAACGCAGAGGTGGGCCTTTACATCTTGAAATCGGGTTCGCCGGACCCGGTTATTACCGGAAACAATCTTACCTATAAGATCGTGGCCGGCAACGTAGGGCCGTCCGATGCGACAAACGTAACGGTTGTCGATACCCTTCCTTCCGGAGTCGGTGGCACATACTTCAGCGCCTCCTCGACTCAGGGAAGCTGCTCGGGACCTCCGCCGACAGTGACTTGCAACCTGGGTACGATAAGCGCGGGCGGCTCCGCGACGATAATGATTACTGTTTCAGTAAATATCTCCCTCTCGGTAGGCACGAGCGCTACAATAACGAATTATGCGAAAATAACGAGCACCGAGGACCCGGGAGGGGTGGATACTCAGACCGGCACGACAGTCGATAATCCCGCGTCCGTACCGACCCTTTCGGAATGGGGCATTATGATCTTGATGCTGCTTACGGGTCTGACGGCGGTTTTTTATCTGAGGCGACGGAGAAAGGTTTAACTCGGCACCGCGCATTACCAAAAGAGGGCAGGGCGCTGAACCCTGCCCTCTTTCTGCTCTTCCCGTTCATTTAATAGAATTATTGGCAGATGTTGATTATTCCCAAAAAGTTCGGTTATTGTAAGCTTTGATACACTATACGCTATATCAGGTGTATCGTTGGGAGGCGTTCTTATGGATATAGGAAAGTATGTCTATGATCTGGCCGTCGAAGCCAAGGCCGGCGCACGGGCTCTTGCAAAAGCTCCGTCTTCTCGGAAGAACCTCGCTCTTGTCAAAATGGCTGAGGCGCTGAAGGACAGGGCATCGGAGCTTGTAAGTGAGAATAAGAAGGATATCGAATACGCCGCAAAAAAGGGGCTCTCAAAGGCGCTGATCGACAGGCTCACCCTGAACGAAAAGAGGATAGATGAGATGTCACAGGGTCTTGTCGAGGTCGCGCAGCTTCCCGACCCCGTGGGAGAGATAACAAAGATGTGGCAGAGACCCAATGGAATGAGCGTAGGCAGAATGCGGGTACCGATAGGGGTAATAGGGATTATTTACGAATCGAGACCCAACGTGACAGCTGACGCCACGAGCCTCTGCCTTAAGGCCGGCAATGCGGTCATTCTTCGCGGCGGCTCCGAGGCGATCAATTCCAATAAGGCCATTGTGAGCATTCTGAGGGACGTGGCGCGCGGTCAGGGACTTCATCCTGGCGCGGTTACGTTTATCGGGATTCCCGACAGAGAGGCGATAATGGAGATGCTGAAGCTGGAAGGCATCGTCGATCTCATAATCCCCAGGGGAGGAGAGGGACTCATACGGACGGTGACGGAGAATTCCCGTATCCCGGTTCTTAAGCATTACAAAGGCGTCTGCCATGTATTCGTGGACAGGGACGCCGATCCGGCAATGGCGGAAGAGATTTGCTTCAACGCCAAGGTGCAGAGGCCCGGAACGTGCAATGCGATGGAGACGATGCTCGTGGACGAACCGATCTCGAAGAGTTTCTTGCCCAAGATGCTGAAGAGATATGAAGGCGCAGGGGTCGCGGTCAGGGGGTGTCCGAAGGCCGTTGCTATATATGCGAATGCCGCAGAGGTGAAAGAGGAGGACTATTACAGGGAATATCTTGACCTGGTGCTCAATGTGAGAATCGTTGCGGATATGGACGAGGCGATCGAACACATAGCAAAATACAGCTCCGCGCATACCGACTCCATTGTCACAATGAACTACGAAAGGGCGATGAGGTTTCTGAAGGAAGTCGACTCCTCTGCCGTGCTTGTAAACGCATCCACACGACTGAACGACGGTTATCAGTTCGGACTCGGCGCGGAGATCGGGATCTCGACCGATAAGATTCATGCCAGGGGACCGATGGGACTCGAAGAACTCACATGCACCAAGTTCATCGTTTTCGGAAGCGGACAACTGAGGGAGTGATTCTTTCGGAAAGACGCGGAGAATCGGTGACGCCGTGAAACAGAGGGGGAAAAGATATCTGATTGGCGTTATCTCATCCGTCGCGGAAGAAGGAGCACTTCTCATTGGAGAGTTAAAGAAATCCAGGAACAGCAAGAATCTCCGTGTCCCCGTGTCCCCGCGTCTTCGTGTCTATTATGGAACTATAGACGGGTACGATATTGTATACATGATCTCGGGCATGGGCAAGACAAACGCCGCCCATGCCGCGACGGTCCTCATCGAGAAATATTCGCCTGATTTGGTCGTTCTCTTCGGAGTGGGAGGCGCTTATCCGTCCACGGGACTCAAGGTCGGAGATATTGCCGTCGCGGAGGAGGAGATATACGGCGACGAGGGGGTTTTGGACAGAGAAGGGTTTCACGGGGCGGAGTTTATCGGCATCCCCCTGCTGAAAAGAGGCAGAAAGAGGTATTTCAACAAGTTTCCTCTGGACAGGACTCTTGCATCGCGGGCAGCAGAAGTCTCTGAACTCATTTCTCGTCATTCGTCACCTGTGACTGCCGCCAGATCAGGAGTCTTCGTTACTGTTTCCACATGCACTGGCACAAGGAAACGGGCACTGGAACTCAGGAAGAAGTTCGATGCGATATGCGAGAACATGGAAGGCGCCTCGGTGGCCCATATATGCGCTATCTATGAAAGGCCTATGATCGAGCTCAGAGGGATAAGCAATGTCGTTGAGGACAGAGACCCTTCGAAATGGAACATCAAGCTTGCGGCGGAGAATTGCCAAAGGTCGTTAATGCAATTGCTTAAGAAAATAAGCGAGGGCGAAGGTAACAAGAATCAAGCCTGAAAGCGGATCTTCTCCCGTTTCCGGTCTTATACCCGTCTTATCAACTCCTTCATCCTTCGCATGTCCTCCCTTGTAATACTCCTGTCTGCATAGTAGTATCTTTCGAACTCCTTTATGAAGGCGAGCGCCCCTTCGCGCAAAGGTCCTTCAGCGATATTGGCCGCGAATTCCTCAAGACCTTCCGGGGGTCTTTTTTTATAGCCGCGCTTTACCATTTTTTTCAAAAAGGCCCGCACTATTTCTTCTTCGGCGGGTCTCTTTCGAAGGACAGAGAGAAAGACCCACGCAGCGATGAAAGCGACGGCCAGTGCAACGGGCAGATAGGCCTCTAGCGCTTCTTTCCCTATGGAAAGGCTTATCTTCGGGGGTTTCAACGTCCTTAGTTTGTGAAACAGCATCAGCTGTTTCGAAAAATCGTAGTTGATTACGGACGCGTTCCAGTAGTAGTTCATCGTGTCCAGGAAGAGTCGCAGCTTGAAGAAGAAGTCTTTTTTGCGAAGAGAGACAAAACTCTCCATTCCCAAAGGCGTGGGGTCCAGCCGTACCCAACCGTCTTTCAGATAGGCCTCGACCCAGACATGAGCATTCTTTTGTGGGACGAGGTAGTATTCGCCGGTGGCGTTGTAATATCCTCCCTTGTATCCTCCTACAATCCTCGAGGGAATTCCCGCGACCCTCAGCATCACCGCCATGGCGGACGCAAAGTATTCGCAGTTACCGTATTTATATTTAAAGAGGAAGTCTCCGAGGGGGTCGGCAGACACAGGCATGTTCTTCATTGTGTAGCGAAACCCGCCGCTTTTGAAGAAGCGCAGCATATCCCATGCAATGTCTTCTTTGTTCCGCCCTGAAGAGAGGGACTTCACAAGCTCCCTGATCTTGCCGAGCTTTCCCTCCGGCAACTGGAGATAGACGGACGCATTGATCGCATTGTCGTACAGAACGCCGGAGGGAACAGACAAAGACTCATACCGGATCCTTTTGGAAACGTTCGATGGGAGCGCATAGGTGAGGTCGTCATATCTTGTGACGTGTCTGGCGGAAATGGAGGAAGGCTTGTCGAGTGCGAAGAGATACCTGTTCCCATAGGGCTCAAGGTAGATGGTCTGGGCGACCTGCCCGCCTCGGACAAACTCTGACCTTTTTCCTGCCGGCCTTTCCCGATGAAGCCTGCGCCAGGAGCTGCCGTCGAAATAGTCTAAAACTATCCCCCTCCAATACAGGGCGTTTTCGTCGACTCGCGCCATATGGGCCCTCAGGATCACGGTTGTGTCTTCCTGGATGTCCGAGACCTTTCCGAGACTCACCGTGTCTGTGAAGCCGGTGTTTGCAAGCGTGCCCCTGTTCAGGAAGGTGAGCATGGGATAGCTCGTGCGGGGAAGGATAATGAACATAAAGATGGTCGTCGGAATGGCCAGCAGGGTTATAAGAGAGGATTTCGACACGATCTTTATCAATACGGGCACCCTTAACTCGAGCGCGCTGTCCTGGGAGAGGTAAGTCAAAAACACAAGGGCAATGGTCACAAGGAATACGAGAGAAATAAAATAGACCAGGAACTCGATGTCCAGGGACAGCAAGGCCGAACCTGTCAAAAGAAAAAAGGATATTACATAGATCTGCATGTAGTCCCGGAACCTCTTGTCTGCAAGGAGCTTTATCGCAAGAAGTATCAGGAGCGCCTCGACAGACGCCACAACCGGATCGTCAGATGCCATGCGGAAAAATGTAGAAACTATCACCGCAGCAGCGGTTACGGTCAGGAGCCAGCGGGGCAGCAGGAATTTCCTGTAATACTCAAAATAAAGAGAAAATACAAAAAGCGCGCCGAAGACGACCGAATAAGAGACACTCACATATCGCACTATCGAGAGAAAACTTACAGCGCTGATAACACAGGTCAGTATCCTCACCGCGTCTTCTATTTTTATCGTCTTGCGGGTCATGCAGCTCCCAGGTCGTCCTTGCCGTAAAGGGCCAGCCTCCTCAGCATGGCTTTCCTGCCGGCTCTTGTACTTTCGCCGTGTGCCTTGCCTGGGGAAGCAAAGAGGGCGCCGCCTATCCTCAGTCCAACGGGCACGTTCTGCTTAAAGAGCTTCACCACGAGGTAGGTGACACAGGAGATCTTTTCTTCGAGGCTCTTTATCGGAACGGAATCGAAATCTATGATCACCGGCTGATGATAAAGGGACGAAAGCTCCTTCGTCTTCAGTTGTCCGGTCCTTGCGCTCGCCTTCCAGTGGATGTACTTCAGAGGGTCGCCCTTGATATAGTCTCTCGTTGACATGATCTCGGCGTCATACCCGGTCCTGTCCGCGGTCTGCTCCCCCTTTGACCTTTTTTCGCTCACGACAACATCCGTCAGCCCGCATTTTTTCATCTGGGGGAAGACGACGGTCTCAAAAAGTCTCTCTATCCTCCTGCACCGCACAAAGAAGTGAAAAGGGAACACCGAGCAGAGCCGCAGGTCGCCGATGTTTGAGATGCCTCTTTCATCGAGAGCGAAAGAGACATATCTGGAATCTCTCCCCTTTGCGTCCACGAAAGGGAACAGGATCTCAAGGTCGTGCAGGCGGACCTTAATCAGAAATGCCGGAAGGAACCTTCTGTTGTTGACAAGGGTTATCTTTAAAGGAAAACTTGTCCGCGCAAATATTTCCTCGGGCAATTCCACGTCTATCTCTATTTTTGCCAGGTTTCTCTTCCCGAAAAAACCCGAGATCCCCATGAAACTGAGGAAGGCGGCTACTATAAGGTAAACGAGGTTATTCCCGGTGTTTACGGCGGAAAAACCGAGGAAGAGCGTTACAGCGATGTAAAGCCATCCCGCCTTGGTTATCCTGATTACGCCGGGGCCGGCGTCTGGTCTAATATCGCCTGTATGATCTCCCATCTGTCGAGCTGCTCATGTTCTTCCTTCAATATAACCCTGTGCGGCAGGGTGTGCCCGGCTATCTCTTTGATGTCCTCAGGTATCACGAAATCCCTGCCGTGGAAATACGCCGTAGTCTTTGCCGCGGCCGTCAGGGCGAGGACGCCGCGCGTCGAAATCCCCGCCGAGAGATATTTGCTTGTCCGGGTCGCACCGACTATATCCAAGGTATATTCGAGGACCTTGTCGGAGATGAAGACTTTCTCTCTGATCTCTTCCTGGATCCGCACTACCTCCTCTTTGGTCATCATGGGCTTTATCGAGAAGAGCTCCTCCCGGCTGCTTCCGGATTTCAGGATCCTCTTTTCGGCCGATCTCTCAGGGTAGCCTATGCCTATCTTCATCATGAACCTGTCCAGTTGCGAGTCCGGCAGGGGGAAGGTCCCGAACTGCTCGACCGGGTTCTGGGTGGCCATCACGAAAAAGGGATTGGGGAGTTTGTAAGTCTTCCCTTCGAGCGTGGCCTGTTTTTCTCCCATCGCCTCAAGGAGGGCGCTCTGCGTCTTAGGTGTGGCCCTGTTGATCTCATCCACGAGGATGATGTTATTGAATATCGGCCCCGGATGGAATTCAAACTCCCCGGTGTTCTTGTTGTAGATCGAAAGGCCGGTGATATCCGTCGGCAGGAGGTCGCTTGTGCACTGGATCCTCCCGAAGCTGAGGCCGAGTATTCTTGCAATCGCAATTGCGAGGGTCGTCTTGCCCAGCCCCGGCAGGTCCTCGATGAGCAGATGCCCCATCGAAAAAAAGGTAAGCAGGGAAAGCCGAAGCGGAATGTCCTTCCCCTGAAGATATTCGGAGGAAAAATCGATGATCTCGGCGATCTTCCGGCTCGCTTCGGTCCCGGTAGCGGGCGAAGGGGGCTGTTCTTCAGATGTCTTCACTCTCATATTGATATTATACTATCTTTATAGCCATTCGATTTTTTCAGTATACTATACATATGTCTTCAAAAACCCTTTCCCTTGGCTATTCCCCCTGTCCCAACGACACGTTTATCTTCTATGCCCTTGTGCACGGTAAGGTAGATACCGGGGGCTTGAGGTTCGATGAGGCCCTCCTCGATGTCGAGACCCTGAATCAGAAGGCCCGGAATGCGGAGCTGGATATAACGAAGGTCTCTTACCACGCCTACGGCTATTTGAGAGACGATTATTCCCTTATTCGCTCCGGAGGCGCAATGGGAAGAGGATGCGGACCGCTCGTTGTGTCGCGGCAGAAGACCGGCCTGGACGAACTCAGAGGCAAGAAGATCGCGATACCCGGCAGGCTGACTACGGCGTATCTCCTGCTTCAGCTTTACGATCCTGCTTTCGCGGAAAATGTTGTTGTTATGCCTTTTGATCTGATCATGGCCGCGGTGAAAGACGGGACGGTTGATGCGGGTCTCATCATCCACGAATCGAGGTTCACCTATCCTGACTACGGTCTTTTCGAAGTGAGGGACCTCGGAGAGTGGTGGGAAGAGGAGACTAAACTTCCGATACCTCTTGGATGTATAATCGCAAGAAGGGGGCTCGGACATGATATGATAAGAGCGATAGATGGCTCTGTCAGAAAGAGCGTGGAATATGCCCTCACCCACAGGGGAGAGACAAAGGACTACATAAAGTCGCATTCCCAGGAAATGGCGGACGAAGTCATCGGGCGGCATATCGACCTTTATGTGAACGAATACACGATCGATCCGGGCGAAGAAGGCCTGCGGGCAGTGGAGGAACTCCTGGGGCGGGCCGGAGAAAAGGGAATAATGCCTAAGGGGGGAAATAATGCCGCTGTTCGGTGAGTTGTTTCTGAGTGAGATATTGAAGATGCCGATCCTCGATCCCAAGGGGGAGGAGCTGGGCAAACTCATGGACATAGCCGTCGTGAAGGCCGAGCCGCTTCCGAAGGTGGACGCCCTTATAGCCGAACGCAAGAACGACCTGTTCCGCATCCCCTGGTCGACCCTCAACCTCTTCAATAAGAGGATAATCGCGGCCAAGCTTTATAATGCAGACCTTTTTCCTTATGACAGCTCCGACGATCTCCTCGCCATGAGGGACATCCTCGACAAGCAGATTGTAGACGTGAACGGCGTCAAGGTCGTGAGGGTGAACGACATAAAGCTCGAAGGCTATGACTCGGAGGCCATATTGACTGCGGTGGATGTCGGAGTCAGGGGGATACTGCGCAGACTCGGTTTCGAGAGGAAGGGCGAGGATTTCCTGAAAGTCTTCAAGACCTCTCTGCCTTACCATCTGATCAGCTGGAATTATATCCAGCCGTTGCATCCTAAGCTTACCTCTATCGCGCTCACGGTCCCGAGACAGATGCTCTCGGAGATCCACCCGGCTGATATAGCCGACATGATAGGGCAGGTCTCCCATCACGAAGGCGCTGCGTTCCTCAAGAACCTCGATGTGGACGTGGCGGCGGAAACCCTATCCGAAATGAGCAGCGAGGCGCAGGTGGAGATCATAAAGGGAATGGAGACCGAAAAGGCCTCGGACATCATAGAGATGATGCCCCCTGACGAGGCCGCCGACGTACTGGGCGACCTCCCGGCGGAAAAGGCAAAGGAGATACTGGAGCATATAGAAAAAGAGGAAGCGGAAGACATACAGGAACTCCTCGGCCATGAAGAAGACACCGCAGGCGGTCTGATGACGAACGTGTTCGTCGCCTATCCCTCGGATATGACCGTGAAAGAGGCGATAGCCCGTTTCAGGGAGGACGCAAAAGAGATCGAGACGGTCTACTACATCTATCTGACGGACGAATCCGAAAAGCTTGTCGGCGTCATCTCTCTCAGGGAATTGCTCATGTCCGAGCCCGGGACGAGACTTTCGGAGATCATGGAGACCAAAGTGAAGACCGTTACTCCCGAGGAGGACGAAAAAGTGGTGGCCAAAATAGTCGCAAAGTATAATCTCGTGGCTCTGCCCGTCGTGGATATCAATGGGGTGTTGCTGGGGATCGTGACTGTGGACGATATACTCGGCAGGATGCTCCCCCACGGGGCAAAGAGAAAGTAGTCGGCGTTATACCAAACCCTCAAGGCATCGCCATAAGATATTACTCACCGTATCCGCCCTCCCCAAGAATTTTGCGCCGCACCTGCCCATATTTTATGAATGCTGTTGGTTAGAGTGACCTATGATTTGTATCATTGCACAGCGGTTCTCCCCGATGTATGCTTAGGTTGAGAACAAAGGAGGCATCATGGAACTGATCGACCTGAAGAAGCTTGTGAAGTTTTCTCCAGACAAAATATCTAGAGAGATGCTGTCCGACAGACCGGAGATGAGGATAGCCCTAATGTGTCTGAACGAAGGCCAGAAACTCGAGCCCCACAAGGCGCCGCTCCGTCTTCTTATGTATTGCGTTCAGGGCAAAGGCACATTTATAATAGGGGAAGAGCGGGTCGTAGCCGACGAAAAGACCTGCTTACTCTGTGACCCGATGGTCTCTCACGGCTTTGAGGCGGACAAGGGTGAGAAGCTTGTGGTCATGGCCGTAGTGACTCCTGCGGAATAATACCTAATTAAGGAGGGAAGAGATGGCAGCTCCTGTTGTTGATCAAGAACTTTGCATTGGTTGCGGATCGTGCGTTGAGTTGTGCCCCGAAGTTTTTGAGTTAAGGGACGACAAGGCGTGGGTCATAGGCCCCGAGAAATGCAGTACCTGCGACTGTCAGTCCGCGGCGGACACTTGTCCCGTGGAAGCGATCAAATTCGAGTAGATCGATTCTGTCGGCAGACGGGCAAGGGGTTTATTTTCTGCCCGTCTGCCTCGACGGGCCGACTCGCCGCTGCGCACATATCCTCCGCTTTTCGCCCGGCTTCTATTCCCACCCCTCTAATACGATCTGCGCGGTCCTTCATACCTGACCGGATAAGGCCCCTGGACCGGCGGATAAGCTCAAGAGACGCATCCGATTACGCTGAGACGCTAATACTGGAGATATGGGCTTGTGATATAATGGTCTTGTTTCGCAATTAGAGAGGTTCTGAATGCAGATATTGTTGGTCCTTTCCGTATTGATAGGCATTGCGCTCGTACTGTTCGCGGTTCAGAATTCTGCCGTCGTAACCGTCAGTTTTCTTTCGTTCCACTATAACGGGTCCCTTGCCCTGATTCTGGTCGTCGTATTCGCCCTTGGGCTCCTTGCCGGGATATTCATTTCTGTCCCGTTGCTTTTGAAAAAAAACTCTGCCTTGCGGGAACAGAAAAGAAGAGTGAAACAGCTCGAGGAAGATATGACAGAGATGAGATCGCATCCTGCGGAAAAAGAGAAACCCGGAAGAGATTGATATCTGCCGGGTTTCAGTATCTATCTAGTGATGTAACGATTTCGACCGTCTAACTCATCTTTATCTTACATTGGTGCCCTGCTCCTTGTCCTGTTCCTTTTGAGCGGGCTTGCCCTTCTTCTGCTCGACCTTCCCTTTTTCCCGGACGACCGGGGCGGGCTTCTGAATCTGTCTCTGCTGCACAAAAGGCCTTTGTTCTTCCTTGATCACATTGTTCGGCCTCGGGACCTCCCTGCGGAAGGTTTCAGGCCTCTTCTCTTCCTTTATCACGCCGCCTGGTCTTGGGACCTCGCGCTGAATGACCTGCGGCTTCTTTTCTTCCTTGAACGTAGCGCCGGGCCTCGGGACCTCCCTGCGGAAGGTTTCAGGCCTCTTCTCTTCCTTTATCACGCCGCCTGGTCTTGGGACCTCGCGCTGAATGACCTGCGGTTTCTTTTCTTCCTTGAACGTAGCGCCGGGCCTCGGGACCTCCCTGCGGAAGGTTTCAGGCCTCTTCTCTTCCTTGAACGCGCCGGGTCTCGGGATCCCTCGCTGAATCACCTGAGGCTGCTGAGTTTCTTTACCGGGCGCCTGTGGTTTCACAACCCTGGGCTGCAGAGCGGCCCCTGGTTTTCTCGGCTCCTTCACAGCCGTCACAGGAAGCTTCCTTGGGGCCGTCCCCGGCTTGAAAACGGACAAGGCCCGGTTCTTGACCATCGGACGGCTTTCCCTCAACTGCCTCACCTGTATCTGCCTGACATGAGGTGGAGGCATCTTTGACGAAGGGATCGATTTTACAACGGGCATATAGCTCGCCTTTGTCGGAGCGATGGCCGGTCTTCCGATCTGGACTTTCCGCGCTATGAAATCATTCTCCCTGATCCTGCTCACCACTCTCGGATCAACCGTCTCATGTCTGCCCGTGATAAAGGTATTCCTGTTCACCACCGTGATGCTGTTGTTGACGTACACATTCTTGTACACATTGGTCACATGCACGGTGTTGATATTAATGTTCGTTATATTCACGCTGTGGGGCCCGTAATAACCGTGACCGTAATACAGGTCTCCCGGCGCAAGGGGGACCCATGAGACATAATCGCCTGTGGAGACCCACCCCACGAAGCCCGGCCCCCAATAAACGGCCCTTGCTGCGGGAGGCACCCAGCACCAACCCACCGAGCCGATAAACGCCCACCTTCCGTAATGGTAAGGCGCCCATCCCCAGCGGTCATAAGACACCCATACATAATCGCCGCCTATCCATGTCCACCTGCCGAACCTGTAAGGCGCCCAGCCGACAGATATGACCGTCGGGGTCCAGCAATAGCCGTAATCGCTCGTATAAACCCATTTCCCGTTTTCATCGAAGTCGTAAGAGTAGGGAGAAAGCTCGGACGGCAGATAGCGTGAGCTATAGCTGCTTTCCCGTCTTGAATCCATGTCCCTGTTCCAGCGCTCCCAATCGTCGGGCGGGGCAAGAGAAGCGATTTCTGCATAGGAGTCGCCGATGGAGAGCATCTGTCCGGACACAACTGTCGTCTTGCCGCTTGAGCCTTCGACATGGACATCGCCCTGGAAGACGGACACGTCCGTGTCGCCGCTTTGGGAGACGTCCATCCTGAACTTGGACCTCTTATAGACCCTGGTCGAGGAAACAGGGGTATCCATCTGGAGAAAGGCGCCCCTCCCGGCGAAAAAGTTCATATAGGCCTGCCCCGAGGCCAGATAAAACTGGTAAGAGCCGCTCCCGACAGCGAGGACCTCCAGGGAGGTGTTTTCGTTGAGTCTGACAAAAGATCCGTCCCTGAGCTCAAGCCCGAACCTGCCTCCGTCCGGGACCCAGACTGCATCGCCCTCGATAAGGGGCATATTGATCGAGGCCGGGACCCATTCCGACGTTCCGGCGGCCTTTATCTGCACATCTCCTTCAAGATAACTAACGCGGATGTCACCCTCGTAAGACGAAGCCGAGGCGGTCTGTGAAAAAAACAGAGACGAAAGAATTAATAGGCCGGACAAGAAAAAAACTCTCAAGATCTTCATTGTGTTGATCTCCTTTCTCGACGAATATAACTCATTTTAGCAATCCGTGCAGCGTTTATAATTAAGACTCCTTTATTCAATTCTATAAAAACATAACCGTATGAAGGGACTATGAAGCTTTCTCCCCCTCGGGCAGAGCCGCTATTTCGTCATCACCGCTTCTGAGCCGTTCCACTCCTCGGGCAGTCCCTGCTCTATATATCTCCTGCATCTTTCGATGTACATCTGAACGAGTGTATCTTCGGGATGTTCCTGCTGCACCGAGACAAAGACCTCGAGGGCTTCCGTCAGTCTGCGCTCAAAATACAGCCGGATGCCGCCCTCCAACCTCGCCCTGGTCTGATCCTTCTTCTCGACCACCTCCGGAGGGTCCATGTCGTAGATTTCATATATGGATGCGGCAACCTTTTTGCCCTTTACCTGCACGTTGTCGAGAAAGCGTATGTGATATTTGTCGCGGCCCCTCAGTTTGTCGAGGGTCTCCCTGCTCGTGATGATAGAGACCTTGTAGATCTTTGTGAGGCCTTCGAGCCTTGAGCATAGGTTCACTGCGTCAGAGATAACGCTCCCGTCCATCCTTTCGTCTTCCCCGATCGTCCCGAGCATCAGGAGACCGCAATGTATTCCGACTCCTATGCGGATCGGCTGGTAGCCCGCGGACCTCCTGTGTTTGTTGTATTCCTCCACCGCCTTAAGCATGTCGATAGACGCCATGACCGCGTCGTCCGGCTCGCCCGGAAAGAGGGCCATTATTCCGTCTCCTATATATTTGTCGATAAAACCGCTGTGGTGTCTGATTGTCGGCCCTACCCGTCTGAGATAATTGTTGATAAAGTTGAAGTTCTCTCGCGGGGTCATGCTTTCGGAAAGCTCCGTAAAAGACCTTATGTCCGCAAAGAGTATAGTCATCTCCCTCTGTATCTGGTCGCCCAGCTGAACGTCCACAATGCTCTCTTTCTTGAGGAACTGGAGGAACTTCTTAGGGACGAACCTGCTGTAAGCCGACAAGAGGCTTTCCAGTCTGCCGGCATAGTCCTGGATAGTCTGGGCCATAGTGTTCAGGCTGAAGGCGAGCCTCCCTATCTCATCTCCCGACTTGATATTGCAGCGGGCCGAGAAATCTCTTTCGGCATATCGCTTAACCACGTTGTCGAGGGCCCGGATGCCTTTCGAGAATATGTTGCCCAGTATGACCGAGATGATAAGGGAAAAAAACAGGGAGACGCCGATGATAATCATAGAGGAATTCCGGCTTTCCGTTAAGGCCTCCCGGACATTCCTGTCCACTATGTCGAGACACAGGACCGCCAGGACCGTGTTCGTCGTCTCGTCGAGGATCGGCAGATATGCCGAGACGGAGCGCACCTTGAAGACGTCGTCATAATAGAAGTGCCTCTCGACCTCGACCCTTTTCTCTCCCACCGCCCGGCTGAACACCGGATAACGGGAAGTGTCGACAACGGAATTAAACCTCGAGATTTCCCGGATCCCGGCCTGTCCGCCGGAGGCCTTTTTAAGGTCTGAAAGCGTATCGGCGTCTGCAACATATCCCGCCCGGCCGTTTCCGAGCGGCCGCAATATATAGGCATACCGGATCAGTCCGCCCTGGGAATCCCGGATCTTATTTAACTGCCCGGAGATGAGCTTGAAATCGGCAGACTGCTCCGCCTCGCCCACCTGTTTTCCTGTCAGACCCGGAGACATCATCCGGACGAGTCGCTCCAGCGCGGGTCTGTCGAGGAGGTACGAGCCTAGTTCTGCCACGGCCTTCGCCCTTCCGCGGATCTCCTCGAACATGTTCGAATAAAGCACGCGGTATGCGGTTACGGACAAGGCGATGCTCACTGCGAAATTGAAAAGGAAGAAGGCGAGTACGGCCCTGGCCTTGAAACCGAAGGTGAGTCTGCCCAAGAGTTTTCCTTTCACACCCCTTCAGAGGGAGGATTTAATAATCGACTCCCTGTCTCTCTTCAGTGTGCGGTGCGTCTGCCAGCCGGGGTCTTTCGCCGGATAATCAGACCGGAAATGGGCCCCGACACTCCCCTTCCTTTCGATGGCGGCCTCCGTAATCAGCCCGGCCACGGTCAACATGTTCTTCAGTTCCTGTTCATCCCTGCTGGAAGAGCCGCCTTCGACGAGCGGGGACCACTCCAGAAGGCGCTCCTTTGCGATAGAGAGCGACTCAACGCAGCGAATGATGCCGACTCTTTCCCACATCAGTCTTTGCAAGGTCCTTCTTATTGCCCGTATGTCTGTTTCTTCATGTCCGGCGTCCGATGACCGATATAGGATTTCCGGTTCGTAAGACCCGCCCGCTTCATCTTGTGCCGCCATCCCCGCGCTCGCCGCCGCACCTCCGGCCCTTGCCCCGAACACGAGCCCCTCGAGAAGACTGTTGCTTGCAAGCCTGTTGGCGCCGTGCACGCCGGTGCAGGCCACCTCGCCTGCGGCGTAGAGCCCCTTTAGTGAAGTCGCGCCGTTCAGGTCCGTGCTCACCCCTCCCATTATATAGTGGGCTGCAGGCGAAACAGGGATTCGGTCTTCGGTGATGTCAATGCCGTATATCCTGCACGTCTGGCCTATGCGAGGGAACCTCTTCTTGATCAGCTCCTTATCGAGGTGCGTGAGGTCGAGATAAACATGAGTGCTCTTCGTCCTCACCATCTCGGAGATGATGGCCCTCGACACGATGTCCCTCGGGGCAAGCTCCGTGGCAGGATGATAATTCTTCATAAAAAGCTCTCCGTTTATGTTCCTCAGGACCGCCCCTTCTCCCCGCATCGCCTCGCTGAGGAGGAAATTCGGGGCCCCGGGCACAAACAGGCTCGTCGGGTGGAATTGGATGAACTCCATATCTTCCAGGACCGCCCCCGCCCTGAAGGCGATAGCCATCCCGTCCCCTGTGGCGACCGCGGGGTTTGTGGTCCTCTCAAACAACTGTCCGGCCCCGCCCGTTGCGAGAACAGTGGCGTGGGCAAACAGATTCACTACCCTGCCTTCCCTAAGCATGTGCGCGCCGAGACACCGTCCTTCATGCACTATGAGATCTATGGTAAAGGCAAAAGGATATTTTCTTACCGAATTCAGGGTGCGGACCTTTGAAAGGAGCACCCTCTCCAATTCCTTCCCGGTGGAGTCGCCATGGGCGTGGAGTATGCGCTTCTTGGAATGCGCGGCCTCTTTCGTAAACGAGAGTTTCGTCCCTTCTTTGTCGAATTCAGCCCCCCAGGAGATCAGTTCCGCTATCCTTGCCGGACCCTCTTCCACCAGGACCCTTACCGCTTCCTCTTTGCATAGTCCATCTCCGGCCTTCAGGGTGTCCTCGAGGTGGATGCCGACCTCGTCCTCGTCGCTTATCGCCACGGCGATGCCGCCCTGGGCATACTCGGTACTGCTTTCGGTGGGAACATCCTTCGTAACTACAAGCACACTGCCATATGGAGCAAGCTCTATGGCCGCCCTGAGGCCGGCGACCCCGCTTCCGATAACGAGAAAGTCAGTGCGCTCTCTCTCCATACATGAAGGATAAAGCAAGAGGTCCCATAAATCAAGCATAATCAAGGGTTGAGAATGGTAAAGTCTTTGTGCTATCTTGATTAGTGCGCCGGTGTGGTGGAACTGGCAGACGCGCCGGACTCAAAATCCGGTGAGGGCGACCTCGTGTGGGTTCGATTCCCACCACCGGCACCATATATTTCAATGGCTTACGTTCTGTCCGATGCATTTGTAAATGTAACTTGCCAGCCAATTTGAGAAAAGCTATCCAACCGGTTTCCGGGCAGAAAACTATTTATTTATAGGATGATGCACTCCGATGTATGCGCTTTTGGCAAGTTGCGAAAAAGGGGACGATTCCCGGCTATTTGTGACAGGCAAGTTGCGAAAAACACCCCAAAACTGCCGATAAAAAAAACAGCTCCCCAAAAAGCTGAAAGCTATCCAACCTACACAACCGAGCTACACAACCTATACAACTTCAGTCAGTTTCTTGCGGGCTCTTCTCTCCTCTCTCAGTATCGCGTATATTCTTGTTGATGTTACGTTATATTTCCTGCCGAGCTGCATAATATTGCTTCCATTAAACTCCGCACAGATCCGCTTATTCCGGAGTTTAAGAAGCGGCGACATGTTACTGTCCAGCTTGGGAAGGTAAAGCGCTTCGCCGCCGATCTCGCGCCCCAGTTTAAGCGCATTTTCTATACCTATGATCCTGGCGATCATCTGGTATGTGGGATGAAGATCCTCAATCTTAATTTCGTCTTGCATTGAGTTTTCTTCCTCCTAAGCAACCAGGAAGACGTCCCGGCGATCATCCGCGTACCAATCTTCCTTGTTTGATGTCTTATAAATAGCCCATCTCAATTTTCTAAGCGCTCGAGCTTCGATTTGTCCGACGTGCTGCTTACATACTCCAATGATAGCGCCTATTTCATCCAGGGTCTTATCGCGCCAGAACCGCAACTCAATAACTTTTCTCTCTCGAGTGGTGAGGGCGTTCAAGAGTCCTTTAACTTGTGCGTCGAAATAATGATCATCAGCACTTGTTTCCTTAGATACAAGAAGGTCCTTATGCGTTGTCTCGTCATCCTCGAATACCAAGTCATCAAGCGAGCTGTGATTATGCTTGCAGTGCGCTCCTATTGCATTTATGACGGCATGCTCTATAGCCGGAACTGCATAGCTCGATATCCTAAATCCCATTTCAGGGTTAAACGCCCTTATAGCCTTGATGAGCCCAAGACAACCCTCGGAGACGAGATCCATGAGCGGAAAGCCGGGGCGCCACATCTTGTAAGCCACTTTCAATACCAAGCGCAGGTTTGCCTCTGTAAGGCGATTAGCGGACTCCGTGCATCCCCCCCTTGCCTTTTCGATAAGGACGCTTTCCTCTTCCGGAGTGAGGAGAGGAATCTTATCAATATCGCTTGAAAACATCTTCTTCAGCTTTCTTTCGTCCAACCCTCTTTCGATATCTTCCATCATGCCTCTTTTTTGTGGTAGAGTATTTCCATCGCAAGGGTGCATTTACGGTAACAAGGCCACATCTCTTCGCTGGGGACTGTGGCTTTGTCTTCTTATTTGCGTGCCCCGTCCGAGTCTGCGTCGACAGCGTACCGGATCTCTATAATCCCTTTGGGCGTTATCTTCTTCATCAGCGTAAGGGTCTGTGTAAAAAGCTCCATGACCTCGCTGGTAATCTCCTCTTCAGACGACAGCGATCCTTTTTGTGAATGGAATAGCCTCGCCGTGTAGATTGCATTCACAACCTCAATAGCTACGAGCGGCTCCAGAACGCCGTCGATGATCGCCTTAACTGTCTTGGTTCTACCGCTCTCCTCGTTCATATAATTCCTCCTTCTGATGCTCAGGTTTGCAAGATAACTTTATCGCCGATGGCCTCGTTGAGTGCCGGAATCAGCTTCCGGGCAAGTTCATCATAACTATTTAAGACGTCCCCATTTATGTGAATATTTACTGTAAGGGTCCGTTGCTGTTGCGACTGATCCTGTGAAGATCCCGATGAAGATGTTGCTGTTGTCGCGCTGCCGCCCGAAGTCGATGCGCTTGGCGCAGAACTCCCTCCTGTTGCAAGCTGTCCTATTGCTGTTGCAGCTATGAGTCCGGCTTGAATATAGCCGTATGTGAGCATGCTTGCAGCAAGCGGAGCCCCAAAGATCGGCCCGAGACCTAGCGGCGGCGGAGCTAGTGCAGCCATCGAGGCAGCATGCGCATTTACAATAGTGATCGCGATCGCCGCAGCTTTCTGAAGAAGGAAGAGCGCCGTATTGTTCTTGCCTATGACAGACCCGATTGCGCTGACCGTTCCCATTATCAGGTTAGAAGTATTCTGGTATGTCTGAAGCTTCAGCTGCTGAGTCATAAGCGTTGATTGCAGATCCCACGTGTTCATCTCGTCCTGGAGGGCCTGCTCACTCGTTCCGGCGTTCGCCATTGCCGTCAAACGTCTCTGATAATAATCGTTTAGTTGCTGAAGCTTAAGGTCATAAACTGCTGAGTCCTTTTGCATTGCTAAGGCGGAATCTAAGGGATTTGCAAAATCGCCCGCATATTGAGAGCCCTGCGATAAGAGGCTAAACGTGCTCTCCATGTTCTGCAGTTGACCGGCATAAAAAGCATTAGTTAGCTCTTCCTTTCGATTAAGAGAGTTTCTAATCTCTTCCAGGTCTCTCTCGTGTCCGTCTTTCTGCGCCGCGATCATTGCCTCCTGATATGCCCGCAGCCCGGCCGCTTCCTTGTTATGCTCGGCCTGCAGGATCGCCGCGCGCTTGTCGCTCCACATCTGAATGAGGGCGTTCTGCTGCTCCTCGTTCGCGCCGATCTTGATGACCTGGTCGTAGAGCCATTTGTCCACGTTGGCGAGGTCCTTGTCGAAGCCGGTCTTCCTCTCGATGATAAAGTCCATGCTCACATTTTCAAACGCCTTTTGGCTCGCCTCATTCGTATATGCCAGCGCCGCGTCAATTCCCTCCTGGAGAAATTCCGGAGACGCGCCTTTTTGCCCGAGCTTGTAGGCGGTTTCATAGACATCCGTCATCTTTTTGTCGAGTTCGCCGAGGGAGGGGTTCATCTGATCGACCTTCGCCCTGAAGTCCTCCATTGATGATGCAAGTTCTTTAGCCTTCGATGCGTTCCCGGCGGCGGCGAGTTGCGCCTTGATTGCGTCTTCCTGCGCCTTCCTCTCGGCCTCGGCATCCTCCGGGCTCTTGTATGCCTGCTTCGTTGTCGTCGCATGAGAGAAATATTTCCGGAGGATATCCTGCCTCTGTTTGCCGAGAGCGTCGAGTTGCTGATTTAAGGCCGCAAGTCTCTCGTTAGAAAATGGATTATCCGGGTTTTGCGCCAGCAGTCCCACACCGGGAACGTTACTGATCGCCGTCCTCATTTTTATTGTTTTCTCAACTTGGGCGATTTCGTTGTCGATCCCTTTAAGCATCGCGTCCGGGCCCACGGTGCTCTTGCCGTTCAGGATGTCGAAGAGCGCATTTAATGCCGGGATCAGCGTCTGCGCAATGTTATTGGCGAGTTTCCCTACATTCTCATGAAATTCTTTTGTCCGCGCGCTGAGCTGCTGGAACTTTTCATAATCACTGACCGCTGCCGGTCCCATCCTCGCCATCTGCACCTGAAGATTTGCGTGGGCAAGGGTGAGGAGATCGACATTGTCTACGCCCGAGGTTATCGCCCTATTGACGAGGTTCATCTCGTCTTTCGTCAGCATCCCCATCTGGCGCAGCGAGCGCGGTATCTCGTTCGCTATCGCGTCCGAAAGTCGCTCAAACGCTTCGTTCACGGAGATCAGGGCGTTCTTCGCGGCCACCGGCGCCATCTCGGCGATCTGCTTCATGTCGCTGGAAGAGAGTCCCTGAGCAAGTCCCTTGATCGATTTCTGCATCAGGTCGGAGGCGTCGACGGTATTTTTCGTCAGCCGCTCCATGTCCGTGATCATGCCCTCGCCGTTGAAGTGCATCGTCGCGGCCATAGACGAGAATGTGTCTTCGGTCTGCCGGACTTTTGCGCCGAGTTCGACGAGTTCCATGGCTGCCACCATTTTCGTATATGCCTCTTTAGCGAGATAATATTGAGCAGTGACTTTGACCCAGCCGTCTTTTATCGTCGAGGTGACGGAGGCGCTGTCCGAGGCCAGGCGTTTTTGCGAAGCGCCGACGGCGTCGGTCTCGCTGATCGCCTGATTGCCGTCTGCCGTGTAGACTATCTCTACTTTGTTTGCCATCTCAGCGCCCTCTTTTCATTCATCTTATCTTCGAAGTTCTTCGGCATACTCCAACGCGATGCCGGGATATTCAGTCTGCACTTCCGAAAATGCCTCCGAAAACGACATGTCCGGAAACTCGCCTCTCCTTAGGTGTATCAAATAATTAAGCGCGTCCCCGGGCTTCATCGCCAGAAACTCGCGCAGTTTTTGATAAGAAGTGCCTTTATCTGAGCTTTCGGAGAAGTCCAGATTTTCGTTAATAACCTTCCTAAAAGCATTTGCAAGGGTGAGCGATTTGTCTTTCGACATCTCGTTCGAGGCCAGCGTTGCTATCGCCACAATGACCGTGTCCTCGGCGTCTTGCATCATCGCACCTCTGCTTTACCCACATATTGCTGAATCAACTCGCCCTTCAGCTTATCAACCTTCGGGTTATTCACCGGGTTCTTAAGGTCACTGAATACTACTTCTTCCAGATATTCGCCGAGACCGAGGATGGTGGGCCGGGACAATCTGTAAGCCAGGAATGATTTGTACAATACCGGCGACAGAGACTCGGCTTGCAGCCTCAACTCTCTTTCCACGCAACCCCAGAAGTTTTGTTCGAGTTCCCGCGCTTTTAAGGCGAGCTCTTTTCTCTGATTGCCGACCTCTCCCACCTCTTCATCCAGAACCTTCAACATCTGTAAGATATCGTCAATAGACTGCCCGGCTCTGTCGTGATTGTTCCTTAGAGTTTCAAATTCCCCTTCGGTTATCTCGTCGAGCGCAAGGGCAGAGAGGGCGATTCGTTTCTCTTCGGCGGCATCGGAAAAGACTCCTTTGGCTTCATCGAGCTGAAGGCGTCTTTTCTGCTTCTTTTCCTCTATAGTGTCAAGCTTATGGTCCAAGTTCTGTACTTCCTTCTGAACATTGAGCCATGCCCGTTTCGCTTCTTCGACTTCACTTATTCCTTCTTTCTTTGTGGCCACATTCGCTGTCATTTCCTCTCTCCTTTTCAGGTTTAATTTAATTCGGTCTTAGAAGCCTCTTGAATTCCCCTTCTTGTCGTCTGGCCTTCTACCTTCCGCAAAAGGGAAAAATGAAGCCCGTCGATCCTGTCTAATTTGTCGTCAGTTTCAGCAACAATGCCTCGCATGATTTTGAATAAGGAGAACCAGTCAAGCGGGTCCTCGCCGTCGGTGTCCTTTTTTTGATGCTGTACATATTCCGAACTGATACATAACTCCAAAAGCGCCTGCAATTTGAAAACCTCGATGTGTGCATTGTTCCTCTCCATGTCGAGGTCCTCCAACAACGCAACGAAAGACCTGTTCTCCTTTTCCCCTTCCTGCCCCTGTTTCTCTTTCCCTTGTGACATTCTATCTCCTTTTTTGCTGAACTCTGTTAATAATCCCTTCATAGACCGCGTTAATCCTTGTTAATTTCGCCTCTCGCGGCTTGCCCCTACCAACGATTGCTCCTATCATGAAAAAACGGCTTAGAATGGCTCTCCTGCGTTTCCGGCATCTTTCTTTCCTTCATGACCAACAAGGCATGAATTACCTTCTTAACGGTTTCCGTGTCGAGGAACCGAATGTCGGATACTTTGAAGGTTCTCAGAAGCCATACTCTCAGAGCCTTCTTCCTGTCCTTTTCGCCTCTCGCCCTTGATACTTCCTTCCATAGTGCCTCTATGAGTCTCAGTTGCGCTGGGCTGGCCATCCGGGCCCGGCCCCCGAGCTTCTCATGGGTCAGCTTGCCCTCATGTTCTATCCATACGCCAAGAGCCTTGGCCATCTCTTCGAGGGTATTAACGAACGCCTCTGCTTGCTCCCTCGTAAGGGCCTTAGAGGATGTGGCCGGATAGTAATGCTCGAATAATAGTTTCCTGTATGTTTCATCCGGCATTTTCATGGCGTTCTTGAGGGCGTGAATCTTCTTGATCTGCGCTTTTTCTATCGGTTTTCTCACTACTGCCGCTTCCACATTTCACCTCCTAAGTGCACACTTCAGACAGGTTTTGTAAAGTTTCACGGTCTCGGGATTACCTGCGCGAATACCTATCTTCCCGGCCTTAAGCCAGATCTCGGCGCACTTATTGGGCGAGATCGCGCCGAGCACGGGACAAACGACTTCTCCATTTTGGCCATATATTGCGGCAATCTTTGACTCAACCCTTTTCGTGTCTGCCGGATATTTCCCCTGGCATACGAGGTCTACTGTCGTCCGCGATACCCCGAGTTCTTTGGCGACTTGCTTGGCCCCTTTGGCCTCAACTTCCTTCCGAAGAATCTCAATCCACATGAGATCCCTCCATTTTTCCCGTCCTACCGGATCGCCTTCCGGCCTTCGGCCTTTTCGCTCCGGAGTCCTTCGCTATCGACCAGGTGACCTTAGGCCCTCCCATTCCATGGCACCTGATGTAACCGAGATCCCGGTACGTCTTTGTGAATTCCCGGACATTATGCTCTGTCTGTCCGCAGATCGTCATCAGATCAAGCCTTGTGAATCGCCTGAGCGCCCTAACGGTCCTCCACATTTTATCCCAACCGTTTTCTTTCTTCGCCGGTCGGGCAGCTGCGCGCTTATCGAGAAGCCTGGTATTGCGATAGCACATTTCATTCGCGGGCTTGCCTTTTTCATAAGTGGGAGACATCTCCCAGCACTTTACGCGGGTGATTAGACCTGCGCCTTCGAGCTTCCATAATCTGTGCCTTGCCTCGCTGCGGTTCTGCCCTGTTAATTCGACGATCTGCGAGAGCGTAAAAAACTGTGTGCTAAAGGAAAGGCAGGCGTTCATAACGTCTCTCAAGGTGCTCATCTCTTAACACCGTTCAGATGTGCCGCGGTCACCTCTTTGAGGTTATTTGCCCTCGCAATCGCCTCGGCCTTATAGAGCATGATAATGATTCTCCGGAACCTGTTCGACTGCGAATGTATGTGTTCGACTGCATCACCGCTTAGTCTCACCTCACACATTTGATCCCCTATCGCTTTCACGTCTGCCAATGTCAGATCATGGAATTTAACTATCTCAGAGAAGCGGTCATAGAGATGTTTAAACCTCATGAGTCTCTTGTCAGCCATACCCATGCCGATAAAGATTATGGGCGTGCCGGTCGTGTCGTGAATATCACGCAAGGTCTCAATGACCTTTGCATCTCCCGAAAGATAATCAACCTCGTCAAAGAAGAGAGCTCTCGGCCTGTCGTAGAGCATATCCACGCATTGTCTGAAAAGTTCCGATACCCTCTTCGCGGGCTCTTCGCCGAGCTCGGCCACGATCTCTTCCAACAACCATTTGCCCGACATTAATTTCTTGACCCTGACAAGGACCCCGTCATTCTGCGCACACCACCATAAAGTCGTCTTTGTCTTGCCGAGTCCCGGTTCTCCATAGACAAGCGCCATGCCGGGGACACCGTCCTGGCGCTGCTGCAATCTGCTCATAGCGCCGGCAAACTCATTGACGTTTGATGTCTTTGCGAAAATCTTCTTCATGTGCTATACTCCTCTTAGCGTTTGAATTTTGGCTGTCCCAGGACAGCCTTTTTTTTGACATGAAGCCTTCCCTAATCGAAAACAGCTACCTTGCGGCCGCTTCCCATTTCCTCCTTTTGTTGATCTTCGAAATAAGTGAAGAGCATCTTATAGAGATTTGATTTCTTGAATTCATCCCTAAAAAGCAGGTCTTCAGGTCCGTTAAATCCGTTTTCTAAATGCCACTGGAATCTTTCGACTTCGCTCTTAAAGAAGGGTCTACCACAGGTGTCGCCTGCCGTATCAGGCACTTCCGTCTCGGGTTCGTTCGGCGTCTTGTCTGACGCCGCGCATCTCAGCGCTTCGTCCGGAATTTTCTTTGTATCCCCTATTAACTTAATGTCGTTCTTTTCGAGCTTGTCCACTATTTTGGGGGACATGTTAATGACGCGCTGCCAGTCGAATTCAACAGACTTGCCGAGGTTGTAGAATTCCTTAGCGTCCTGAACAGTCCGCTTCTCAAGTCTTTTTTGCTTTGCGATTTCACGCTTCAATGTTTCCACGTCGTTGGCGTTTCCGAGGTGCTGCGCCATCGGATGCACGGAAGCGACACGGGTCGCAGCGCAAAGGTATTCACCATTCATGCTGTATACCTTGATGCTTGAAAGATCGAAGAGGCTGTATTTTATGACAGCGCTCACACGCAAACCGTAGAGAGCATCGTCGTAATATTCCTGCCCCAGGAAGGTAATACCGTTCCGGTTTATTGTCTTCACTTCCATGGCCATCATAAGGTCATCCAGCTCGGCGACGTTAACGCCCGGACCCTTGCCCTCGTCGAAGACCTGGCCGATTGTCTTCCCTTCTACATGAGGACATGGCTGCTGCCGGTGCCACTCGTGCCAGGCGTCTATGATCCGGCAAGCTTCTTCTATTGTGGGGACGTAACCGCTCTTAATCGCGTTATGGAACTTTTCGTTGCGAAGAAACCAGGCGGGTTTATCGTCAATGCTTGTGCCGACAAAGCTGGGAACGAGGCGTTCGCATGTATCTGAAAATTCCCTAAACCAACGCTCTATGATTTTTGAACGGGCATTATACGGCCTGGCGAAAACAGGCATAATGCCGAGTCTTCCGTAGAGACCGTAAAACCCCAATTCCTCAAAGCTCTCGGTTGAAGTGAAATAGCGTGCCCGCAGAGCTCGGCCGTTGTCCAGGTATGCAATCTCGGGCTTCTTGCCGAGACAAATAATAGAATTCCTGAGAGCCGAGCTTACAGCCTGAATATTCTCTTCCGGCATGATCTCATATCCGGCCAAGTCGAAGCTTGCCCAATCCACATAACCGACAAGAACGGCCCTGCAAGGTTTGCCGGTAAAAGGATTAAGGACCGCAAAATTAAGCCTATGACCGTCTGCGACGAGCACTTGTCCGACCTGAAGAACCGAGGGGTCACGGACTATGAAGGGCTCAACCTTATCCCGAAGCGCCTTTTGCCCTTCCCGCAGAAACGTCCAAAGATCGTATCTCTTTGACTTGAAGTCCTCTGCAAACCTTCGAAAGGTCCGGTCTGCTTTAGATAAGGGTTTTCCATGACTTTTCAAATAGGTTTTGGTGAGGCGAGTCGCTGTCCCTATTCGGAGCTTTGCAGGATGAAGGAGAAGACGAAGGAAGACGCGTTGCTCCTCCGCATTCAGTTGAGTTCCTCCCTTATCCTTCAAGAAATAGCCTGGAACCAACTTGGTCCAGTCCAACGAATTGTCAAGAACCTCGGCCCATCGGTATAAGGTCCCGATGGAAAGAATATTACCGAGGATGTCGAATAGATTCTTGTAAGGAAGCCCGTTGTTGTAGGCGGACAAGAATTCGTCATCGGCGTCTGTCTTCCGGCTTGAGTTCTTGCGGTAGTCTTGCCACAGCCTGAGAAGATCCATCCTTGCCATGCCTATTTTCCTACCTTCTTCATGGATGCCGGTTGAAGGGCAGGCGGGGACAGCCGTCGCATGCTGCCCCGCCTCTGGGAAAGACTGAACGTTGGATTCCCCGGGGAAGGAAATATCCGGAGATTTATGCTCGTCCAACGCGGGCTTGCTGACACTGTGTGAAACGTGCGTAAAAAGAGATTGTATATCTGAGGGTAGATCGTTTAAGTGAAAAATCTCCGCTCTTTTGAATTTTGAGTTCACGGTCCCCGATGATCTCCAATTCTCCTTTTGCCTGCGCTTTCTGATGGCTTCATAAGAGACGCCTTTAAGCCCCGCGATTTTTGAAAGGGTGAGTGTTACTTGTTGTTTTTTCGTAGTAGTACGCTGTTCATTTTCCATAGGTAGCATCCTTATAGAAGTTCCAAAAGCGTCCCACAGAGGACTGGCTCGTTCTGAATTCGGGAATTGTATTGTTGAGCCTCGCAGCGACATCTTCATATGTGTGGCCATCCGCTAACATTTCTATGGCAATTTTGAAGGCTCTTCTATTGCGTAAGATAGGGCAAGAACTTCTTCGGTTAAGGCTCTTCTCTCTGAGAAAAAACATCTTCTCGGCATATTTAGACATGCGCAGCCTCCTTGCTTTCGCCTTTGCCCTTCTTGCCCTTCGCGGCCGGATCCTTTATTCCGAACCAGAATGAACGCTGTGTTCCCGGAGAAATCATTGTTTCCAGGAGCCTTTTGAGCATTAAGCGAGTTTTTTCCATCTGCAAGATACTTCTCATGAACACTTCTTCGACCGCTGTCATTGCCTCAAGAGAGGCCGCTGCCTGATAAGTGTTTGAGAGAGTCTCGATGAATCGCGTCGCCTGCTTTAAACAACGGACGATTTCTTCAAATACGTCTTCTTCCGCACACTCTCCGATAGCATCAATGGCTGCCCGTGGGGTCATCAGCATTCCCGCCTGGTAGCCGATCCATTGGATTATTTCGTGGTTGTCAATGTGGTTACAGATTTGAAGGGCTTTCTCTATAGAGATTGGCGTTTCGCCGCTGCAATAGCGGTATATGCCTTTCCCGGCGCTCTTTTCATCATCGCCGTTGCCGAGTCCGACAGCGCGTCCGAGTTCGGTTTTCAAATCGCTTTTCTTCGGTGGCGGCAACCCCTTTTCTATTCGGCGCCGGCGTTCCCTCTCACACCACTCATCGATGACCTCATCAAGAATTTCGTGCGCATTTCTGTACTCCTTGAATCGGCTATTCATAAGCGCACCTGAAAAACCCGGAATTATTGACGTTGACCAGGTAGGCAAAAAATTTTATACTGTCAGCATGACAGCGAGATTTCTCTATTATCATGCTTTTCCTCCGTGTTCCCGCAGGATGTCCTCTATTGCCTTCTCAACGCGCCTTGACCTTGCAGTTCCTGAGACGATCTTGCAGACGGTTGATGCCGAAACGCCGAGAGAGCGTGCAATAGCAACTTGCTTAATTCCTTTTTCCACTAAAAGAGCTTTAACTTTTCTATCTTTCATTGGTCTCTTTTTTTATTCTGTTAATGCAATTTCTTACATAATAGAGAGTTTTCGCTATAATGTCAAGAGAAATATCGCTATAAGGCTTGTATGGGTACTCCCGGTAAGAGACTAAGACAGCTTAGAGACGTTCTCGGTTGGACCCAAGCGGACTTAGGGGAGAAACTGGGTTTGTCTTGGTATCAGATTAAAGATATGGAAACAGGCAAGGTAAGGATTACGCCACCCATTGCAAAGTTGCTTTCTTATGAGACAAACGCTAATGCTAAGTGGCTTCTAACCGGTGAAGGCAATATGTTTGAGGAGAAGACCATGTCTGACCTTACGCGCGACGTCCAAATAGCCGAGATTCTTCGCTTGCTTAGAGACGATCCTAACGCAAAACAACTTATATTTCAACTATTGCAGGGCCGGGAAGGAGAAAGGCGCGCATTGGCTTCTTTGCAATCGCACATCGGTTCAGATAAGGAATTTAGATGGGATGAAATAAGAAGATTGTTGGGTGTTCAGCCCGATGTCTTTAAGTTTACTTACGAAACCGAAGAGCTTAAGCTTGCACATAAGAGAATGAAAATGGCGATTAGGACGCATTCCAACTTTGCACTTGTTGGAGCATCGGGCAGTGGGAAGACAGTTATAATAGATTCGTTCGAACATAAGACCGGGGGATCCAACATTCTATCTATTAAGACTTATGGAGATCACAACTTTTACGCTGGCTTGATAGTCGGAGTGGACGGAGAACATGTGAGGCTCTCTCGTAAAATGAGTGATCGAAGACTGCAGGCGATAAAGCTTCTCAGTAGGGTGAAGCCGAAGAAAGTCGCTCTTATAATTGAAGAAGCACATTATGCATCGGAAGATGCATTACTTGATATGATTTCTTTCCAGCAGGGACCTGATGCAGAGAACCTCTCCTTATTTTTTGTCGGTCAATTAACATCGAAGCTAACCGATTTACCGAATTGCGAAATATTTAAATTGAACAGATTAAGCGCCAATGATATTAAGAAATATGTAAGAGAAGTGTCCAAGAGATCAGGGAATAAACTTCCCCCATCTGTACCTGTTGCGGTATTCGAAGGAGCAAGGGACTTCATCGATGTACAGGATCGCTATTTGGAGTATGCATGGAAGACTGTTTCACTATCTAATAAGAAAATAATCTCTGAAACTTCATCCGCAGTAAAACCCTATAAGGATCATGATGAATATATGAATTCGTTGCCGCCCGATCAGGTTGAAATAAATCCAATAACTGGAGAGAAGCGAGTTAAGCGGGATATATAGACGAATATGATGAGGAGGGGAAGATGAAGAAAGTTTTATTGTCCGTGCCATTAATATTATTCTTTGGCTGTGTCGGAGCCCCACTGCGAGCGGTAGCGCCGGACTTTGAAAAGGTGGATACATATAATGTGGGACAAATTCAGGAGAAGTCTGTAGGTGAGGCTATGGTTTATGATCTCGCTGCACGCTTCCTGCCGGGTTTTGTCTCCGTGAAGGACTATCAAGTACCTGGCATCCTCGGTATAACCTATCCTCTCATTAAGGTAGGATACGAGTGCGCTACAGTGGGATCACTTGAGAATGGCGATTATGTTTGTTCCTTGCAAGATAAACCCACCGTGTTTAATGGGGAGCGGGTCAACTGGGCTTACTGTCTGGTAATAGATAAGAATGGCAGTCCCTACGGTGATACTGCATGCAATCCTGTCCATGTTCGTGAATGGGGCGAGCGGCCGCAAATCTTTCGGACTTCAAAGATATATCAGGAAGGCTCGTTTAAGAGAGAATTGATCTATAATGGACGGTCGAAAGATGTGCTCAAGTTACAATATCGAGAGTTCAATAATAGTTTTGCGCGACCTGCTTTTTACCAAGATCTCATTTACGATCTTTCCGAGTCAAAGGTTATAGGGTTCAAAGGTATGCAGATTGAGATACTGGAAGCCACCAACTCGACCATTAAATTCATAGTGAAATCAAAAATGAATTGATCGCGGCCGCGTAAAAATATTATCCGTGGGTGCCGGACCGGCAGGTTCTTCGAATAGACGAGAGACCAATATGAGATGGAGGGGAAAGCCGGGAAGGGGATCGGCGTGGTTGCCCTTTGGTCTACCGGAAGTTGCTACTTGAAGCGTTTGCTTCGGGGTCTTCGACTCCTCGCTGACAAGACCAAAGACCGGACAGAAACAGAATCAAAAGAGGATTGAAATCCCTAGAACTGACGGGTATTCCCCGGTATTCCCGCTTATCGTACCCCTTTTTCTCAAATTGCCTGTCACTTTTTCTTAAAGTTACTGTCAATAAACATTGGACTAAGCGATTATTTCTTTTTCCACTTGCTCATAGATTTCATCAATCGCTTTCTGTATCTCTATGGTCTTCTGAATCGCCGTAACGATCCGGCAATAGGTCTGCATTTCTTCAAGGGATAAGACGCGCTCTTTCCTGTCCTTCAGCCATTTGTCACAAACCTGATAACCACCGATCTGATAGCCCCACATGCCCGGCGTCACTTCTTCAAAGTATTGCTCTTTGTTGATATAGACACGTCTTGTCTTTTCATCATATGTCGGTTTCTCAACCCGGTTGTCTCCTTTGCCCTGAAACCGAGCTATAGGCTTATCAAGGCCAGGCGCTTTCAAGAGATGAAGGCCAACAAGTTTATCTCCATGTCCTGAAATCTTTTTGAATAGGTTATAGTCCTTCGTGAACGGCACACGCGGAAAATCTATTTTCAAGAACTCTGCATATTTTGTCCTATATGTCTCTGAATAAAGGACAGCGTAAATGTAATAGAAGATTTTTTCAGGTGATATGTTTTTCTTATATGCCGTTCTTAATCTTTCCACGATCTCAGCGGATAAGTTCGCCTGTCTTGTTCCATATCCTGCCTCAGGTTCAAACAGCATCATAGCAGAGCTGAAAGACTTCTCCTTGGGCTTATCTTTTTCTCGATAAAGATAAAGAGGGAATACGGAACAGATACCACGGTTGCTCATGAAGAATCTATTGTCGATAATGTTCTGCACACAAAAAGCATAATTATAACTTTTTACCGAATCGTAAACGTATTGTCTCATCGTAACCAGACCAAGATTATCGTCGTCAAAGTTCTTCATTACATCCGCTCTATCCCTATCAATAAGGGGCGGCAAATAACATATGGTTCGATTATCGAATGGCCGGTAGGCATAAGATTTCAAATGTTCCTTCCAATCAATCTTACTGACAGTCTTTCTGGCAGTCCCGATTTTGAAAGCGTCAGTCTCTTCCAGCTTCAAAGCCTGCGCCGCCAATTCGTCCGACAGACTGCTTGTAAAGGTTCTCATCCTCTGTTTAATTTCCTCTTTGGTGAAGCCCACAACGAAATGGTCACGGTGAGTCTTTACACCACTGGAAGACTGGACAAAGATATCTTGAACAGAAACGAAACTCTCATATTTGGCCTGCAATGAAAAATCCTTCTCCACGAAGAAATAATATGGCTTGGTTGGTCTGAGCGTTTGCCATTTTGTAGTCTTTATGTAGTTCTTATTCAAGTATTCATACTTCTTTTCCCGCGATCCATATATATCCTGATAGAAAACCTTGCAGTCTTTCCCGCCCTTTTCCTTTCTGGCAAATAATGCGATAGCAACGCCCTGCTGAATATCGAATACATTTTCATCCTTGGTTCCATCAGGCGCCTTCTCGCCTATACGGCTGCTGCCGTGAAGATTCAGAATGTAAATATCGTCGAAACTTTCAAGAAGTTTCTTCCTTATTCCTCTGTGAATAAGTCCTGATAGATAGGAATTATTTGTTATCATCCCGATTATCCCTTTACCGTCATTTGTAATCTTCCAATGTGCAAAACGGATAAATTTTATATAGTCATCGGATAACGGCTGAATGTTTCTTTCCGTTCTAACATCTTCTTTGTATAAATCCATTTCCTGTTCTATGAAAGCAGATTTATTAGCTGAACTCACTGAATAGGGCGGGTTTCCTAAAATAACCAATATCGGCTGTTCTTTCTTAACCCTCCCTGCAAGGTGCGATTCCTCAGACAGCGAAGACATTCCGGGCAACTGTGTTTCCGGCAACTCTTCCATCTCAAGGGTATTGGTAAGATAGAGCTTTACCCTCTCGTCTTTCTGCAACCTGTACCCTAATTCTTCAAGAAGGAAAGACATCTTTAAATGTCCGATAGCATAGGGGGCCATCATGAGTTCAAAGGCATAGAAGTTTTTCAGAACATGCTCTTTGATGAAGTTTTCCCGACCTCCCTCTCCGTACTTTGAAACAAACTCTTCAACTGCAAGTTTTGAGGTCTCTGCTAAAAAAGTTAGCGTTCCTGCTGCGGGGTCCAGGACAGTGACGTTCTTGTCCGCGAATCCGTCCGGCTTATTGAACTGCTCTTGGAGGATGCCATGCAGGGAACGGACAATATACGAAACCACCGGCTCCGGTGTGTAGTAGACTCCCCTCATTTCTCTTGTTTTGGGATCATACTCAGCAAGGAATGTTTCATAGAAATGAACAATGGGGTCTTTCCCTTTGCCTTCATGGAAGTACTGATGGAGTATCTTGCTTATGTCTGTTACCGACAGGATTTCCGAAATGTCATCAATGATCCATTCCATCTGTTGAGGGAGGGAGCCCAAAGAAACGAACTGAAAGACATCTCTTAGGATTCCGATAGTCTGAGGGATATTGTCATATGCAAGCTTTCTGTTAAAGCCGTTCTCTGAGCGCGAACGGGCAGCAAAAAGGCCATAGGTGATTGTTTGTGCGTACAGGTCTGAAAATTCGTTCTCTGTAAGGCTGCTAATGAGATAATCCTTGAATGCCTTATAGAAACCTCTGATATATCCCTTGCCGGTCTTTTCTTCTTCCCTCAACTCCTGTGCTATTACCTCATCCTTTAAGAACCGTGTTCTTTTGGCAAGCTCTACTGCAAGGGTCTTTGCGTTATAGACTTTCGGAATGGAGAATGAAAAAAACTTCTCAAGGAGTTGCAACAGGTCTTTTTCTTTTTCGACCGGCGGCGCTGTCTTCAGTTTGTTGAGGATAACGGGCCTGCCGATCAAGACTTTATCCGTCATTTCCCCATTACGATAAAGCCTGAATTCAAGGAAATTGGTTAGTATCAGATTCGGAAATGTGTGAAGATATCTCTTTAGCTGTTCAGTGTCCTCTACACGGTCAAGGTTCTCAATGGATGGGTCTTTTGCTTCTATGTATCCTGTTATATGCTGCTTTCCATCCCAAACTCTGAAATCGGGGTTTCCTGCTTCGGTCTTCTTCGGAAGTGTAGTTACCTGAATTTTCTTCTTGCCTGTCGAGGTGCAATAATCATTTATCAGCGATTCGAGGACGGTGTAATAGCTTTCTTCCCTTGCATCCCCTCTGTTGCCGGTGTCTGCTATCCCCTTCAGATATGCCTTCAGCATTTCAGTCTATAGGATATACAATCAGAGGGAAGAAATAAAGTGAGTGAATTTTACTTGACACTGCTTTTTTGTGTTATAATGGTTCCATGAAAGCACCTAAAAGAGCGTAAAGCCCGAGGGTGCTTTTTTTCTTCACGAGGGATAGCGCACAAAGGGAAGAGGAGGAAAGATGGCAAGACCAATTAAGGAAACCCCTGTTTTGCGTGGGAAAGATGCAAAGGAATTTCTGCGCAAAGCGGCGGAAAGTGAAAAAGGTCAGCATAGAGTATCCTCAAAGAAGTACGAACAGGCACGTAAGATGTTCCATGAAATAATGGGGAAGGCGGCTCTTAAATAACCTCTGTTGTTAGCTGACTCTGATTTCATTAGACTTACACCTGACCACCCTTTAAAGCCTTTCGATTGCGGCAAGGGTGACATCTGTGAAGACCTTAACGACTTCTTCCACAACGACGCAAAAGCCTATCTTAAACAACTTCTCACTGTTACATATCTTTTTGAAAATTCCGCTCATACGATTGCTTTTTTCAGCGTGCTGAACGACAAGATAACCATTGAAGATTCCGGTGAACAGAATTTCTTTAATCGCCTTAGCAGAAAGAGCCATATACCGAATGAGAAGAGATGGCCTTCATACCCGGCTGTGAAAGTGGCGCGTTTAGGCGTTGATTTGAGCTATCAGAGAAAGAAGGTCGGAACGGAAGTTTTGGATTTTATAAAGATGATGTTTACCGAAAGAAATAAAACAGGCTGCCGCTATATTACAGTGGATGCTTATAACGAAACCGAAGTGACTGATTTCTATTTGCGAAACGATTTTACTTTCCTGACAGATTCAGACAAAAAAGATAAGACCAGACTCATGTACTACGATCTAATGAGATGGGTGCCAGCTTAGCTTTTCTTTGGATGTAATGTGCCCATTTTGTGCCCGTCTGCCCATTATTCGGCCTGATTCCGACTGGCTCCATCTGACGGAGAAAAGAAAAAAGCCCCTGACATCAAAGGATCAAGCTGTTACGAGAGCCCAAAAGAATTCAGGGTGACATCGAAAGACCTCTTTCGGTATCCTGTTGTAACAGGGCGGCAATAACCACCCTAACCTTGATTAACTGCCGTTTCACTCTGTAAAATAATGCAAATGTTTTCTTTACGGGGCAAGATAAAATATGTCCTGATTTTTTTGGCCTTTCTTTTTCTCAGTGCCGGGACCCTCTCTCCCTGGGACATAGACGAGATAGTCGGCAAGAAGGCGCCCGACTTCACACTCAAGGATGTTGACGGCAGGGATGTTGCTTTTTCCTCTTATAAAGGCAAGGCGGTCCTGATAAACTTCTGGGCAACGTGGTGTCCGTCCTGCCGTTCGGAGATGCCGGCGCTGAACAGGCTCGGGAAGGAATTAAGGTCCAGGGGCCTTGCGGTCGTCGGGGTCTCGGTCGACAGAAGCGCCGACAGTGTGAAAGATTACCTTCTGAAAAACCCGCTCGACTTCCCCATTCTCGTAGATACGGACAGCAAGGTCTCGCGGCAGTTCAAGGTCTTTTCTCTCCCCACGAGCTTCCTTCTTGACAGAAACGGGTTGATCCTCTACAGGTTCCTGGGCGAAGAGGAATGGAACTCAGGCGAGATGCTCAACAAGATCAACAGGGCGCTGGGTTCTCAGTAAGGGTTCCAGAGGTGGCAGGAGACCAGCCTTCCTGAATACCCTTTGCCTGCCGGCTCTTCCAGTGGCGGCACGATCTTATCGCACGGGTCGAACCTCCTGGGGCATCTCGGATGGAACGGGCAGCCGGGCGGGACGTCGATAGGGCTTGGCACATCCCCCTTGAGGGATGCGCGCTTGGGACCTTCCGGCCTCAGCTTCGGGGCCGAGGATAAAAGGACAACAGTGTATGGGTGAAGAGGCGTGCTGAACAGGTCTTCCGCCTTTGCGTATTCCACGATCTTGCCGAGATACATAACGGCCACTTCGTCGCTGAAGTATCGGACTACCCTCAAGTCGTGGCTTATGAAGAGGAAGGCGATCTTCTCCTGCCTCTTTAGTTCCTGGAGGATGTTGAGTATCTGCGCCTGGATCGATACGTCGAGCGCGGACAGTGGCTCATCGGCCACGATCAAATCCGGTGAAACGGAAAGGGCCCGCGCAATGCACAACCTCTGTCTCTGGCCTCCGCTGAATTCGTGAGGATAGCGCTCGAGCACATCAGACTGAAGCCCCACGCTTTTCAGGAGACCGGACACCTGGTCCCTCAATTGCGACCTATTCACGATCTTATGTATCTTGAAAGGCTCAGAGAGGGTATCAAAGACGGTCATCCTCGGGTTAAGGGACGCGAAGGGGTCCTGGAATACTATCTGCACGGATTTTCTGAAGGTCTTTAAGGAATCCCCCTTTAATCCCTCGATGTCTTCGCCCCTGAAGGAGATCCTTCCCGAGGTGGGAGGTATAAGTCTTAGGACGAGCCTCGCCAGGGTGGACTTGCCGCAGCCGCTTTCTCCCACAAGAGAAAAGACCTTCCCTTCGCTTACGGAGAAGGTCACTCCATCCACTGCCTTCAGCCATTTATGCTTGGCGAACATTCCCGTCCCTACGGGGAAGTATTTCCTCAGGTCGACTATATCGACGATTCCCATTTTATCTCTTCCGAGCGGATACACCTTGCGAACTGTCCGGCAGTGATTTCCCTCAACTGCGGCTCTTCTTTCGCACATTCCGGAATCATATAGGGACACCTGTCGGAGAACTTGCAGCCCAGAGGGAGCTCGCCCGGTCTGGGCACGGAGCCCCGGATGGGCTTCAGGGGTATGCCTTTTTGCTTCGGCAGCGATTCGAGGAGTCCCATGGTATAGGGGTGCTTCGGGGTTTCGAGCACCGCCGAGACCCTCGAAAATTCCACTATCCTGCCCGCATACATGATCGCCGCAACCTCGGCGTTTTCCGCTATGACCCCTATGTCGTGGGTGATGAGTAAGACCGCCATGTTCCTCTCGTCCCTGATATTCCTGAGGAGCTCGAGTATCTGAGCCTCAATCGTAACATCGAGCGCCGTGGTCGGTTCGTCCGCAATGAGGAGAGAGGGGTTGCAGGCGATGGCCATTGCTATCATCACCCTCTGGCGCATTCCCCCGGACATCTGATGGGGATATTCTTTTGCCCTCGTCTCCGGAGAGGGGATCTTGACGGCGCGCAGCAGCTCAACGGACCTCTCCAGCGCCGCCTTTTTCGAGAGCCCGGTGTGGGTTTCAAGGGCCTCTGCTATCTGATATCCCACGGTCAGCACTGGGTTGAGAGAGGTCATCGGCTCCTGAAATATCATCGAGACCTCCTTCCCGCGAAGCTTTCTCAGGGCCTCCTTCTCCATCGCGAGGAGGTTGCGGCCCTCGAAGACCACGGAGCCTTCTACGTACGCGTTCTCCGGCAGCAAGCCCATGACCGCGAGGGCAGTAAGGCTTTTTCCGCAGCCGCTCTCGCCTGCGAGACCGAATATCTGGGCCTTTTCAATGGAAAGACTGAGCTTATTGACGACGTTCAGGGGGACAGATGATGTTTTGAAGAAGAGGCTGAGATCCCTTACCTCGAGCAGGGACACGCAGTTACTGTTCCTCTTTTCTGAGGAGCCTGAGGTAGTTCTGGGCCTCTTTGAGTTTCGGGTTGAATTTCAGAGCATTTTCCCATTCCTCGAGGGCAAGCCCGATCATGCCCTTCATGTAATATGTGAGGCCGAGCTGCACCCATGCCTGGCCGTAGTCGGGGTTTATCTCCTTCGCCTTAGCAAAATGCACCAGCGCTTTTTCGTAGTCCCCCCTGCCCCTTAGGGCCACGCCGAGTTTCGTATGGAAGTCCGCGGCCTTCGGATGCAGCTTGAGGGCCTTGTCATATTCCTCTATCGCCTCGTCGTACATGCCGAAATCGAGATAGATGTTTCCGATCTTGTAATGCTCGTTTGCGAGTTTCCCCGAGACAAAGGGATCGAGTGCGGTCGGCGTAGGGTGGGCGATCTGGGCCGCCATAGAAAATACGTCCTGGGCCTTCTTGAACTCGCCCATCTCATTGTAAGTAATCGAAAGGTTTAGAGAAGCCTCCGTATAGAGGGGGTTTATCTCGAGGGCCCGCTCAAAATGCTCCGCAGCCTCCCTGAGCCTTCCCTTCAGGTGCGAGATAATTCCGAGCTTGTTGAGGACGTCCGCATAGCCGGGGTTCTGTCGGATGACATCGCGCAGGATGGGCTCCGCTTCAGCATATTTCCCTTCTTCGAAGAGTACACAACCCAGCTGGTAGAGTTCGTATAAATCGCTCTGCATCCTTTGAAAGTATAGGGTCTGTCCCGTTTCTTTGTCAAGGGAAACAGGCCGACAAAGCGGGTTTGCAGGGCTAATAAATCGAGCGCATTCTTCCGGTCTTTCTGTCGAAGATTATCTTGTCGAACAGCCTGTCCTTTTTGTATATGTCGGCCTCGACGAATCTCCCCTTGTGGCGCATGTGGGCGGCTATCAGTCCCCTGCTCGCAAAATACCGCTCGATCACTATCTCGGCCTGGTTCGGATCGAGCTTTTCCTTGCAGACCCCGTAGGCACAGCACCACTCCGAATAAACCCCATATGGTGTGACCCCTCCGGAAGCCGTATACACCACAGCCAGGAAAGCCAGAAGAATTATTGCAAATACAGCATAACGCATTTAATGTCCTATTTTATATAAGCCATTATAACGAGAAAATGTTGAAGAAAATATGAATCTCCTAAATATTTTCGACCCCCACGATCTCCACGACCTTATTCCTGGAAGAACGGCCCCTTACCACGCGGAACGCGCTCTTCCTGATGCCGAGGGTCTCAGAGAGGATCTCCACCATCTGTTCGTTCGCCGCTCCGTCGACGGGAGGGGAAGTAAGTTTGATCTTTACTCCGTCCTCGATCGCCTCGATTCCGGTGCGTGACGCGCGCGGCAGGACCCTTACGTTTATCATAACTCCGTCCTTTGTCTTTCTGAAAGGTATCTTCATCGCCGCCTAACCCGCGACCTTGCTCTTTTCGGTCCTTGTCGGCAGCGATATCCTGAAGGTCGTGCCCTTGCCCACCGAGCTTCGCACATCGACCCTCCCTTTCATAATATCGACCAGCTCCTTTACAAGGGCAAGCCCTATTCCGATACCCTTGTCCGGAGCGCCGGCGCCCCTGTAGAATCTCATGAATATCTTCGACAGCTCCTCTTCAGGTATGCCCCTTCCGGTGTCTCTTATCTCCACAAGGAAATGACCGTTTTCGCTTCCGTAGTCGATCTTCACCCCTCCTTTTTCAGTGAATTTCAGCGAGTTCGAAAGGATGTTCCTCATGATCATGTCGAGTTTCTCCACGTCGGTTCTCACCTTTATGTCGCCCCTCTCTGCGAGCGAGAAATCGAGTCCTTTTTCGCGGAATACCGGACCCATGGCGAACTCGATCCCCCTGAGGAATTCCCTCAGGCTCACAAGATTGTATTCACCCTCCGAAAAGAAGCTCGCCTCGGCCTTTGCCAGGTCCTCTATGCCTTCGACGAGCCTTGTCAGTCTTTCCACTTCGCCCCTGATGTTTTCAAGTCCCTCGGAGGTGTTTTCTATTACTCCGTCCACCATGCCCTCGACCTGGGCCCTCATTATCGCAAGCGGGGTCCTCAGCTCGTGCGCAACGTTGGAGGTGAGCCTCTTTCTAAGGAGGTCCTCCTTTTGCAGGGCCTCCGCCATATAATTGAAGCTTTCGGAAAGCTCACCGATCTCGTCCCTTGAAACCGGTTTTACCCTTGTGCCGAAATCACCTCTGGCTATCCTCTCGGCAGCGAGTCTGAGCCTGCGCACGGGTTTAGAAAAATAAAGGCTGAAAAAGACGGCCACCGCCACTGCGCTCAGTCCGGCGAAGAGAAAGGATATTATGAGGAAGCTCCTTCCCCTTCTCTTGAAGACGTTTTCCTTCAGCTTGGTGAGACCTTCCTTGCTGAGGGGCCTCACCATAAGAGTACCGGTCTCGGTCCCGCCGAAATAGAGCGGATATCTCTCGTATTCCCCTTCTGGATAACGGCCGTGTATGAGCGACTCCATTCTGTGCTTCATCGCATCCGGCAGTGATTCCATAACGGTGGTGGAGTTGGTGATCTCCTTGCCGTTTGGGTCTTCCACAATTATGTCGAAACCGAGCATCATGCCCCAATGGAGCGCCTCCGACAAGAGATTCATGTTCCACTTGCCGTCCTGATAGCTCCCCTCCACAGAGGCGAGGATCCAGTAGAGATGGTCCTCCTTTGTGCCCTTGAGGTACTCATCGAAGTCGTTCATTATGAGACGCTCGAAGATGAAGTCCGATATGAGGGCCGTTACGATGACCAGGAAGAATGCCAGGAAGAGCTTAGTCCGCATCGGGAGTTCCGGTGAATTTGTAACCTACGCCGTAAACCGTTCTTACGAAGATCGGGTTCCTCGGGTCTTCCTCTATCTTGTGTCTCAGGTTCTTGACGTGGGCGTCGATTGTCCTGTCGTAGCCTTCAAAGTCATATCCCTGGACCATATTGATGAGCTGGAGTCTCGACAGTACCCTTCCCGGCTTCTCTGCAAGGGCCGCAAGTATCCTGAATTCGGTAGTGGTTAGGACGACCGGCACCCCCTTTCTCTTTACTTCGTAGTTCTCCGTGTCCATTGTGAGCAGACCGCCGTTGAAGCTCTGGACCCTCTTGGCCATTTTCTTTGTCCTTCTTATCTGGGCCTTGACCCTTGCCGCCAGCTCCCTGGGGCTGAAGGGCTTCACAACGTAGTCGTCCGCGCCTATACCGAGGCCCTTTATCCTGTCCTCTTCGCCGCTCTTGGCCGTGAGCATGATGATAGGGACGTCCGACCTCTCCCTTATTATCTTGCAGAGCTCTTCGCCGGGCATGTCCGGCAGCATCAGATCGAGGACGATGAGATCAAAGGGCTCCTGCAGTAGATTCAGGGCTTTTTCCCCTGTCTCGGCGACCTCAGTCCTGAAGCCCTCTCTGTCGAGATACATGGCGACTACGTCCGAGATCTTTTTTTCGTCCTCAATAATCAAAACCGTTTCTGACTTCTCGTTGCTCATAGTATTTCTCTCCGATCAAGAATGTTATCATTGCAAGGAGCGCACCTCCGAGCACATCCACGGCATAGTGATATCTGCAATAAACAGTGGAGAATATAAGCAGAATGATTACGGGGAGGGTGATATAGAAGAATGCCTTGTGAAAGCGGTAAGCGAGTCCCGAGATCACGAGCACGACGGCTGTATGCCCGCTCGGGAAGGCGTCCCTCTTGATGCCTTCGAGTTTATTGAGCAGCCTCTGGATGGGTCCGGCCACTAGTAAGCCCTTCAGGTCCGAGGACTGCAGGTGGCTCATCGTATATCTCGGTCCGAGGGCCGGGAAGAGGATATACCCCACGTAAGACAGATAGAAACAGAGAAGGATGAAAAAAACCACCTTTTCAAATTCCCTTTCCTTTCCCTTGAGCTTCAGGAGAAGGCCGAGAGAGACGGGAAGGAAGTAGTAGCTGCAATAGGCCAGTTGAAGGATGTCTGTCAGGAGCGGTCTCTGGATAGCCTCGAGCATGACGGTGGGATAGCCTCCGAAGATAAGATAATCAAGGCGAATAAGATAAGGGTCTATGTCTCTTGGGTGGATGTCGTGAACAAGCCAGCCGAGGCTGTCGAAGATCACGAGGACGCATATGACGGGGAAGGCTATGCCTCTCAGCAGGTCGGCCGTCTTGTTCCTGCTAAATTGCCCGTCGAACTTTATCAAGAGCATCTGCACGACGAAGAGGAGCGAATAGGTGGAAAGAAGACCTGACAGATGGACAATCTTACCGGAAAAGATAAAAGAGACAGCCATAAGGCAGGCAAGGAAGAAGAGGGTCAGGGCATCGGCAGGCCTCAGCCTGTATAAGAACTTCATCAAAGCTTGCCCAACGCCCTCTTCAAGGCCTTTTCTTTCCTGGACGGCGTATGAGGATTCCCTTTCCTGCATTCGCAACTTGTTCCTTCGTCCTCATTCCCTTCGGAGGACTGGACATCCCCGCCGGAATGAAGACCTCCCGCATCCAAAGCCTCGAGGAGAGGAAGGAATTCTTCGGACGGCACGGGGACTGAACCGTTTGACCAGGCATGGGAGGCGACTTCCCTGTCGGAACTCACCACGATCCATTGCCGCTTGTCTGTCGAGACGATCCTCTTGATTACGGAATCCGCCTTTTCCCCGAGCCTTGAATAGATAATCCTGACCCCGCCTCTTGTCGAGACGCTTTCAGAGCCGGCTCCGCCCTTCCAGCCGTCAAAAACCACCGTGACCGCATGTCCTTTTTCTTTTCCGTATTTTATCAGAAGACCGATGAGTCTTTCCCTCTCAGCGTCGAGTCTGGAGTGATAGATGCCTATAAGATTGTAGCCGTCTATTATTATGGAAGAAATGCGTCTGCTCCTTCACTCAAAATCTTTGATGGTGAGGATGGAATGAACAGGGTAGCCGAGTTTCTCTATATTCTGTCTGCCGTCGAACTCGCATCTGTCAAGCAGTATAATGACCGCTATTATCTTCAAGTGCGCCCTTATCGATGCATCTATCGCTTTTATGGTCGATCCGCCTGTAGTGACCACATCGTCGATAACGATGACCTCATCCCCGGCCATGACCTTTCCCTCTATCTGGCCCATGGTGCCGTGCCCCTTCGGCTCCTTTCTTATGACCATCGCCTCTATCGGCTCGCCCCTTATATATGAAGTATATGCAGCCGCTGTCGCGATCGGATCGGCCCCCATGGTGAGTCCGCCTATCGCCTTAGGTCTCAGCCCAAGCTCCTTTATCTTATCGAAGACGAGATTGCCGACGAGGTATTGACCTTCCGGAGAATAAGTGGTCTTTTTCAGGTTGAAGTAGAAACTGCTCAGGTTGCCTGAGGAAAGCTTGAAAACAGGTTTGTCGCTTTTCTGAAAGGAGTGCTTCCTTATATATTCAATGAGTCTCCGGCGGTTGTCCATTACTTTTTCAATATAGCAAAAAAACCGGAGGAATGGCAAAGTGCTTATTGAAAATTTACATCAAGGTGCCGAACAAAAAATTTTTATCCGCACCTGCCCATATATTTATGATATGATATGCGCGCCGGGACGAAGCGCGACAGAGATAAATCAGCGCCGGTAACGTCTTACATTTGAAGGTATTTTCTGTCTTCTCAAAAATTCACATTTTCTTCAAAATTTAGATTTATAATCGAATCTAAAGAAGAAACTATAGAAATTATAGCACTTTATGTGGACGGCATAATCCGTCCGGGGGTTACAAAGATATGATAACAGACAAATTGAGGATGTCTCAAGCGGACGTCTCTGTTCGTCCGAGCTCTAAGTGGTTTATTCTGACGACGGTCCTGTTGGGCGCGACCATGTCGGCATTGGATGTAAGCATAGTGAATGTCGCCATGCCTACGCTTAAGAGCACGTTCAATGTCTCAATGGCGGTAATCGAATGGATCACCATGGCGTATATGCTCGCGCTTATTATCTTCCTGCCGCTTTTCGGAAGGCTGGCGGATATATACGGCAGGTCGAAACTCTACAATATAGGGTTTGTGATCTTTTCGTTCGGCTCATTGCTCTGCGGCATGTCGTCTTCCGCAAGCTTCATGATCGCATCGAGGATAATCCAGGCGGTCGGGGCCGGGCTTTTACAGGCCAACTCCGTGGCCATAATCACTCACGCCTTCCCTGCGAATGAGCGGGGCAAGGCCATCGGTATACAAGGCGCCGTGCAGGCGGTGTCGATGGCCGTGGGGCCCTTTGTGGGAGGCGTTCTGATAGCGACCGTCGGATGGAGGGCTATATTCTACATAAATATCCCTATCGGAATATTGGGCACAATGGCTGCGCTTTTCATCCTTCCGCCTAACCAGAAGGCGAAAGAGAAACAGAAGGTCGATTATCTGGGAGCGTTCTTCTTTGCGACCGGATTGGCTTTCCTGGTGCTGGCCCTGAACGAAGGCGTGAAGCTCGGCTGGGAGTCCCGCGCTATAGTGACCTACTTTCTTTCCAGCGTCGCATTTCTCTCGCTCTTTGTCGTAACGGAAATGAAGGTGAAAGAGCCCCTGATCGATCTCGCTCTCTTCAGGAACTCGAATTTCCTCATAGGGAACGTGACCGGGATGTTGTCCTACTATGTCCTGTTCGCGGTCATGTTTCTTATGCCGTTCTACCTCGAAAAGGTGCTCGGGTACAGCGTAGCTCTCACGGGCTCGCTGCTGACGCCCCTTCTGCTGGCGATGGCTGCCGTCGCTCCTATCTCCGGACATATTTCCGACAGATACGGCTCGAGGATCATGACCACCTCGGGTATGCTCATCTCGGCCCTTGCCTGTTTTTCCCTGCTTTTCATGGGAGAGTCCGCCCGGCTGCCTATGCTTGTGGTCACGATGATCTTCCTGGGTCTCGGCATGGGTCTGTTTACCCCTTCGAATAACAGCGCGATAATAGGGGCGGCCTCAGGAGATAAGATCGGAGTGGCCGGAGGCGTCCTCAACATGATGCGGTCTCTCGGCCTCATCTTCGGCGTAGATATATCAGGCGTCATATTCTCCAGCCTGGAGCACAGGTATCTTGCCGAGAAGGGATATCCCGGTGTCCGGCATGTATTCAGCAACAGCAGCATACCTATGCCTGTCAAGGCGGACGCCTTTATGCACGGGTTTATGGTGGTGATAATCGTGCTTTTGGCGGTGAACGTGCTTTCCGCGTTTCTTTCGGCGGTCAGGAGAGGCAAGACCTCGGCGATTATAGACCACGGGGTGGCCGGTACTGCCGTTATCTCTTCCGGCTTCTTTAACGGCTTTAGCCAGGAGGCGGCAGGCATGGCGCTGTTCGTCGCCCTCCTTCTCTTCACAGGTGTGTTGGGCACTTTTGCAGCTTCGAGATTTATGGGCAGTGGCGCGTCTCAGCCGGGGAGCGTACAGAGCGCATCCATGACTTCGGCCGCTTGCGCGTCGGCCCAGGCGCAGGGCCTCCTGTATGCGAGGAGCCTCGCCCTGAACTACTATGAAAAGAAATACAATGACAAGGACGTATCCGTGTATGTGACGCCCTCCGACGATCATTTCGAGGCCGAGATAAGAAAGAACGGCGCCCTTATGAAGAAGCTCTCCATCAAGGGAAACGTGGTCACCGAAGAAAAAACCGGCATGCGCGATTGGGTCTTTGATCTTTTGAACCTTGTGAGTTAGAAACGGGATTCTTTAGGACCCCGGGGTGTAAAATTTTTGCGAAAGGAAGTTATTTTGAAATGAGCAGAGCAAAGCAGTTTCCCCATCCTTACTTTTCCTCGCGACCGAGCTGGAAGTGGTTCATTCTGACCACGGTCCTGCTGGGCGCAACCATGTCGGCGTTGGACGTAAGCATAGTAAACGTCGCCATGCCTACGCTGAAGGGCACTTTCGGTGTCTCTATGGCGGTGATCGAATGGGTGGCTATGGCGTATATGCTTACGCTTACGATCTTCCTGCCCTTTTTCGGAAGGGTGGCGGACATATACGGCAGGTCTAAACTTTATAATATAGGGTTTGTGATTTTTTCCGTGGGCTCTTTGCTTTGCGGCATGGCCTCCTCGGCCGTCTTTATGATCACAGCGAGGGTCATCCAGGCGGTGGGTGCAGGGCTTTTGCAGGCCAACTCCGTGGCCATAATCACGCATGCCTTCCCCGGGAGTGAGCGTGGCAAGGCCATCGGCATACAGGGCGCCGTGCAGGCGGTATCGATGGCGATAGGGCCTTTTGTCGGGGGCGTTCTGATAGCCACCGTGGGCTGGAGGGCCATCTTCTATATAAATATCCCGATCGGCATACTCGGTACAGCGGCTGCGCTTTTCATCCTCCCGCCGAACGAGAAGTCGAACGTGAAGCAGAAAGTGGATTTTGTCGGCACGGTCCTCTTTGCCTCCGGGCTTGCCTTCCTGGTATTGGCCTTCAACGAGGGCGTAAAACTGGGCTGGGAATCGCCGACCATAATGTTATATTTCGGCCTTGCGGTTGTGTTGCTGCCCCTCTTCGTCCTGACGGAGACGAAGGTAGAGCATCCGCTCATAGACCTCAAGCTCTTCAAGAACCCCACATTCCTGCTGGGGAACGTCACCGGCATGTTTTCGTATTATGTCCTTTTCGCTATCATGTTCCTCATGCCCTTCTATTTCGAAAATGTGCTAGGTTACAGCAGCGCCGTTACAGGCTCCCTGCTGACCCCCATACCTCTTGCCATGGCGCTTGTAGCCCCACTGTCGGGCCATATTTCAGATAAACACGGACCGAGGATCATGACCACCACGGGCATGCTGCTCTCTGCCCTTGCCTGCTTTTCCCTTCTCTTCATCGGGGAGTCCGCCCGGATCCCCGTGCTTGTGTCGGTCCTTGTCCTTCTCGGCATCGGGATGGGATTGTTTACTCCTCCCAACAACAGCGCAATAATGGGTGCGGCCCCGAGAGACAAACTGGGTGTGGCGGGAGGCGTCCTGAACATGATGCGTTCCCTCGGGCTTATCTTCGGGGTGGACATATCGGGAGTTATATTCACTACCCTCGAGCATAAATACCTTGCTCAAAGGGGATATCCGGGTGTCGAGCATGTGTTCAAAAACAGCAACATTCCGGTTAGTATCAAAGACAGCGCATTTATGCGGGGCTTCTTTGTTGTGATGGGAGTTCTGATCCTCCTCAACCTTCTCGCGGCCCTCTTCTCAGTGGCCAGGAAAGACGAGGTCGTGGACCGGGAGGCAGCCGAGGCTGCAAAAGAGTTTGTGGACGGCGCTTAGGGGAGCAAGCCTCGGGGACCTGTTACGGTCTTGTGTGTCACCCTGAATTTCTTTCAGGGTGACACAATGCCCGCTCCCGGATCTTAGTATAAATAAGAACCCTGCCGAAAGCAGGGTTCTTTATCGTAAGGAAGCTGTTCTTACCATATTCGCCCGCTGACCGGTTCAGGAGCTCACGAAAGTGCCTGCATCTTTTCGAGTATAGAGCATTCTATCTCATATCCAAAAGAGAGTCTTGCCCTTCGTACTAGCTGCTGGATCTCCCGGACATCCGCAGCTTTTTCAAAAAAGATCTTCCGTTCCCCTTCTTCCGTATCGACCACAAAATGGTATCGCGCGCGAAAGACCCTCATCAACAGCCAGAAACCGAGGCCTATCATCACCCACAGCACCATCGGGACCAATGGCAGGACCAGACGCCCTGATTCCCGCTGAAGGAACCTTCCCTCTCCTGCCGCGGCGATAATAAAAGTGGTCAGGCCGATTATCCCTAGCGTCGTCAGGGTGAAGCCCATAAAGAAATGAAGAAAGGGGGTCTTTACGTTTGTATCGTAAGAGAGTTTGATATGCCGGATATGTTTTCTCTGGACTCTTGAGACGGCCCGTTTGCCGTTGAACTCGGTAATTTCATCAGCCGAAATCTCCACGTTCGAGCACCTGAGCGACTTGCAATCAGTTTCAACGTCCAATGCTCTCTCTTCCTCCGCACGGTCTCCGGAAGTGCCGGGGCCGGGCCTCAGTTCCCCTCGCATGGATTTCGTCGCTAACTATGGGCCTCAGAAAAAAAGCCCTACTATATCTATAGTACAACATCGGTCAATCAAAAAGACATGGCGAACCTCAAGTTCTGAGCCGCACCTGCCCACATTTCATGGATGATAGTATGGGTTGGGCCCTGAACCTTAAAACGGCGGCCGCAAAGCCGCGGCGGAGAGCGAAAGGGCAGATTTTTGAGTTCCGAGACGATTAACTGGTAAGATATTAACAGTCTCAAAATAATATTTACAGACTTTTGGCTTTCGACCGTCATGCCCGAGGTCCTTAGTCGAGCATCCATGCTTCTCAACCTGGATTCCCGCCTTCGCGGGAATGACGACTATGAAGTACAGACTATTATGAGACAGTTAATAATTGAGAAAGAAATGAAGCTTATTCTTTTTGACATAGACGGCACGCTGATGGATTCAGGCGGCGCGGGGACAAGGTCGATGGACCTTGCCTTCGCAGAGGTCTTTTCTGTCCCGCGGGCATTTCAGGGGATCAGTATGGCGGGAAAGACGGACATCCAGATCATGAAGGAGGGCCTGATCAGGCACGGGATTGATTCGGAGAACGGGAATGTCGGTCTTCTCCGCGACGCCTATATCCGGAGTCTCAGGACAGAGATAGAAAACCCGTTAAAGCGCTTGAAGCCCGGCATAAGGGAATCGCTCGATATCCTGAAGGAAAAGGACGAGGTCTTCCTCGGTCTTCTCACTGGCAATATAGAGCAGGGCGCAAGGATAAAGCTCGGCTCTTTCGGCCTTAACCCCTATTTCCCTCTGGGCGCTTTCGGCAATGACAATGAGGACAGGAACAAGCTCCTTCCTGTTGCCGCCGAAAGGTTCAGCCGCCTTTACAATAATGAAATCGAATACAGGGACTGTATCGTCATCGGAGACACTCCCCGCGATGTCGAGTGCGCGAAGATCCACGGCGCATACGCAGTCGCAATAGCCACGGGACCGTATCCGTACGAAGCACTTCTTAAGTGCGGGGCGGACATGGTTTTAAGAAACATCGGCGAAATGGATTATTCTCTTCTTTCGTAATCCAAAACACGTTCAAGAAAGTCTGTCCCGCGCCTGCCCATATCGTTAGCGGTCCTCCGGTTATTCACGGGTCCGGTTCATTCCACGGTATTGCCTCGCAGCTTCTCTTGAAGTCCCGGAACTCCCCTCTGCCGATCGCCTCTCTCATTCTCCTGAAGAAATCAAGATAGAAATAGAGGTTGTGGACCGTATTAAGCCGCATGGACAATATCTCTTTCGTCAGGAACATATGTCTCAGATATGCCCTCGAAAAATTCCTGCAGGTATAACACCCGCATTCCGGGTCGAGGGGACCTTCGTCAGCCTTATATTCGGTGCGCTTTATGCTTACCCTCCCGAAGCTCGTAAAGAGTGTGCCGTTTCTCGCGTTCCTTGTCGGCATCACGCAGTCGAACATATCGAAGCCCGCCTCCACCGCCACCAGGACGTCCAGGAGATCGCCTATCCCCATGAGGTATCTGGGCCTTTCCCCGGGCAAAAGGGGCCCGATGAATCTGATCATTTCGTGCATGATCTCCTTCGGTTCCCCCACGCTCAGACCTCCGACCGCATATCCGTCAAAGCCTATTTCGAGGAGCCCCTCGATACTCATTCTGCGCAGGTCCCTGTAAGTGGAGCCCTGCACTATTCCGAACAATGCCTGACGCGGTGACGCGGTGACGCTGCGAGACGGCGAGTTGAGCATATTATCATCTTTCCGTGTCCCAGTGTCTCCTCGTCTCTGTGTCTCCGTGTCATGGTGTTCCTTGCACATCCTTGCCCACGAAAGAGTGGTCCTGAGCGAATTAAGGGCATAATCATATTCGGCCGGATAGGGCGTGCAATCGTCGAAGACCATGGCTATGTCCGAACCGAGCGCGGCCTGGATCTCCATCGCCTCGGCCGGTCCTATGAAGTGCATGGAGCCGTCCACGTGGGACTTGAAGCGGACACCCCCTTCCTCGATCGTCCTCAGGGCAGAGAGGCTGTAGACCTGAAATCCGCCGCTGTCGGTGAGTATAGGCCTGTCCCAGTTCATGAACCTGTGCAGACCTCCCACCGACCTGATTATCTCGTGTCCGGGTCTCAGATAGAGGTGATAGGCGTTGCCGAGGACTATCTCGGCCCCGATCTCCTTCAATTCGTCCGGCGACATGGCCTTCACAGTGGCATTGGTGCCCACGGGCATAAAAGCAGGTGTATGGACATTGCCCCGCATCATCCTCAGGGCGCCCGTACGCGAAGCGCCGTCTTCCTCAAGAACCTCGAAATTCAGCACGATTACTCATGATAGCATAGAGGGGAAGAAGCTTGTGCGGCAGCTCATAAAGCCTGTCAGCCCGATTGAAATTAGGCGGATAAGCGTGCTAATATATTTCGTTTTTTTCTCGTTAACTCAGTTCTCGCGCAGATTTCTTTAGGCAATCCGCAAGGGTTGCACCTTTTTGCGAAAAGGAGCAAAATGGCCGGGGTCATCCCCTTCAGGGGAATCTTATACAATACCGCGAAGGTGTCGGGAGACGACGTTGCCGCCCCTCCGTACGACATCATCACGCCCGAGATGAGGGAGGCGCTTTATGCAAAGAGCCCCTACAATATCGTCCGGATAGATTCCGGGAAGGAGCTTGCGGGCGATAACGAGAAGGAGAACAAATATCTCAGGGCGGCCGCTTATCTCAGGACCTGGCTTTCCGAAAGTATATTGACGAAATCCTCAAAGCCCTGCTTCTACGCCTATGAAGTCGCTTATAAGATCGGCGGAGAACCCAGAAGGCTCAGGGGGTTCTTCGGCCTCGTGAGACTCGTGGAGCTCGGCGAGGGTGTATATCCCCATGAAGAAACCCACTCGAAGCCCAAGGCGGACAGGCTTAGGCTGATGACCTCCTGCGAGGCGAATACAAGCCCGATTTTTTCGCTTTATAACAGCCACGAGAGGACCGCCTCAAAGGTGGTTGAAAGGGCCGCGGGCTCCGGCCCTTCCATGGAGGCGGAGGACCCCGACGGTTCAATCCACAGACTCTGGCAGATCGACAACGACAGCGACATAGCCGCGATCGCGGCTGACCTCTCGGACAAGGCGATCTACATCGCCGACGGCCACCACAGATACGAGACCGCGCTTGAATACCAGAGGACGCTGAAGGCGAAGGCCGGCTCTTCCACCGGTCAGGAGCCTTTCAACTATGTACTGATGTTCCTGGCCAATATTTCCGACGGCGGCCTGACAATACTCCCCGCGCACAGAGCGATAAGGCACACGCAGGAAGACATACTCGACCTTCTTTCGGAACACTTCGACATGAAGACAATGCCGGACGATGGTGATATAATTGAGGCTATAAAAGGCAGGCCGCAAACCTTCGGTCTTTATCTCGGCAGGGGAGGAAGGCAGTTCCTCCTGGCATATAGGGGCGTCGGCCTGAAAGATATACATCCGGTGATGAAGAACCTGGATGTGACCATACTGCACGAACTGATACTAAAGAATATCCTGAAGGTCTCCGACATCTGTTATGAGATGGACCCGGTCAGGGCAAAGGGGCTGGTCAGCGGCGGCGGGTTCGACGCCGCCTTCTTCCTGAACCCCACGAAGGTCGAGGACGTCGAGAAGGTGGCCCTCTCCTCTCTGAGGATGCCGCCGAAGTCGACCTATTTTTATCCCAAGATCATGACCGGGTTCGTAATAAACAGTTTCAGGGGCTGAAAGGGCGAAGCAATACGCGGCTTGATTTAATACCTTAATTATCAGATACAAGGAGGATCAAATGGCAGTGAAAGTAGGCATCAACGGTTTTGGAAGGATCGGCAGGAATTTTCTAAGGACTTGCAATAAGACGAAGGGCATCGACATCGTCGCCATCAACGACCTCACGGACTCAAAGACGCTCGGACACCTCCTGAAGTATGATTCCGTCCACGGCATATTCGACGCCGATGTAAAGGCGACGGACAACAGCATCATAGTGGGCGGCAAAGAGATAAAGATCCTGGCGAAGACGGACCCCGGGACGCTCCCCTGGAAGGAACTCGGCGCGGACGTTGTGCTCGAAGCCACCGGCAGGTTCACCGACAGGGCCGGCGCGTCAAAACACCTGGAGGCAGGCGCAAAGTGGGTCATCATCTCGGCCCCTGCGAAGGAGCCGGACGTTACAGTCTGCATGGGAGTCAACGAGGAGACGCTCGATCCGAAAAAGCACAGGATCATTTCCAATGCCTCCTGCACCACTAACTGCCTCGCCCCTGTGGCAAAGGTCCTTAACACCCAGTTCGGGATCCTGAAGGGCCTTATGACGACGATCCACTCCTATACAAACGACCAGAGGATCCTCGATCTTCCGCACAAGGACCTGAGGAGGGCCAGGGCCGCGGCCGTGAACATGATCCCCACCACCACCGGCGCCGCTAAGGCGGTCGGGCTTGTGCTTCCTGAGCTGAAGGGGAAGCTGGACGGCATGGCGATAAGGGTGCCGACCCCCAACGTCTCGGTCATCGACCTTGTCGCGGAGCTTGCGAAAGACGCCACCGCAGAGGAAGTAAACAGCGCCCTGAAGAAGGCGGCCGAAGGCCCGATGAAGGGCATTCTCGAATACTCGGATGAGCCGCTCGTTTCGAGTGACCTCAACGGCAACGACCATTCCTCCATTGTCGATTCATTCCTGACAAAGGTGATCGAGGGAAGGATGGTCAAGGTCATCTCCTGGTACGACAATGAATGGGGCTACAGCAGCCGCATCCGCGACCTGATCCTCTATCTGACGAAGTGAGGTGACCAGGCCATGATCAGGAAGAATGGGAACCCCGCTCCCGTGAGCGACATACTGAACAAGCTTACCATAGAGGACCTCGACATAAAGGGCAAGAGGGTCTTCATCAGGGTCGATTTCAACGTGCCCCTCGACGAGAACCTCAAGATCACGGATGACCGCAGGATACGCTCTGCGCTTCCGACGATCAACTACGCCATCGACGAAGGCGCGAAGGTCGTCCTCGCCTCGCACCTCGGCAGGCCTAAGGGAAAGGTGAGTCCGAGGGCGAGCCTTGCCCCAGTGGCCAAGAGGCTGCAGAGGCTGCTCGATAAAGACGTGATCTTTACCGAGGACTGCGTGGGGCAGCAGGTCGAAAACGTCGTGTCGAAAATGAAGAACGGAGACGTGCTCCTTCTCGAAAACCTCAGGTTCCATCCGGGCGAGGAGAAGAACGACGAGGAATTTGCAAAGTCGCTTTCTAAGCTTGCGGACTATTATGTGAACGACGCCTTCGGGGCGGCGCACCGTGCGCATGCCTCCATCGTAGGCATCCCGAAGCTTATCCCCTCCGCCGCCGGCTTCCTCCTGAAGAAGGAGATAGAATACCTCAAGGGCGTTGTGATGAACCCGGTGAGGCCGTTCGTGGCGATACTCGGGGGGGCAAAGGTCTCCGGCAAGATAGGCGTTCTCGAAAACCTTGTGGACAAGGTGGACAAGGTCGTCGTAGGAGGCGGGATGGCCTTCACCTTCATAAAGGCGATGGGATACGAGATCGGCAACTCCCTGGTGGAGGCCGAGATGCTGGACTTCGCCAACAGCCTGAGGGAGAAGCTCATAAAGAACAATGTGAAGTTTTATCTTCCGGTGGACTGCGTGATCGCCCAGAGCATGGAGCCGGGCGTCGAGACCAAGATAGTGACGACCCAGGAGATACCGAGGGGATGGCTTGCGCTGGACATAGGGCCTGCCTCGGTGAAGCTCTTCTCCGAGGCGATCCAGGACGCCAAGACCGTCATATGGAACGGGCCGATGGGGGTCTTTGAGCTCGATGCGTTTTCGCGCGGCACCTTTGCTATCGCGCACTCGGTGGCGGACGCCTATGCCCTGACGATCGCAGGAGGCGGAGACACCGACCTTGCGGTGCACAAGGCTGGGGTCTCGGACTCCATTTCTTTCATATCTACCGGAGGCGGCGCGTCGCTCCAGCTGCTCGAGGGCAAGGAGCTCCCCGGCATAGCCGCGCTCTCCGACAAAAAAGAGTAATAGCCTCTAAACGACCGGTTCCAGCACAGAGGGGGAGACCTTGTGCGGAAGCTTCACGTTTTCGTGCGAGAGGATCCCTCTCTTCATTTCCACCATCGACGGACTCTTGCTTTCGAAGCGCTCAATGATCGATGCAGCGGCCACCTCGGGCTTGATAACATCGCCACAGGTGAAGATGTCGACAGCGGCGTAATTGTATTCGGGCCATGTGTGGATCGAAAGATGAGACTCTGCGATCACTACCATGCCGCTGATGCCGAAGGGATTAAATTCATGGAAGGATATATCGATGATTGTGGCCTTTGCTTCCTTAGCTGCGGATACCAATGCGTCTCTGACGTTCTCAAGACTCCTCAGGATTGCGGGGTTGCAGTCCCTTAATTCCACCAAAAGATGGGTCCCTAAAGCATACAATTCCCTACCCTCCTTCAATGAAACGTTAGGAGCGAATCACTCCTTGTTGAATAGGAATAATATAGCAAATTGACCGGGTTTGTCAAGAAAATTTTTGCAAGTTCTGTTATAATTTCATGTCCGGCAGAGGCGGTGTAGCTCAGTCGGTTAGAGCATGCGGCTCATATCCGCAGTGTCCGGGGTTCGATTCCCTGCACCGCCACCAATTCTGTGTGCGGCAGCGTTTACGTATAGCACCGATTTATCTACACTGATGCAAATTTGAGACAGTTACACTTTCTGGTACTAACATGCCGTCCTTGGTCGGAAGGCATGACGAGATGTACATCCAGTACATCTCCGAAGTGAGTGATAGAGAAAATTGCGGCTTTGTCTCGGTATTTCTCGCCTGATAGCCCTTTCCATCTTGCGGACTATAAACGGAATTCCACTCTGTCTATCAATCTTCATCGTCACAGAACAACTTGGCCGTTGAAGATCGTCCCATTTAGCTTGTCACCCAAAAATACCCATATCTGGGTATTGACTGTGAAGCGACACGTGGGTATTATGAAAACCGATTATTGCCGATAGGCATTATCGTATCGTACGGGGAGGAGCGATGGAGAAGAAATCAGTTCTTCTTGTGGAAGATGATGCGCCGGTGAGGGAGATGATAAAAGACGCCCTCGAGACGAAATACTTTGTATTGCCGGCAGAAGGATTTTCCGAGGCAATCAAACAGAGCAGCAACCGCATTGATCTTGCCCTTATCGACTATAACTTGCCTGACGGGGACGGACTCGAATTATCCAAGACAATCAAGAAAGACAGGCCGGTGCTGCCGATAATAATAATGACGGGCTATGGCAGCGAGGACCTTGCGATAAACGCAATCTGGACGGGAGTAACGGGCTACATCAAAAAGCCTTTCAGGCTCTCTCACCTTATGCTGTGTTTGTCGGAGATATTTGGAGAGCAAAAACGGCAGATAAAGACGGAGTTCGCAAGCCCGGAGAACAGAAAGGACTTCCTGATGGATGGCGTGGCAGAGCATATCAACAACAGGTATTCGGAGAGACTGACACTCGATAACCTCGCACGCATGGCGCACATGAACAAATCTCACTTCTGCCGCGAATATAAGAAGAGACATGGAATGACCTGCATGTCGTATATCGGCAAAGTCAGAGCGGAGAAAGGGGCCGCATTGCTCAGGACTTCCGACCTAAAGGTGTCGGACATAGTCCGTTGTGTGGGATTCGGATGCATTCGTTATTTCAACCTTGTCTTCAGAAAAGTCTACAAAATGACACCTGCCGAATACCGGAAATCCTGCCTCAAAAGTAAGAAGTGACCTGAGGAATGAGCTGACTTTCTTGCCGGGGAATAGAGCAGATAAAACGGGAAAATAAGATACACTGATAGGTTTATTTAAAGAAACAATCGCTTTTTGTGCAATATAGGTCTACATAAAAGCAATATAGGTCCATAGAGGTATAGACAATAATTTTGGGTTTGATTAACATTTCTTAATCGCAGGGGAAAGTAACATCAACCGTTTTTAAAAAAGACGAAACTTTAGACCTTCAGGAGGGGCGTCAGTAAAATGCGTGGAAGGTTGCCCTCAGGTATTTATATCTTATTAGCCTTGTTCTTACTGCGACCCTTTGTCGCCCAAGCAGGATCAGTCGATACGACGCTTTCAGTAAACAGAATCCTTTTTGAAGATTTCCTGAAATCACCGCTTCCGTCCAATGCAAAATGGTCCTTTTCAGCTGTCGACATCAACACGAGAAAGCAGATTATGAATGCAGGCAACTCGGTTGATGTCCCCCTGATACCCGGCTCCCTCGAAAAACTCCTTATCATAGCCGCCGCAATGGACCTTAACAGCGAAGAAAAGATATCAATGGACACGATAATCGCCCATGACGGGACAATTTCCAACGGCAAGCTCAGGGGCAATCTTTATATTAAAGGTTCAGGCAACGCCTTCCTTTCCGAAAAGGACTTGGAGATGGCTGTAGAAGAAATCCGTTCCAAAGGGATAAAAGAGATCGCCGGGGACATGGTTGACGATGACTCGCTCTTTGAAACAACAGGATGGAAGCATGATTATCAAGGCCCAGCATATTCTTTGCCGGGAGCCCTTGGACTTGACCTTCATACCGTTTCAGTAACGGTGCTTGGCAGACCGCCGAACAACGTCCGGATAGAGCCTTCCAACGAAGCGGTCAAAGTCATTTTCACTAATGACGGAGTGCCCTCCATACGCCAGATCGACGACCTCACCTATGAGGTGAGAGGGAGGCTGTCCGATTCGACCGTCATAAGAAAACGGTTCCCCCTCAAAGACCCTTCCGCATATGCCGCCTTGACGCTTAAGACCCTCCTAAAGAAAAAAGGCATCAGCTTCGAAGGAAAAATATTAAGAGGGAAGACCCCCGCCGAAGCGGAAGATATCCTCACCATAAAATCAGAAGCCCTTCCAGAAATCGCCAGGGACACAAACAGAAACAGCCTCAACGTAGTTGCCGACAATCTCCTTCTCTTAATCGGAGCGAAAAGATTCGGCGCCCCCGGCACAACAGAAAAGGGCCTCATGGCCGTCAGAGAGTTCTTAAGGAACATAGGACTCTCCTCAAAAGATATAGTCCTCGAAGACGGCAGCGGGCTCTCTCATGAAGACCGCATTACATCCGGGTGGATGGCCGTCTTCCTGGAAGCTATCTCAAAGAAACCCTGGTTCAATGCTTTTTATGAGAGCCTTCCCAGAGCCGGCATAGACGGGACCCTCAAAGACATCAGCTACAAGAACGAACATATCAGGGCAAAAACCGGACAGTTGAGAGACGCCTCGTGCATCGCCGGATACCTGGAAAGAGAAGACAAGAGCAAGATAGCCTTCTCTTATATGGTAAACGTGCCCGGAGCCGATCTCCTTCATAAAGACATAGGCCCCCTCCTGGAAAGATTATACGGTGAGAGATTATGAAGCTTAAGGTTTGGAGCTCTCTATTTATTCTCATGCTCCTGCTTGCGCCTTCCATTTCATGGGCGGTCTGCTCCACAGTAAGCATCCAGATACCTCAACAGCTCACCCTCGAAAGAATAGCCTTTGACGCCAAGATGGTCATTACAAACAACGTCCCGGACAAGGACCTCACAAACATACGTGTGGATTTAAACATAAAGGACACTGACGGCAACGACAAGAGCGGCCTCTTTTATACGAGAGTTGTCTCGGCAACCAATGTTGGCGCGGTGGACGGCACAGGCACGGTGGCGGCGGCAACCACGGGAGAGATACACTGGCTCATCATACCCTCACCGGGCGCAGGCGGCAGCGATCCGGCCGGAGTCCTTTACTGGGTGGGCGCAACACTGACCTACACAGTCGGCGGGAATAACGAGACAGTCTCCGTTAATCCCGACAAGATAACCGTGGAGCCGCAGGCCCAGCTGATACTGGATTATTTCATGCCTTATGAGGTCATCGGCGATAACCCGTTCACCTCCCAGGTGGAGCCTCCCCAGCCTTTTCCCCTTGCCGTCAGGGTGGCGAATGTTGGATACGGGACCGCGAACAAACTGAAGATAGACTCGGCCCAGCCGAAGATAGTGGATAACAAGCAGGGCCTCCTGGTGGATTTCAGGCTCCTCGGCGCCTCTGTGAACGACAGCGCGGTGTCCCCCTCCCTCACTGTCGATATCGGGACTCTTGCGAGCAGCCAGATCGCAACCGCTTACTGGGAGATGATATCTACCTTAAGCGGGCACTTCATCGGCTTCGACGTGACATTTTCTCACGCCTCGGACCTGGGAGGAGAGCTCACTTCAATCATAAAACAGACAAACGCCTATTATCTCGTGCACAGGGTCAGAGTGAATCTTCCGGGCAGGGACAACCGCCTCGATTTCCTTGCAGACACTGTTAATAGTCCCGATCACCTTCCGAACAAGATATTCGAATCAGAAATCCCAAACGGCTCGACCAACATAGACGACTCCGTATCTCCGGTTACGGTTGTGGCGGTGACGTCGGCCCCGAGCCCTCCGACTCCGCAGCAGCCGAATGTGACCATGCAGGTTGCCACGGGGGACAGCGGCTGGGTGTATGCGAGGCTCCCTGATCCGGCCATGGGGTTGCTGAAGCTGCAGGATGTCGTAAGGTCCGACGGAGTGCATCTCGATCCTAACAACTTCTGGATAGCTGAGGGCTTCGATAGCAATTACCAGCAGACGTTTACGCTTAACCTCCTCGATTACAGGATGGACGGAAGCGCTCCCGGGACTTATACGCTCGTATATGCGCAGCCGGTGCAGGACACCATCCCCCCGGTCACGACCCTTGTTTATAACGGACCGTATGAGGGGACGAACCCCGTTTACATCACCCCGGACACGAAGATAATCTTCACCGCCACCGACAACCCCGGCGGAAGCGGGGTGGCGAGTGTGCTGAAGAAGCTCGTAGGAGCGGACACTGACTTTGTACCAGCATTTCCGATGAGCATCACCAATCCCGGCAATGCAGAGCTCGATTATTACAGCATCGACAGGGCCGGCAACAAGGAAGTTGTCAGGACAACCTATTTTTATGTGGTCAGCGCAGCCCCTAATATCGTATCGTTTCAGGCCGTGCCCGCCACATTCACTCCCCGCGCCCCTGCCGGCGTGGCCGCAACCAGAAGCATGAACTTTACGATGACCGCGACGAGCGATATCAGCAATCTTCAGTCGACTATAGACATTGCGACCGGCGCCACTTTCGCCGAGGCCAACATCGTGAAGACTATACAGACGGCCGTTGTTTCGGGAGTTCAGGCGAGTGTCTCCTGGGACGGCAAAGATAAGAATGGAGTGCTTGTTCCCGCGGGTGTGTATACCGCAAGGCTGAGGGTGACGGACGGCCTGGACGGGGGCGCCACAAGCCATACGTCTTCCTCTGATGTGACTGTCACCGTATCGGACTGGTTTAAGGGAAACGCCCTCGACCCCAATTTATCCGCGGCGCAGATGTATCCGAAGGTCTCCGGAACCAAAGTAGTCTGGCAGGACCAGAGGAACGGCAACTGGAACATCTATCTTAAAGACGTAACGGGCGGCAGCTCGACCGCGATAACCAACACCGCGTCAGACCATATGCGGCCTTCCATAAGCGGCAATATCATTGTCTGGCAGGACAACCGAAACGGCGACTGGGACATCTACGGCTACGATCTATCGAAAGGACAGGAGTTCGTTATCTGTAATGATCCGGGCAACCAAGAAATGCCGGTCATATCCGGAGACTGGGTCGCATGGCAGGACGACAGAGCCGGGAACTGGGACATCTATGCCTACAATCTCTCTACCCAAGAAAAGATACAGGTCACAAACCATGAAAGGGACCAGATGCATCCCGCCATATCCGGAAACACCCTCGTATGGGAGGATTACAGGAACGGTCTGGGCGATGTATACGAATATGATCTGATTTCAAGGATAGAGACGCGGTATACCTTCGGCATCTATAACAAGACATTCCCGGCGATCTCGGGCAACACCATAGCATGGACGGACCAGAGGAACAACCAAAGAGATATTTATTTCTCGACCCCGTCCACAAGCGAGATGAGGGTTACCTACGGCACGGGAGACCATTCGCAGTCCGCCGTTTCAAATAACATAATCGTGTATACGGACTACGAGACCGGCGCTAATGCTCCGAACCTCGCCTTTTACGATATAACCACAGGAGCGGGTGAAAAGCTTACAACGGATACATCAGGACACGAAGCTCCCGCATTAGATGCGGGGGTATTAGCGTGGCAGGACAACAGGGACGGCGTCTTCCAGATATACTGGGCGAACTTCAACATAGAGGAGCTCCCCATTCAGGCTGTGATCAAGCCGGGCTTCAACCTCGTGGCGGTCGGAGACAGGCTTGCGATTCGGTATTCGAGCGCCTCGGACCTTATAGCGGCCAACCCCAATGGAATAGGCATACAGAAAGTCGTCACCTACGACAGTCTGAACGGAGTGTTCATAGAATCTCCGCCAAACGACGTGGCGCTTTCTAAGGGCATGGGGATCGGCCTCTACGCTTCAGGCGGCGGCGTCTTGGATATCGGCGACAGCGGCGAGACTTCGTCCTATACACTGATGCCGGGCCTTAATTACATCGGCATGCTTACGCCTCCCAGCGGATACACGGCTTATGCTCTGCTTCAGTCAGTAGGCCTTGACAATATCCAGAGCGTGCGGAGGTTCAACAACCAGACAGGATTGTGGGAAACTGCGGCCGTCAGAGTAACTTCGTCGGGCAAGGAGGCGGTCGGCGTCAATTTCGTCATACGTCAGGGAGACGGTCTGATCATCACGATGGTAAACAGGGTGGACCAGTGGAAGCCTTAAGGGACTCCAAAATAAAGTCTTCGCCGAAAAGGCCTGCTTCCGGGGCCCTAAGATGTTTTGCGTTCATTGCCGCATTTGTTCTTCTTATCCCGGTTGCGGCTCTTTCTTCAGACGGAATCGGCTGGAAGTGGATAGAGGGAGGATCGGTGCGGAATATGCTCAAGGAAGGCAGCGCCCTGTGGCTGATAGACCTCAGAGGCTCAAGCGCATACGATTCGGAGCATATCGAGGGTTCGGTCAATATCCCGGCCTCTTTCCTGCAGCACAGGGGATTACCGAGGAACAAGACGATTGTGCTTGTGGACGATTATCTCGGGCAAAGAATTTCGCGGGAGGCAGCGGATGAGCTTGTCAAAGAGGGATATGAGAAGGTGTATGTCCTCAATGGGGGCATAGTCCTCTGGAGGCTTGAGGGATTCCCCGTGGTTGAGAAAAAGCCCGTGGTCAGGGGAGTTACCCGGGATGAGCTCAAGTGGGCGATCGAAAACAACATAGCATTAAGGATACTCGACCTCAGAGACGTTCCCGAGAGGGAAAAAGAAAAGATGCCAAACAGCGAGGGTGTCCCGGGAAAGGACATAGCCGAGAGGGCGGGCAAACTGAAAGCAATGATAAAGAAATCGGAGGGCGGCAGCCTTTCTGAAAGATTAAAGAAGCATGAGACGATCATCCTTTTGACTTCGGCCTCCGTTGACGCAGCTTCTGTTGCCGTAAAAATAGCCCGCGAAGTCAAGGAAGACGTCAGATACCTTATCGGAGGATACGCCGTGTTTGCCGGCAACGACAAGAAGCCGGCTGGGCTGAAAGGGAGCTGCCCGACATGTCCGGGGAAATAAGGAAAGAAATGAACATTAAACCACAGAGACACAGGGTCACAGAGAAAAGCAAAGGGACTTATTATAATCGTTTGAAAGAAACAGCGTTTACCCTCTGTGTCTCAGTGCCTCTGTGGTTATTCTTGCTTCTGGGATTTTCTGCAGAGACTTTTGCAGTCCCTGACACAAACAGCGTCCGGATAACCGACGTTACTCCATGCTCTTTCTCGGTGGTCTGGATGACCGATATCGCCGCTCAGCCTTCAGTGGAGGTTTATTCCGACAGCGCAATGACGAATCAGATCACGGATACGGTTTCTATTACGCCCATGCCTGCAGCGAGTCAGGGTACAGTCCAGGCGGCGACTAACAAAGGGATAATGAAGGTAATGGTCTCGGGACTGAGCGCATCAACCAATTACTATGTAAGGACCGTGACCACGGATCCTTCGAATCCTTCGAACATAGCCTACTCGCCCCTGTATCAGGTTGTGACGGCATCGGCAGTCGTTCCTTATAACTATTCAAGCGGCCCGGCGGCCGGGTTCTCCAATGACCTTGTCCCCTTTTCGGTCTACATACGGCCTTCTGATACGGATGCAACACCGGGGCTCGGCGATCTTATAGTCCTGCAGACCGACGGCTCTCCCTATCCGGTCAGTGCCTTTGTCGGCGAGGGTATTGCAGCGCCCGAAGGCATTGCGGACCTGAACAACCTCTTTGGAAGTGACGGCCTGAGCCGTAATCTCATAGGAGGAGAGAGAATAATTCTCATGGTCTACAGGGGAGCCGGACTGCTCGCGCTCACTCATTACAGAAGGGTCCCCCAGAACGGAAATATGGTCTATGTAGCCGAGCCTGCCAAAGGCTTTTTCGCCGATATAAATCTTGACGGCAATGTGGACGATCAGGATTTTGCCCTGTTCAAGAGCCAATACGGGACATCCGCCGATGACGCCAATTATAATCCCGACTTCAATTTTGTGGACGATCCCGGAGGCAAGGTTGACGCCAGGTCTTTCTCAAAATTCTCAAGCGAATACGGAAAGACAAATGTCCAGTAAGAAACGGGAAAAGGCATGAAGATTAAACCACAGAGGCACAGAGACGCTGAGCAAAAAAGAGTGAAATCTTTGATGAAGAACGTATTGGTTTATTCTTTTGCTTTTCTCTGTGTCTCCGTGTCTCTGTGGTTCCTGACCGAGAGCTTGTCCCATGCTGCGGACATAAAGGTGGTCCCCTCTTCAGCGCAGGTGACCCCGGGAGGGACCTTCTATATAGATGTAGTTGTGGACAATATCCCTTCCGGAGGCCTCGGGGCAATACAATTCAGGTTGAACGTAAACGCGCAGGGATCTTCTGTCGTCTCTGTTTCCGACACCGGTCAGGCGACCTCGGACGCCGTATCAGTGGCAAGCCCCTTATTGATAGGGCCTCCGACCTCAAGCCGCTCCGGGATAGGCGATTTCTTCTGGAACGCGGCAGGCCCAAATGGTATTCTCGCCATCGACAACGAGCAGTTCAATAACGGCTCCGCCCTGTTCACCTTTGGTCATACGAGCGGCGCTATCCTTCCCCAGGGCGGCGGCACAGTGGCGAGGTTCCTCTGCGCCGTCGGCGCCGGCGTTGTGGCCGACAAGATAGACATCGCTCTTTCGGACGTCATGCTTCTTAACGCTGGGACCGAATATCCCCTTGACAGCAATACGGGCGCCTCGGTGGAGCTCAGATGCATGGCAGCGGTCCCAAGCCTGCTTGGCCTTTCTCAGGTGGACGCGCAGGCCGCCCTCCAGGGGGCAAACCTGCTTTTGGGAAACGTATCGGAGATAGACAACCACAACGGAGCGTATGCGCTTAATAAAGTCCTTTCGCAATCAGTTGCGCCGGGGACATCCGTGCTCTGCGGGACTGCCGTCGATCTTGTCATAAACACGCCGCCGCTCGATGTGACAAACGCCTCGGCGGTGGACAAGGCCGCAGATGAAAACGGCACGGTAGTGCTGTCATGGACTCCCTCGTCTTCCTCTGATGCCGCAGGGTACCGGGTATATCTCGCATCCGGTTCTCAAACTCTCCTTAAGGAGATCGACAGTCCCCTCGCCGCCGGAGCTGAAGTAACAGGCCTTCCGATCGGGCAGCTGTGTCAACTGAGGATCGCGGCCCTGGACGTTTTCGGCAATGAAAGCGGCGGCGTTGTTGTCTCGGCTACTCCGGTGGATAGTGTGCCGCCCAGGGTCACAATCGGCGGCGTAACCCAGGGGGCCATTTATCCCTCAGACGTGCAGCCTACGGTCACCGTCGAGGACGCCAATCTCACAAGCAAACAGATCACGCTGAACGGAGCTCCGTACGATCTCACGATTGTCAGCGCCTGCGGCAATTATGCGCTCAAGGTGGTCGCAAGCGACATCTCGGGAAACACTACGACGAAGGAAGTGGATTTTATCATCGACAAGACGCCTCCTGCCCTTACCATATCGACCCTCTCCGACGGCAGCCGGACGAACGACCAGACATTGAACATATCGGGGACCGTGACGGACGACACAGGCGTTCAGCAGCTTACGATCAACGGGACTGTCGTACCGGTAAACCCCGACGGCAGTTTCAGCTATAAGATGGATTTCTGCGAGGAGGCTACTGTGAGTGTGACCGCGACCGACCTCGTCGGCAATGAGGCCACTGACACCAGGATGATCAATTTCTACCCGGGCGGACCGGCAATCACAATATCCTCTCCGGCCGACAACATGGAGACAAAACAGCCGACGATTAATGTTACAGGCGCTGTGGACGAACGGACTACAGTCACTGTAGCGATAAACGGCGGGGCCCCGGTCCCTGCAACTATGGACGGGACCGGCTTCACCTTGTCGGTAACCCTCCTTAACGGGATCAACACGATCGAGGTGACGGCGACGGATCTTTCCGGCAATGCCTCATCGATGAAAAGGACGGTTACCTTTGACAGTCTCAAGCCTGAGCTTTCCCTCACCTCGCCTTCCCGGGACCTCAGGACAAACCAGGCAAATCAGATCATAACCGGAGAGGTTGACCCCTCGGTGACGGCCGTCACAATAACAATGGACGGCAATACCTATACGCCGGCTGTAACAGGCGGCGCATTCTCGCAGCCCGTCACCTTTGTAACGGAAAAGACCTACCAGATAAACATAACAGCGGCGGACCAGTCGGGAAATCAGACAATGGTACAGAGAAACATTGTCTACGATGCCACGGCGCCGACAGTCACGCTGGATTCTATATCTAGCCTTACAGATAAGAACACTCAGGTGCTGACCGGGACCGTGGAATGCGGGGCGAAGGTGACTGTTGCGTGTCCCCCGACGACCGTAGTCGCGGTAACCTATCCCTCGGCCACAACATGGACTGCAAGCCTGAGCAACCTCCCGGAGGGAGATGATGCGATAGAGGTTACGGCAACGGACGAGGCAGGCAACTCAACGGCTGCTGACACAAAGCTGCTTGTGGACCTGACACCGCCGGCTGTTTCCATCTCAAAACCCGTAGCAGGAGCTTTTTATGGCGCTAGCGTGGACTTCATCGCCTTTGCAACAGACGCCTTGTCCGGCGTGGGCAACGCGGAATACCAGATCGACGGCGGGGATTGGCAACCCCTTTCCGTCTCGGACCCCTCAACCGGAGAGTACACGACGACCTGGACTGCCTCCATTGAAGGGCCGCACACGATAGGCTTCAGGGCCACCGACAATGCCGGCAACACAAGCGCGCCTGCCTCGGCAAGCTTTGTCGTTGACCTCACCCCTCCCGTGACGTCAGCATCCGCGGGCAACCCTTCTTATCAAAACGGGACTTCGATGTTTATCTCTGGAGCTACACCTATCACCCTCACAGCGGCTGATTCTGGAAACTACGCCTCCGGCGTCGATCACTCCGAATACAGGCTCGACAGTGAAACGACATGGACAAGGTACGCTGCTTCGCTCAACCTTAGCAGTTACGGAGACGGAACGCACGCCCTCTATTACAGGTCGGCAGACAATGTCGGCAATCTGGAGGCCGAAAGAACATTGACAGTTGTGCTTGACGCAACACCACCCGTAAGCAGCATCACCATAGGGACACCGCAATATCAGGCGAGCAACAACCTTTATATAAGCGCCGGTACTCAGATCACCATAACTGCCTCTGACTCAGGCAGCGGCGTGCAGAAGACCGAGTATTCTGTGGATGGAGGCGTATACACGGCGTACTCCGGTCCCTTTACTCTGTCCTCTTATCCGGACGGGCAGCATGTCATCAAATACAGGTCAACCGACAACGTCATGAATGTCGAGCCAGATAAGACACTTACGGTCACACTTGACACAACTCCTCCAGTAAGCAGAGCCACCGTGGGTACGCCGCAGTATTCGGCGAACAACAACCTTTATATAAGCGGCAACACGCAGATTACCGTAACGGCCTCTGACCCAGGCAGCGGAGTGCAGAAGACCGAGTATTCTGTGGATGGAGGCGCGTATACGACTTACTCCGGTCCTTTCACTCTGGCTTCTTATCCCGATGGACAGCACACTATCAAGTACCGCTCAACGGATAATGTCCTTAATGTGGAACCGGACAAAACGCTCACGGTTACCCTCGACACAACACCTCCTGTGACAACAGGGTCAGCCGGCAATCCTCTTTACCAGATTGGAACATCGGTGTTCGTCTCCGCGGTTACTCCCATAACACTTGCGGCAGTGGACCCCGGGAATTACGCTTCCGGCGTCGATCACTCCGAATACAGGGTCGATAGTGAAACGACATGGGTCAGATACACCGGTCCGTTTACCCTCAGCAGTTACAGCGACGGAGCGCACACCATCCATTACAGGTCCGTCGACAATGTCGGCAATCTGGAATCTGAAAAGACCTTGACGGTTATACTTGATGCAACACCGCCAGTAAGCACCATCTCAGTGGGGGCGCCGCAATACCAGTCGAACACAAACCTTTATATAAGTGGTAGCACACCGATTATCATAACTGCCACAGACTCAGGCAGCGGGGTGAGGGCAATTGAGTATTCTGTGGATGGAGGCGCGTATACGACTTACTTCGGTCCCTTCACGCTGTCCTCTTATCCTGATGGCCAGCATGTAATCAAATACAGGTCGACCGACAACGTCCTGAACGTGGAAGCTGATAAGTCGCTTACGGTCATACTTGACTCAACTCCGCCTGTAAGCAGCGTCTCAGTAGGAACACCGCAATATTCGGCGAACACCAACCTTTTCATAGGCGCCGCTACTCAGATAACCGTAACTGCCACGGATTCCGGCAGCGGCGTGCAGAAGATTGAGTATTCTGTGGACGGAGCCGCGTATGCGACCTATTCTGATCCCTTTACTTTGGCCTCTTATCCAGACGGACAGCATGTCATCAAATACAGGTCAACCGATAACGTTCTGAACGTTGAAACTGATAAGATGCTTACGGTTATTTTCGACAAGACTCCTCCCGTTACCACAATCTCGGCAAGCGATCCATTGACGCCGGGTGTCACCAATACCGTGTCGCCGAACACAGTGTTCTATCTCGCTGCGACAGACAACCTCTCGGGAGTGAAGAGCATCCTGTATCAGATCGACGGAGGAGGATGGAACACTTATACTACTGGATTTACACTTTCAAGTGCAGGTCCCCACGTCATAGGGTATAAGGCAGTTGACAACGTCGGAAACGAAGAGACAGAAAATGATATCACAGTTGATTTAATCGTTATAACCCTTTCGAAGGAAGTCTCAAACGATCCCGTTGTGCTTGCCGGGGCGTGGGGATCGAGTCCTTCCGTGCAGACAGCCATAACAAATCTCACTGCGATACTATCCGCGTCAGGGATCAGTTACTACATACCGCAGACGGATGATGAATTCAGGAACGCCCTTAGAAGCGGCAGGTATAACACATATGTCCTGGTCGATTTCAATGAAACAGGGCTGGTCGACGAAGTAAGGGAAGCCGTCAATTACGGGGACGGGCTTGTCTTTATAAAGACCTTGCCTGACACAATCCCTTCGCTTCAGGACGCCTTTGGAGTGAATTTCAGCGGGATGAGCACCAACGCGAACCTGGTTGTGGATTTCCCGGCAAGCCAGGTCTTCCCGGCTATGACTCTTCAAAGCACCGGCAAGGCTGTAAAGACCACAATTACATCTTCGTCGGCAGCAAGTCTTGGAACTGTCGCGGACAAGCACAACTCATATCCCGTGGTTGTTTCGAATCAGTACGGAAGGGGCAAGGTGATTCTCTTTGCCTTTGACCTTCTGAACTCAGGAGATCAGAATGAGGTGTCGTGGCTGATAACGAATTCTGTCAATTATGTCGCTCCGCTCGGACGTTTCACAAGGGCGCTTGGAGACGAGCCTATAAGGATAACCCTCAAGAACTCCTCAGAATCCGCCGATATAAAGGTCGCGGAGACGATACCTTTAAACGCCGTCGCAGATACGATCAACCCGACTGCCACCCAGAGCGGCAATACAATCCAGTGGCAGTTGTCTTTGGGCGCCGGCGAGAAGACGAATCTCGGTTATTGGCTGCTGCTTCCGGACATTGCAGGGGCATATGAGGCCGATACGGAACTCAGATACAGAAATCAGGGCGATTACAGGCTCTATGGCGATTATAGCCTCACCATGAACGTTGGGATAAATTCTGTTGGTCTCCTGAATCAGATCATAACCGACTTGCAGGCACTTTCTGTCTCAGGCAGCGACGCCTCGCATGTTGTCAATGCCATAAAGGACATCGACCTGATAACGGATTATGCAGGGATCACCAAGACGGACGCTCAGGTCAATATCACTGACATCCTGAACGCCCTTGGCGAGCTTGGAAAGGTCTCGGTTGATGTTTCTGGCGTAAGGATAGAACTTGATGAGTTGTTGAAGATATGGGAGACAAAATGGTATTTGGGAAAATGAGCAATAGCAATGCATTGAACAGGAGGTAAGAACTATGAAGGGGAAAAGGAGCTTGATTATTCTTGCAGTTTCCTTGATGGTCTTGTTGGGCATTCAGTCATATGTCTTTGCGGCCTTTGACAGCGGCAGCACAGGCGAGGATGGGGCCTTTGAGCCGACGGCAAATACAGTCTTACAGATACCGGAAAGCGGCGTATTCAATTTCACAACTGTGAATATCCCGAGTGGGGTTACAGTCACATTCAGTAAGAACTCCACAAACACCCCTGTGACCATCCTTGCCTCGGGAGATGTCGCTATAGCCGGCACTATCAGTGTAAACGGCACAAATGGAAGCAACGTTTATGCTGGCGTTGGAGGACCTGGCGGATACGGCGGAGGGAGCGGAGGAACGGCTTATCAGAATGGCCGAAGAGGAGAAGGGCCGGGAAGCGGAGGCGGCGGCACAGCAAGATCTGACCGGAATAATTTATCCGGTGGGGGAGGCGGCGGTGGCTTCGGTTATGGCGGATCAGCGGGAACTACTTACGACAGTCCTTATCCGGGTGGCTCCGGGGGCCCTTCCTACAGTAATGACAGGATACTCCCAACGATTGGGGGCTCCGGCGGAGGAGGCGGAGGAGGCACTACCACATATGCAGGCGGCGCAGGGGGCGGGGGCGGGGGCTCGATAATCATAGCCTCCTCGGGGACAATTACCGTCAGCGGATCGATTACGGCCAATGGTGGCAACGGTGCGACCGGCGAAAATAATGGTTATGGAGGAGGTGGTGGTGGTGGAAGCGGTGGGAGCATAAGACTTATTTGCAATACCCTTGCAGGAAACGGCGCCATTACGGCAGCAGCCGGCGCGGGTGGACCATCTTCTTGGACGGCTGGCGGCGCCGGCGGCTCGGGTCGAGTACGTTTGGAATATGCAACCACAACGCGGACTGCTTCGGTAAATCCTCCCATGAGCATCGGCTATCCTACTGCCGTTGTGCCGAACAACCTTCCGACTCTTGCTATAACATCGATCGGAGGAATAGATGTTCCTGCCTCTCCGATGGGGTCTTTTTCGTCGCCGGATGTTATGCTGCCTTATAACACGACTAATCCGGTCACAGTGATTGTGACAGCCAGCAATATCCCTGTCGGCACAGTAGTCACCGTCAAGACGAATCCGGCGCAGGGAAGCGTCTCAAGCGTTACGGGAACTTTGACTGGTGCAGACTCTTCGTCGACCACAGCCACGGTCCAATCGAGTATCTCACTGGCTTATCCTTCGACTCTTTCCGCCTCCGTGACGTTTCAGCTGGCGGCCATACAAGGCGGACCGATCTATGCAGAGGGCGAGCGGGTGGACAAGATAAGGGTTGAAACAACAATGGGCAGAGGTTCAAGCGTTATTTACATCACCGAAAGCGGCCGGGAAATACCGCTTAAGCGACATGGTTCGTAAACAGCGAAATTATGGAATTGATTGATGAAGCGAATATATGAAATTTAGACCCTTATATAGTCTGATTCTCTCTTTTGCGGTGCTTTTTTTCACCGGGATCGGCAACCTTCGTGCGGACACAACGTCCTATCCTGTGAGCGTATCCGTGCCGTCGGACGTCAACGGCGAAGTAGATACCAAACCGGTGAGTGTTGCAGTACCCTCAGATGTGAACGGAAAAATCGACACTAAACCGGTGAGCGTATCCGTGCCATCGGACGTCAACGGCGAAACAGACGCCAAGCCTGTAAGCATAGCGGCGCAGCCTGCCAATACCGGCGATCCCGATCTTGTCGGCCTCTGGCATATGGACGGTGATTGGGGGGATTCATCCGGAAATGGTAACCATGGCAATTCCTTCAATGGCGCAACTTTTAGCACCGATAAGAAGGCTGGTACTTATTCCGGGAGCTTTAACGGAGTTAATAGTTATGTTGAAGGAGTCAGTGCAGGAGTAAGTTTCCCAACAGGTAATTCACCGAGGACAATCGAGGCATGGATTAAGATTTCAAGTACCGCTGGGACAGATAGAAGTATCTTCCATTATGGGACCGCAAACTCTTCACCAGGAACTAATATCCACTTAATGGTAACTTCAGGAGGGACTCTATGGTTTGGGAATGGATACGGCTTTGGAGGGGTCGACTCCGGGGTACATGTTGATGATAATAATTGGCATCACGTAGCGGGAGTGTATGAAGGTCCTGCGACGAATATGATTAGAGTCTACGTTGATGGAATGCTTGCAAATTCCGGGATTCCGTCAACCGTTCCCAATACAGGAACCGGCAACAGATGGAGAATGGGACTGTTCATGGGAGGCGGAACTCCAATTAACGGCCTTATCGACGAGGTCTCACTTTACAAGCGTGCGCTATCGGCAACGGAGATTCAGGGGCAGTTCAATTCTCAATATGTAGCTCCGCCCACGGTAAATCCCGTTCAGTCCCCTACCGCCTCCCAGACGATAACGCTTTCTGGAACCAAGTCTGCGAACACCTCGATAAAGGTCAATTCAACAGAGATAGTGCCCATAGACAGCCTAACTACGTGGCAAGGCAATTATAGTTTGCAACCGGGAGTAAACTCATTGAGTGTTACCGCTGTAGATTCTTCACTTAGGCAGAGTCAGGCGGTCATGGTGTCGGTTACTTACGACAATACGCCGCCGGTCATCGAAAGCTCCTCTCCGGCGAATAATTCCAATACTGCACTTCTCGTCAGTAATGTCAGTATCAATCTTGTCGATACCTATTCTGCCGTCAATCTTTCCGGGAGCACCGCCAATGCGACCATAAAGAACTCGGCAGGTCAATCGATTCCCGGTTCCTGGACGACCTCCGGGACAAAGACAATCATCTTCACCCCGAATAACCCGTTCCCTCCGGACACCTATACCGTTACTATATATCCCGTTGACGCCCTGGGCAATATGGGGACGCAGCAGATCGTGTTCACCAATCATGACATAACCCCTCCCGTGACCACTATATCTCTCAGCGGGACATTAGGAAGCGACGGCTGGTATTCAACTCCTGTGACCGTAACCTTGGCGGCAGATGATGGAGCTAACGGGTCGGGAGTTGCCAAAACTGAATACAGCTTTGACGACTCCACATGGACTCAATACACATCTTCTTTTGTATTGAATAAAGACGGCATTACAACCGTCTATTACCGTTCGACTGATAATGCCGGCAACGTCGAGACAGCGAAGTCACAGGTTATAAAGATCAACCAAAGCGGACTTATCGGGCTCTGGCACATGGAAAACAACTGGCTCGATTCCTCGGTCGCCGGCAACAACGGGACCCCGTATAACGGAGCGACCTTCAGCTCGGATGCAAAAGTCGGCTCATACGCAGGAAGCTTTGACGGAGTGAACGGTTATGTGGCCATCGGTAACCTCTACGGGAAATTCCCCACCGACGCTTTTTCCATAGAAGCATGGGTGAAGGTCAATAATACGGGAAATGGTGCAAGAAGGACCATCGCCGGCGGCACGGGGACTTGGTCTGATTATGCCATCGGACTTTCCAACAACCAGTTTGTGACGTGGGTTTATAATGGCGTTCAGAACAGTCCAGGTTACTATGCATATTCCGGCGTCACCCCGAATTTGGGACAATGGTATCATGTGGCCGGCACATTTGATGGAACAACCCTGAAAATCTACGTAAACGGCCAGCTCCAAAATACCCTTGCCGCCACATGGGTTCAGGCAAACGGAGGCGCGGATTTCTGGATCGGAGGCGAATACTGCTGCAGCTCCAGTCGGTACTCCGGCCTTACCGACGAGGTCTCACTTTATAACCGCGTCTTGTCGGATGCCGAGATACTTGCGAATTATCAAGCGGCTTATGAGGCCGCCCCGACAGTCGATCCTGTGACTTCCCCCACGGCCTCGCAAACCATAACGCTTACCGGAACAAAGCCCGCAAACACTTCTATAGACATCAGCGGGACAGAGGCAGTACAGCTGGATAGCCTGACAACATGGCAGACGAGTTATTCCCTGCAGCCAGGAGCGAACACGCTGAACGTAGTTGCCGTAAACGCCGGAGGCGATCACAGCGATCCTATCTCTGTCACGGTGATCTTCGACAATACTCCTCCTCGGGTGTCTACATCGACGCCTCAGAACAACGCGGTGTTCAATACCGCAATATCATCGGTGTCGTTAACTCTCATAGATGACTATTCCGGCATCGACCTCAATTCGACAGTCAACGGCGCATCTGTGAAAGACTCTTCCGGCCAGGGCATATCAGGGACATGGGCGGTCTCAGGCAGCGACACTGTCATATTTACTCCTTCAAGCCCCTTGGTCGATGGAACTTATACGGTTACAGTTTATCCTACCGACACATTGGGCAACGGTTCCACGGCACAGATAACATTTACCTATGACACCATCGCTCCCCCCGCTCCGACGATAACCGGCTTTGTCTCGCCCACAAACCAGTCCTCCCAGACCATAACCGGAGGCAAGAGTGCCGATACGGCCGCGGTCCTTGTAACATCCGACACAGCCACCATAGGCGCCGTCTCGTATCCCACCTCCACAACGTGGAGCGCAGCAGCGTCCAATTTCACACAGGGAGCGAACATCATCACCGCAACAGCAAAAGATGCCGCAGGCAATGTGAGCGGGCCGGTAGCCGCAACAATTATTTACGACACCACTCCGCCCTCCGCTCCCACGGTGAATTCTTTCACATCGCCTACGAAGAACCTGACAATTACACTCACCGGTTCGAAGGATGCGAACTCATATCTATATGTGAACGGGATACAGACAACGGCGGCCTTTGCCGACGTGTTATGGAGTTATCCGGTAAACCTGAATGAAGGCAGTAATACATTCACTTTTTATTGTAAAGACGCAGCCGGCAACCAGAGCCAGTCCGTTAACGTGACAGTGGTTAGAGACACGACACCCCCGAAAATTATCTCATCGACCCCTTCCAACGGCGCCTATACGAACCAGGCAGGCACTGTCGACATAGTTCTGGCGGACGATTACTCGGCCGTGGACTTCCAGGGATCGCTGAACGGAGCAACAGTCAAGAATTCCTCCGGCGCTGCAATAAGCGGCACATGGTCCGTGCAGAACGGCCATCTCCTATTTGTTCCTTCCTCCTCGCTGCCGGACGGGGTCTATTCAGTCACTGTCTATCCCGTGGACGTCCTGGGTAATTCGGGCACGGCCTCGTTCAGCTTCACGCTTCGGACCGCTGCTCCGCTTGTTCAATCCGTGACCCTCAGCCCCGCAAGCCCGGTCAAGGCAGAGACGGTCACATTCACCATCGTATTTAATGAATCAATGTCGACAGGGATCCAGCCGGGCATTATTTTCGGCAAGACGGCCCCTTACAACACTTATACCCTTTCAGGCTCATGGACGGACTCCAGGACATGGAAGGCCACGTTCCAGTTCACATCTTCAACCGGGGACGGCACTTATACCATATGGATAGCGAGCGCAACGGATGTTGCAGGGAATTCCATAGTACCTGCTTCGATAGGCACGTTTGTCCTTCAGACAGTAGCCCCTTCAGCGCCGACAGTCAACCCTGTCACGACACCCACGAGGACCACAAGCCAGACCCTTTCAGGGACAAAGCAGGCCAACACCGCCATAATCATAAACAATGTCCAGAGAGTGGCCGTTAACGCCTCCACAACCTGGAGCTATGTATATGCTCTTTCCGAGGGGCAGAACAACCTGAGCATAACCGCAAGGGACGCAGCTGGCAACGACTCAACCCCTGTAAGCACGGCAATAGTCCTCGACACCACCCCTCCCAATTTTACGGTCGACACCTATACGAACCCTTCGCCCGGCGCAAGCCAGACCATCTCAGGGACAAAAGACCCCGGCTGCATCGTGAAGATGAATGGAGCGACCATATTCGATTCGACAAACCTAAGCTCCACATGGTCATATACTGTAAACCTTACCTCGGGCATAACAAACCAGTTCGTGTTCACGGCGTCCGATGCGCTCGGCAATACCACGACGAAGACAATAAATATACTTTACGATATCTCGGTCCCTGCGCCACTTGGCCCCGGGGTATTGGTTGCAAATGGAAGCGGCAAGGGCACCGAAGTGACCCTTTCATGGTCCGCTTATATCGAGCCGTCTGACCTTGCCTATTACCGTATATACGTGTCTCAGTCCAATTTCACCGACATAACGGGCATGCAGCTTTCGGGCACATCCACTGTAGGGGTAAAGACGTACAAGGTCACCGGCCTTACCCAGGGCAGCACCTACTATTTCGGCGTTGTGCCTTTGAACACGACCGGGAACTTCAACTCCAAGGTCAATACCGCCTCAGGGATTCCCATGGACACGATGGCCCCGGAGGATGTAACTATTACGTCGGTCACAGCCTCATATGACGCCACAAACGGCAACAGCATGACCCTGAAATGGAACCCGAGCGCCAACTCGACAGGGGACCTCGCGGACCAGGTTCTGTATTTCGACGGCGGCACGGGCTACGACGGAGGAACATCCCTCGGAAAGACCCTGACGACCTACACAAAGACCGGGCTCAACGACGCGACCATATATAAGTTCAAGATTACAGTGAAGGACACAAGCGGCAATGAAAGCGCAGGCTCAATTGCGCAGGGCGTTACAAGGCTCAACAACCCTGCCGGTCTTACCGCAATCCCCGGCAACGGAAAAGTGACTCTTTCGTGGGCTGCCGTCAGCTCCCCCTATGTAAAGCAGTACAAGATCTACAGACTCGCTTCAGGAGTTCAGCAGAAGGACATCGGGACAATGACGCTCCTTACATCTGTCTCAAATACAACAACCACTTACACCGACACCGGTTTGACAAACGGTACCGTCTATCAGTATGCCGTCACCGTACTGAATACCTCAGGGGCTGAAAAGACCGATGTGTCGAGCGTAAGTGCGACCCCGAGGGCCGACCAGACCGGTCCCGTGATAAGCAGCTTCAGCCTGGTGCAGGGGCAGGTCATCACGGCACCGGTTACCATAACCGCATCTGCCACAGATGCAGAAAGCCCCATGGGAAGGATGGACCTGTATATCGACGGGGTGTTGGTCAATTCTGCGCCGGGCAATTCTCAATCCTCAACCGAGAGCATGTCTTACCTCTGGAACGTGGTGGCGACCATAGACGGCAACCACACGGTCAAGCTTGCCGCCTTTGACCAGCCCGGAAACGAGACCGACAATACTATCACGGTAATAGTGAGCCTCGCTCCCCCTCAGACGCCTGCGATTACAGGATATACTGTTATTCAGACGACCCCGGTTTATACCGTTAATGTGTCAGGCACGGCCCCCTTGTTTACGACCGTGACCCTCAAACTGAACGGCACGGTCGTTTCTCAGACCGCCTCGACCTCATCCTCAACCTTTGCCTTTACCTCTGTAAGTCTTATAGAGGGCGATAACATCTTAAACGTAATGGCATCCCACAGGGGCGGGGAGAGTCCCTATTCACCGGATTTCAAGATCTCCGTGGACACTGTCGCGCCGCCTCCACCTCAGAACCTGTCCGCCCAGGTCCTTGCCGGCGGGCTTCTGCGCTTCACCTGGACGAACGGGTCGGGTAAGGCGCCCGCGGGCTATAACCTCTATATGGGAACTTCGTCTTTCACCTCGAAGGCGGCAGCCGGGATATCAAAGGTGAATGCCTCACCCATCACCTATCTCCTTGACGATTATACGCCGCCCGATAACAACCTCAGGTACTACGCGGTTACAGCCCTGGACAGCTCGGGCAACGAGAGCGAAATATCAAACGTGGTTTCGGTTGCCGCCGACAGCACGCCGCCCTCGGTGGTGTCCGTTCAATACCATTATTACGACTCAAACAACGTTGAGACCTTCCCAGCCACAGTTGCAGGTCCCGGAAGCGTGAAGGCCGACATAGCGGTGAGCAAGCCCTTGAGCGAGCTGCCGTTCTTCAGCCTTGAGCCGGCCCAGGGATCTCCCATAGTCCCCACGATAACCAAAGTGGACGACACCCATTACCAGGGGACTTTCACTGTCACTTCGCAAACCCCGGACGGCCCGACAACTTATAAGTTCTCAGGGAAAGACCTCGTAGGCAACAGGGGCAGCGCCCAGGGCACGGGTATCACTATCGACGTCAAGGGCCCGGAGGCTGCCATACAGACCCCGCTAACGTTGCTGCAAATCACGCCCGGTCCGGTTCAAGTCCAGGTGGTGTTCAACGAGCCCTCGGTGACGACCCCGGTCATGGAATTGAAGCCCTCAAGCGGCTCCTCTGCGCCCATAAACAATCTCGCGTCCTCCGACAACGGCATCCACTGGACAGGGACTGTTGATATATCCGGTTTATCCGAAGGCCAGGCGGAATTCGTAGTTGATGACGCGAGGGACAAATTCGGCAACATCGGGACAACGGTTTCTTCCGGGAGATACATACTCATTTATAAAGACACTGTTCCGCCCCCGCCTGTTCCCACGGGCCTTACCGCAAAATCAGGCAAGGGAGGGGTCGTAACCCTTACATGGACCCCTGTCAATTACCAGTTTACAACCGTGACCTACAACCTTTACAGGAGGGCTGAAACCGATGCTTCGCCGACAAAGGTGAAGAGTGGGATTTCTGGCTCGCCTGTTCAGGATACGCCTCAGTCCGATGGAGTCTATTACTACTCCATATCGTCTGTGGGGCTTATGGGGAGCGAAAGCCAGCTGTCGGCCGAGGTCCAAACGGTCTCGGACAGCACGGGGCCGGCTGCTCCGTCAAATCTGTCTTTGAGCTTCGGTTCAAATGGCGTCACGGCCGTATGGAACGCACCGTCAGGAGAGGTTCCCGTTTCCTATAATCTCTACAGGTCTGATATCCCTATAACATCACTATCTGGGCTGACGCCGGTCGCAAAGGCCACTACTACAACGACTGCAACGGATACCGCACCGGTCCAATCGAAACGTTTCTATGCGGTCACGGCCCTTGACGACCTCGGCAATGAAGGTCCTCCATCGGAGAGCGAAGAGATAGTGTTCCCAGTGGCTCCTGTGACAAACCTTGTCCTTGCGAAAGTGGACGCCGCCGCCCCTGTCATCTCATGGCAGCCGCCTGCCGAAAGCAACATAATCGGCTACCACATTTATAAGAATGGCTCTCTTATCACTCAGGGCCCGATTACAGACCTTTCTTACACCGACGGATACTATTATGCCGGCCCGGTGACATACGGCGTATCGGCAATCGATAGTCTCGGTAACGAAAGCCCTATCAAAGAGGTTACGCTCTCCGATATAACCCTCGGAATCGCCCAGGGCACGACTCTGAGGAGAGGCTTGCTTGAGACAGTGCAGGTGATCATAGCCCCAACCTTCGACGTGAACATAGACAAGATCTTTGTTACGGTGGGCTCGGCGGCCAAAAGCGTGATTCAGGGGCCATTTGCCATAAGCGCAAACTCTACCCTGCAATTAGAGAAGGTCCTTTCTACGACTGCGAATGCCCCTCCCACGGTGCCTATTGTCATAAACGCGGTCTGGTCTCCTTCTCCGGGCGTGACTGTTCAGATATATAGGACAACATCCGTTGGCGTAATCGGCTCCGGCACTGCGATGGAGATTTACAGCGACCCGCTCGTGAGGGGAACGGATGTCAACGTCAGGCTCAAGGTGAACAACCTCGGAAGCGCGCAGATGGAGTTTTTGACAAGCGAGAATAATGGGGCAACAAAGAAAGTGGTAGTTAGTCTCAAAGACGAGGACGGCAATATCCTTTCCACAGGCTATCTCAATCAGAGAATAGGGGCGAGTATCGTCAATGTCGGCAATTATGCGGTGGCAAGGCTTGAGCCGGGTGAGAACATAATAACTGAGCTGATAACGATACATGTGCCTGATTCGGCCCCCAATAACGTGACAATAGAGGCTTCGATAGTGAACACTTATTACCATTATGGTCAGCCCGAGCAGGTAGTAGCTTCCGGCATCGATCAATCAATTGGGGTCACTATCTCGGATACTCCATACAGGGCGATAGCCGCCCCTGAGAAGACCTTCTACCCATATGCGCAGCCCGTATTGATCACCGGGCAGGCCATAGACAACACCTCAAATCAGCCGGCGCCGGCGGTGCCCGTGAAGATCGGCATATCTGTGAAGGGCTTCGACAGGTATGCCACTGTCACAACCGACTCTCAGGGGAATTTCTCTTATACCTTTACTCCCGGGGCGAATGAGGCTGGCACATACAGCGTATGGGCGGTTCATCCCAATGTGACCACAAGGGCAACCCAAGCAACATTTACCATAGCAGGCCTGTCAATGAACCCTGTCGGCGCCAACCTCAGACTGGTCAAGAACAGCAGCTTCAACATTACAGTGAATCTCAAGAACACCGGAGAATCGACTCTTACGGGCATTCAGTTCTCCCCGGATACAAGTTCCGGCATTACAGTGGCAGCGACAAATCCTGTGACAACACTTGCTGCCGGAGCAAACGCGAATATCACTTTGGTAGTAACTGCCTCCTTGTCAGCCCCCGACACGGGTTATGCAACCATAAATGTGACGACAGCTGAAGGCGCAACTGCAAAGTTTGATGTTTCCATTACACTGGTGACTGCGGTACCTGTCATATCCACAAGCCCCTCTTACATCGATACGGGCATGATCAGGAATGATCAGAAGGTGGCTTCGTTCACGATAACAAACACAGGAGAAGATACTTTGAGGAATGCGAGGCTGGAGGGTCCATCAACCTCGTGGATGAGTCTGACAATCGACAAGGCCATCGGAGATATTGCTCCCGGCGCATCGACATCGGTAGGAATATACCTCAAACCGCCCTCTGACCTTCCGCAGGGGGTCTATGACGATACGATTGTCATTTACTCCGACAATCATATACCGTATACCTATCATATCCAGGTGACGGTCTCAAGCGACTCGGTGGGGAGCGTGCTTTTCAGCGTGCTCAATGAATTTATGGAGCAAGTGCCGAATGCGACCATAACCTTCCAGAATCAAACGGTGACAGAGCTTATCTATACGGTCAAGACAGGAGCGGACGGGACGGTTATGCAGAATGACATACCCGAAGGGCGATATACGTATAACATTTCTCCCCCTTCCGGCATGTTGCCCACATCGGGGACATTTGTGATCACCCCGGGATTGACAACAACTGTGCCTATAGCTGTTGAAATGAAGCTGGTGGACATAAGCTGGAGTGTCACGCCTACGACGATCCAAGATCAATACACCGTTACGGTTAATCAGACGTTTGAAACCCATGTGCCGACATCCGTTATCGTGACAGAGCCGCCGTTGATAAATCTCCCTTATCTACAGCCGGGGCAGGTTTTCAACGGGGAGTTCACTATAACAAACTACGGTCTTGTGGCAGTGGATTATGCGGGAATAAACTTCCCGTCTTCATTTAGCGACCATGACCTGGAAGTGCTCGTGAACATCCCGCCGAGGCTTAATGCCATGCAGAAGATAACAGTGCCATACAGGATAACGAGGAGACAGCAGACGGCTATGATGCAGGATACGCGATACGCGATGCAGGATGATCCTGAATCGGACATCATGCATCGTGCGTCGCTTCTTGAAGAGGTACAAGGCTATGGAGGAGTCACCGACGGCTGTCAGGGGATAATTGTCATCACCACCGAGTTCGACCAAACCATTTGTCCCAACACGCCTAACGAAAGGAAGAGTAGAAGGACTTCCGGATACACTATCATATATAATGACTGCGGCGATGGCGGGGGCGGCTCTTCAGGCGGCGGCGGAAGCGGGGGCGGCGGTAACAGCGGCAATAATAACAATACATACGATCAATACTTTCAGCAGCAGTTTGGCGGCGGAGGGATGCCCGGCAACACAGGACCTATAACAACTTTCGGGGGGGATTGTAATACGACTCCGCCACCACCTCCGCCACCACCTCCGCCACCACCACCTCCTCCGCCACCACCGGACACTACGCCGCCGGTTGTGACGGCGTTCAGCATACCCTCGACATCCGTGTCATTGACGGTCCCTATAACTGACCTGAGGGCGACAGACAATGTGGGAGTAACAGGTTACACAGTTACAGAGACATCTGCACCGCCGTCGGCATCTGCGTCTGGCTGGAGCGCGACAGCGCCGACCAGCTACACCTTTGCAACTCCGGGTGGGAAGATGCTCTATGCATGGGCAAAAGATGCTGCCGGGAATGTATCTGCGGGCGTGGGCGCAAGCGTAACCATAAACCTTGCTGGTGCATTCACCGCAAAGGGTATCGGTGATTATGGAAACGTATCCGTTATGGAAGTTACGGGCGCCTATGATGCCGGCAACCCGGATGGATCGACTGATGCACTTCCGAGAGAAGTAATTGCAAAGGAATTCTTTAAATCCCATTCGGACGGTTATGACTTTCTCGTCATCTTCTCAAACTTCGACTTCCAGATGCCTACATCGGAGTCAAAGGCATTCTATCTTGGAATAAAGAATGATATTCAGGGCATAGGCCAGCAGCCTTTCGACAACTCCGCCCTTTTCGGAAGCAACGGCAAGCTCCAGGGGATTATAGATATGGGGAACATCTCCAAGGTCGTCTCAGACCCTACAGACCCTAAGTTTGAAGACACTCTTTCACTTCTTGCTCATGAGCAGATGCACAGGTGGGGGGCGGATGTAAGGTTCAAGGACGCAGACGGCAATCTCAGCACGGCGCTTTTGGACAAAGACAGCCGCCACTGGAGCTACCTGCTTGATTCGGATGCCTCTGTTCTTTACGGAAACGACTGGCAGGACAACGGAGACGGAACATTTACATCCACGGGCGCAATGAGGTATTACAGCGCCCTTGATTTATATCTCATGGGGTTATACGATAAGACCCGTGTTCCGTCGATGCTGCTTATAGATAATTCCTCAATCGATCCCAGGAAACTGCCGGAGGTTGGCGCGACGATCTCGGGGACTGCTAAATATGTGAAGATTGACGATATAATCGCTGCTGAAGGGGAAAGGGTTCCGGATGCATCGAACTCGCAGAAGACATTCAAGGTAGGCTATATTCTGATTACAAATCCAGGAACATTTGCGGAGAATGAATTGCCGGGGATCGAGAACATAAGAAACGCATGGGCCGGAAGGTTTGCGGAGCTTACCGGCGGACTCGGCAGCATTGGCGACGTCGCCCCATCGGTTGCAATATACATATCTTCTCCTTCGGACGGAGACACAGTAACAGGCCCTGATGTTACCGTAAAGGGCGCTGTGATCAATAGTACCGGCAATGAAACAGGAGTGACAGTAAACGGGATAACCGCAGCCGTTTACGGCGATCAGTTCATAGCAAGCCATATTCCTCTGACATCGGGAGCGAACACCATAACAGTTACGGCAACGGACACGGCGGGAACTACAGCCATGAAATCGATAACAGTGAATGACACGACGGGCAACTATATCAGGCTGACATCGAACGTATATTCTGGCATAGCCCCTCTTGAGGCGACATTAAGCGTCGATGGCTCCTTCACCGTTACATCCCCGGTCATAACCGTGACAGGCCCTGCCGCGGTATCGATTACGCAAGGAACAAGCTCAAACGAGTTTATGGCGAAAATGATAACGGAAGGCGTTTACACCTTCACAGCGAGCGCCACCGGCCCCGATGGGAAGACTTATCAGGATACGATTGCGGTAACGGTGATGAATAAGGGGCAGTTGGACAGTATGTTCAAAAGGATGTGGAATGGAATGAAGGGGGCGCTGAAGAATAAAGATGTAAATGCTGCAGCAAGTTATTTTACTGCTGAAACAAAACAACTTTACACTGATGTATACACAACGTTATATGATCAACTTCCACAGATTGCCCAAGACATGCAGGATATCGAATTGGTTTCCACAGGAGAAAAGAATGCCGAATACAGCATAAATCAAAATGAGATTTACGGCGGACAGGCAGTCACCATGACCTATCATATTTATTTTGTAATGGATACAGATGGCACATGGAAAATATACCGGTATTGATTCAAGAGGTAGACATGAAAAAAATATTTATAATTGCTTTTATATTTAATTTGTTCCTTCTATCGAGCTGCCATCCGGTGCGCATTGACGGGCCGTACAAAGGCAGGATAATTGATGCGGATACACGACAGCCGATTGAAGGAGTCGTTGTGCTTGGGGTCTGGTATAAAGAGTACGCCATCGGAGCCACTGGAGGAAGCGAGTTCTACGATGCGGAGGAAACAGTGACTGACAAGAATGGTGATTTCAAGATCAAGGGGAAAGGGTTGCTTCTCTTTAGCTTTGTGGGACCAGTCGACCTTACGATATTCAAGGCAGGATATAAATATGTAAGAGGAGGATGGGAACACGGAATAGGCTATTTCGATGATATCAGATGGAACGGAAAAACTGGAATAATCCCTTTGAAGAAGTTGACGATGGAGGAGAGAAAAAAATCACATGGCCCTCCTGATCCGCCCTCTCAAGCACCTCTGAAAAAAGTGATATTGATGTTGAGAGAAATTGATAAAGATGACAAGGAGCGTGGATTAAGAGCGCGTGGCATTTGGAATGGGGAACGATATGAATAGAAAAAAGATATTTGCTGTAACTTTTATTTTTATTTTCCTGACTATTTTAGATTTCAATGTCTTAGCCTGGGATAACCAAGTTACACATAGGGACCTCTCGGAATATGCGGCAGAGAATTCTGTAATAGGTAAAAATAAGGGAGATTATCTGAAGAATTTTGGATTCAATAATGCGCTGGATGATTCACTCACATGGGGAGGTAACACACAAAAAATTAGAAACTGGATTCGCGACGGCGCCGATTTTGAAGACGCAGGAAATTACGGAGATATGGCAACTGGAAGGGGACGCTCATACAACCATTTTCATAACCCTTTAAAGCAATATCCATGGACAGACGCCGGTTTGGATGATTGGATTGCTCTTCCGCCCTTCCATACTACCGGAGAATCCTCTATAATTTGGGCGCAGGATAGTGTAACCCAATCTGCTTCAGTAGGCGGCGACTGGTCGTGGCAGAATGTGAGGGCGTTGTATTATTATGCTCTCACTGCACAAACAGAAACTGACAGGCAGATGTATTTTGCAAATACATTTGATGGCCTCGGACATCAGATGCACCTCATTCAGGATGCCAGTCAACCGGACCATGTGAGGAACGATATCACAACTATAAGTAATAATTTGAATGAGGTATAGACGTGAAAAAAATATTTATTAAATCTTCAATGCCCCACAGTCTCTGCTGTGGGGTTTCCGTATTCTGTCATTCTGGCTTGACCAGAATCTTTCTGAAGGATTCCCGACAAGTGGGAATGATCTTGCGAGATACCCTGCCGGCTTTGCGGCGGGGAGTCTTTATAATTGCTTTAATTTTAAATCTATTTCTTGTATCGAGCTGCCATCCTGCGCGCATTGACGGGCCTTATCAAGGCAGGATTATTGATGCTGATACACGTCAGCCGATTGAAGGAGTCGTTGTGCTCGGGGTCTGGTATAAAGAGTACCCCTTCGGAGCCACTGGAGGAAGCGAGTTCTACGATGCGGAGGAAACATTGACCGACAAAAATGGTGATTTCGAAATCAAAGGACAAGGGTTGCTCGTCCTAAGCTTTATAGATGAAATGAATGTTTTGATATTCAAGGCGGGGTACGAATACATTGGGTTTGGGCCATGGGTAAGCCTTAAGGGTCAAGGGTTCAAAGAATATAAAACAAGCTATGATCCTGTTACTAAGACCAAAGTTACTGCGCCTGTATTTGATCCCAAAGAAAGAGTCCATTGGGAAGGTGATAAGGCAATAATCCCTTTGAAGAAGTTGACGATAGATGAAATGAGGAAATCGGGACTACCTTCACGTCCTCCCATTCCTGTGGAGAAAATGAAACTACTGACTAGTGAAATTAATAAAGCGAGAGTAATGCTGAGATTGGAACCTTTTGATTTGGGAGAGAACAACAAATGAAGGGAAAAGTACTTCTCTATACAACTATAATTATTTTGTTAATATGCATCTCCAGCAGAAATGTTTTTTCATGGGACAATGATGTTACACATAGAGATATTTCAGCAATCGCTGCTGATAACTCTGTCTTGAGCAATGCAAAAGGCGATTATTTGAGGAATCTTGGTTTTAGTAGCGGATTGGATGAAAAGCTTACGTGGAATAAACAGCAAACAGTAAAGGAGTGGATATCAGAAGGCGCATACCATGAAGATGATGGCAGCAAATGGCAATTGGCTACCGGCCAGGCGCGCTCATACAACCATTTTCATAACCCTTTAAAGCAATATCCATGGACAGACGCCGGTTTGGATGATTGGATTGCTCTTCCGCCCTTCCATACTGTTGGAGAATCCTCTATAATTTGGGCGCAGGATTCTGATACACAAAAAAATTCAGTAGGCGGAGACTGGTCGTGGCAGAATGTGAGGCTGTTGTATTATTATGCCCTCACTGCACAAACAGACACTGATAGACAGAAATATTTTGCAAATACATTTGACGGTCTCGGACATCAAATGCATCTTATTCAGGATGCCAGTCAACCGGATCATGTAAGAAACGATGCGCACCCTTTGGACGGCGGCGGCTATGTCATGGGGTTAGAAACATGGGCAAAGAAAAATCCAGGCATTATTAATGGCTTTGCAGCAAACCCGGTTATGCCAAATGTCTCCTTTAACGTCACATATGGCGGTTATCCCAACTTTGTGCCAATTGCCCAGTTGATCGATACCGATCAATATGATGGCACAAATCCCTCGACCAGCGTCGCTCAAGGACTTGCGGAATACACGAATGCAAATTTCTTCAGCCTCGGTACAATTTTTCCCTCGGAAAGATTCTCAACGAACGACAGACATTATTTCCCTTTTCCGAAAGAGGCAAGCACGGATATGGCTGACTATCTATCGGGATCCAAACCCACAGAAACTTTTACAGATAAGGACGGGATAACGAAAACCGGAGTATGGATCAGCAAAGTTCGGGACGGCGAGGGTATCCACTTCTTTTTAAGGCCGGGCTATTATTCTAGAGCTCTTTACAAGATTTCTGGCGACAGCGAACTTTTTCTTAGTACGTTCTTCCTGGATGAAGCATGCCACCATGACTACGCGGCCCTTCTTATCCCCCGCGCCGTCGGCTATTCTGCCGGTCTTTTAAACTACTTTTTCCGTGGCACAATAGAAATAACCCCGCCTGCGCAATACGTATATTCCATAACCGACGGAAGCAAGACATATCCCTTCACTGCCAAGGATGGGAACGGGAATAGCTTTGACTTGCAGGAGCAGCAGTTCACAAAGATCAAGGCAAAGCTCAGGAACACCACGCCCAACGAAGCAATGCAGTCAGGCACAATCATAGCGATAGCAAAATACAAGAAAAGGACATCCTACCAACCTGATCTGACGGCCGATCCGCCTGATATGGATAAGATAGAGCCGAACTTTACCTATTCAGTCTCTGCGCCCATACCATTGACGGATGAAAACCTGGCGTCGATGAACGCCAGCCCCACGGAATTTGCCTTTGATTTTTCATCCAACCCAATACCGGCGGGCATAACCGACCTATATCTCCAGGTAGTCTTCAAAGGCACACTGGGCAATGAAAAAGACAGTGCAATAGCAGTGGGCTGGAAAGACCTTATGGAGCCTACGCATCACGTTTATTGGAACCTGACAGACAGATTTTCGATATTGGGGCCCAATGATACTGAGTATCATACACTGACAAGCGATAAAATAAGGGCAGACTCTGACCTGTTGAACATAGTTAATCAGCCGCCGCCGGCCTATATAGACCCATTCGACATCACCTATGAAATCTCCTATATGGGATCATCTTCGGCTTCAGCCTCTGCTGTGCCGGTAGCGAGTGTAACTTTGTCTGCCGGCAATTACGTGAGGCTTGTGTTGCTTGTTGAAAAGAGGTCGGATACTACAGACCTTTGGGCGTCGAGGGTGCATTACTTGAAACTTAAGGCCACAGATACTATAGACGGTACTACAAATAGCGTAATTGCCTTTTTAGGAGCCTATAACCAGGATACGATTACGGACAATGGTGAAATCTTTTATTATACGGACGTAGAGATATTCCGAACGATTACAGACCATTTCGACACCGGTGTATTGAGATGCAGGCCTCAGGCGTATGATTCGGTGACAGGGGAGAAAGTTTGTCCTTACAATGAAGCAGATGTGACCACGCCTCCCGATCTCGCGCCGACACCTGTAGATTTATCTATGTGGTAATCCTCACCTGATGTGACAGTCAAGGGCGCTGTGATAAACACTACCGGGAATGAGACGGGTGTGACGGTGAATGGTGAGATTGGCAGAGAGGGCTTTACGGCAATCAATTTACAGCGGCCCATGTGCCCTTGACGTCTGGTTCCAATACCATAACAATAACTGCGACGGATACCTCGGAGACCATAACAGTCTCATAAATAGGGTCAGGCTTGACTATTGAAATTTGATATGAGGTGGTCATAGTTCTTCTTGATGGCACGCAAGCCGAAGATAGAGTTTAAGGGCGAGCAAGAAGATTAGACTGTCCGCGACAGCAACGTGGTGAGCCCATTCTTAGGCGCGTCTTTTTGCCGGCATTTCACGTTCCGGATGATTCTGATCGATGCATGTTAGTAGTGGAATTTCAAAGCCCAACCGTGCCGATGGCTTATAAACTTGGAGGGGAAAGCCGCATGCGATAGCGACTGGTAGGCTGTTTCTTTCCGGTTGTAACCTAGCCATGTATCAAGAATGCATCAGTGTGAACTGCAAGAAGTACAAATTTTCAGCTCGTGACAATAAC
>JAJYIF010000016.1 GCA_021790195.1 Nitrospirota bacterium
CTGTCCAATCACAAGATTAGCAGTCCCTGAATTTGATACAGTAAAAGTTTGAGGCGATGAAGTACTGCCGACATTGACTGACCCGAAATCAGCGCTTGCCGGAGAAACCGAGATCGCCTGAAAACTTTGAGACGTCAGTGCACGAAAGGCGTTGATCCTACCCCCTGTCATTATTTGCCCGCTGAGAGAGGGCAATGGATCGACGCTGTTCAGGATTATGCTTCTGACCTGAGAGTACGACAGATTCGGATTTTGACTATAGATAAGACCTGCAAGACCCGAAACAAACGGGGTCGCCATAGACGTGCCGTTGCAGAACTCATATCCCTTCCAGGGGGAACCATCACAAAAAGGACTGCCCAAGCTTAAGGGAACCGTACTCAGAATGTTTTCTCCGGGAGCCGCGACCTGGACGGAGTTGAGGCCATAGTTGCTAAAAGTAGATTTGTTGTCGCTCTGGTCGGTGGAAGCAACAGAAATGATATTCGCAAGGGCAGGAAGAACTTGTGTGCACTCACCCGGATCTCTCAGACTTGGGTTGTTAAGATATTTGTCGTTTGGGTTGCTGAAGCTCGCGGGGTAACATGGCGAAGTGTCGGTATCGGCACCGATCCCGCTATCACATAGAGAACCGCCTCCATTGCCCGCAGCGGCCATAAGCAAAACCCCCGAAGAACTGGCCTTCGCTATTGCATAATACTCTGAACATGAGAAGCTCCCTCCGGCAAAACTTGCGTTCATAATCTTGGCGCCGTTAGCGACCGCAAACTGAATTGCTGAAATCTCATCGGCAGTTGACCCGGTCCCGGTTGCATCAAGGAACTTTACAGGCATGATATGGACGCCCCACATTATACCGGCAATTCCCGTGCCGTTGTTCCCGACCGCGCCTATGATGCCTGAGACATGGGTCCCATGGCCGTTGTCGTCCGTTGTATTGGTGTTCCCAGCAATATAATTATAACCCTGGACAATATTCGAAGAATGATCCAGAGCAAAAAAATCGGGATGGGTAGAATCGATTCCCGTATCGAGGACCGCCACTATAACATTCCTGCTGCCGGTTGTTATGTCCCAAGCCTGAGTCGCCTTTACGTCCGCGCCGGAAATGCCCGATATCCCCTCTATAGCCTGACCGGTGTTGAGGAGCGCCCATTGCTGGCCGAAGTAAGGATCGTCAGCCTTCATGGAAGCGCGCTTCAAATAATTCGGCTCCGCATATTCGACAGTGGGATCGTTCATATATTGTTTAATTGCGTCCTGAACAGAAAGTCCGGCCGGAAGCTTCACATGTTCGAGGTTCGGCACGACTGAAAACCTCCTGAGCGAGGCTGCCCCCACCGCTCTGTTTGTCTTTGAAGAAGACGCGGCTACAACGCCTGACTTGAATTTGACAAGGAGTTCCCCCTCTGCGTATTTCCCTTTCCCCATGCCGGACAGGATCGACTCAGCAGCGCCTCTGGCCGAAGAAGCGCCGACTCCCTGAGAAGAGTTCCCGGAAATACCCGGCGTATTGTCGCTTCCGCAGGACGTCATAAGCAAAACCAGCACAAGATAGATTATCTTCTTCATTTCATTCCCTTTCAATCAGCATTTGCAAAAACAGAAACATAAAGCTTTAATCATGGACATCCTCCGGCTCGACTGGGGATACAGTACATACCTAAAGATCCGGATTCCTGGGTTCCACCTCGGAAATGACGGCTTATGATCATCTTCAGGACGATTATGACTCTTTAAATTTTCCGCTAAAGTTAGAGTATATCACAAAAGCCGAGAAACACAATGTTAGACAGGAAATGGAAGATGGTCGAGGGCAATATATTAGAGGTCCGGCAATAAAGAAAGCCCATGACGATTGAAGGGAAGAAGGTCATAAGAGAATAGGGGTCGCCATAAAAAATGAGCCTCGGGAGATGAGTGAGGGCAAAGAGAACGCTGACGGCGAGCGCCCCTTTCATGGTGTTGCCGACTCCCTGTTGAAGAAACCCCCTGAAATAAGCCTCTTCGGGAAGAGAGATCCCGACGAGCTGAAAAAGGGCCGCACTTCCCGGAAGAAAAAAAAAAGGCTTCCCCGCATGCGAGAAGAAAAGAGCGAGAGGCAGCAACACGACGGCCGATGCGATGACGCCTATTGCGCCGTCCTTCAGAGAGAACTTGAAATTGATCCGTCCCTGAAATAAATATGGAACCGTGTAAAGGAAAAGGGGGATCGAGTATTTGAATACAGACAGGGAAGAGGCATGATATACGAAAGCCAACCCGAAAAGTATCGGGTATGTATATAATGCCTTTTTCCCCTGACTATTCAGTCTGCAGTTGTCCTTCTGCTATCTCTTGTTCTTCCGCCTCAGGACCGCGATGAAGAGCAGAGGCGTAAGCAGTATCAAAGTGTCTGCAAAAGCAGTCGGGGAATTCTGCCTTGCTCCGATGGAGCATCCCCCTCCTCCGCCGCCCGAAGAAGTTTCAGGGGCCGGCGAGTCTCCGGACAAGGTCGTTTGAGAAACTTCCACCGGGTTCGACTCAGCAACAGGAGCGCCACTGCCCGGGGGGTCCGGAAGCTGGCTGAATGCCGTAAGCCGGTAATAATAGGTCGTAGATGGGCTTAGTCCTGAATCCGTAAAGGAAGCAGTACCGCGATACAATGTCACGATTCGAACAAAATCGCCGCCTGAAACCTTTCGCTCGATAAAGAATCCGTCCTCACCCGTAGAATTGATTGTCCATGATAGAGAGATCTTATCAGATGAAAGAGGGGTGGCAACAAGGTTCGTTGGAGCCAACAAGGAAGAGAGGGCCTTAAAAGCATTGATCCTCCCGCTAGTGAATATTTTGTCCTTAACCGTCTCCAATCCTGGATATCCATCTTCCGCCTTGTCAACATACTTCAATATCATGCCGCGCACCTTGGTATAGCCATACGGATCCGTCATAAATCCGGGATAAGCACTGTAAAGCAGTCCTGCAAGACCGGATACAAACGGGGCGGCCATCGACGTACCGCTACAATAATCGTAATCCGCAAACTCTGAGCTTGTGCAGACTGAGATGAAAGAGGACGCGACACCGGCTGAGGGGACTGTGCTCAGGATATAAGTGCCGGGCGCCGCAACGTGAACGGAAGCGGGTCCAAAATTGCTGAAGGCCGCCAGACGGTCGTTCTGGTCAGTAGCGGCCACGGAAATGATATTCGGAAGGCTGTATGACGCTGGATAGTAAGGAGCAATGTCGTTGTTCGTACCGTTGTTGCCGGCGGCGGCTACAAAAAGAATATGAGCAGCGTTTGCGGCCGCGATCTCATCTTCCAAAGATTGAGAGAAAACATTACCGCCAAGGCTGGCGTTTATTACTTTCACGTTCTTCGAGACCGCATATTCTATGCCCTCTTCTATCGCACCGAGCGGACAGCCGCCCAGAGACACGTCGCAAACCTTCAGCGCCATTAACTGCACTTTCCACATCAGACCTGCGATACCAAGGTTATTGTTCCCCACAGCCCCTATAATTCCCGCTACATGCGTGCCGTGCCCCCAGTCGTCAAAGGGGTCGTTGCAATTCTCATTCTTCACCGGATCTTCCGGGAACTGATCGCAAACCCCGTTGCCGTTCTTGTCGACAAACACAAAATTCCATCCCCTCCAGTCATCCACTTTTCCATCCCCGTCGTCGTCCACTAAGTTGGTGCGCTTGTCATGTCCTGATGCGTCAGAACCCGTTTCTCCCGGGTTCGTCCAGATATTTCCAGCAAGATCAGGGTGCGTATAGTCTATTCCTGTATCGAGGACCGCGATGACGACACTCCTGTCGCCGGTGGTTATATCCCATGCCTTCGGCGCTTTGATATCGTCTGATGCGGTGCCGCCGGCAAAGCCGCTATTCTGCAAGGCCCACTGCTGCGGGCTGAAAGAGGTATCATTGGGAATGATGGAGGGAGAAAACAAGTAATTCGGTTCTGCGTAAACTACGTTCGGGTCGGACATATATCTTGTAACAGCATCCTTTACGGATAAGTTTGCCGGAAGTTTCACCTGCTGAAGGTTCTGAACGAGCGCAAAATTCCTGATCAGTGAAGCCCCAATGCTCTGATTTATGCTCGAAGACGTTGCGGGCGTCACGTCAGGCTTGAACTTGACGAGGAGCTCTCCATCTTTATAGCTCCCCTGATCCATAGCAGACAATATAGACTGAACGGAAACCTTTGATGAACTGGAAGATATAGGAGCATCGGAAGAAAGGCTTGTTGTCTTGCCGCTTCCGCAAGACGCCAATAAAAGAACCATGAAAAGATGAAGGATCTTGTTTCTCATTTTATCCTCTCCTTTAAAGTCCGCCGACGGCGGGTTTTCCATTTCAGCTTAAATTGAATCATATTAATTCTTTATTGTCAAGTATTTTTACGAATTTATTAGAGTTTTTTATTAAGGTTTGTCTATTTCTGGAAGCGATGCGGCAGGAGCTCGGAAACAGAGAACTTTTTTATCCCTTTTGGGGAGGCCAGATATATATCAAGGCCGGGAGCGAATTCGGCCAGCATCTGTCTGCATGATCCGCACGGGAAACAATATCTGCCGTCGCCGGAAACAACGGCCATGGCCCTGAATCTTTTCTCCCCCTCCGTGAGTGCCTTTATCAGAGCGGCCCTTTCAGCGCAAAAGCTCAGCATAAGGGAGATATTCTCTATGTTACATCCGGCGTATGTCTTTCCGTCGATTGTTATCAGGGCCGCCCCCACCCTGAAGCGTGAATACGGCACGATGGCCGTGTCTCTCGCCTTTTCGGCCTCTTTAACTAATCTTTCTATTTCGGAAGGGAGCATAATCAAGATAAGGCAAAGATTAAGATCAAGGTTAAGACTAACAGCGGATTTCCCAACCTAACCTTACCCTCAACCTTAACCTTTACCTTGGTCTCAACCTGTCGTCAATAGTTCATTATCTCGAGCAGGTCGTCCAGGTCCTTCATCTCATCTCCTCTTACGAGGAGTCTCTTATCATTCAAATCTTTGATCGCCTTTTCCTTGTCGCCCTTATAGTTCGGGTCGAGTTCGAGGGCCTTCTTCAGGGCGGTAGCGGCGTCACCGTATCTTCTCAGCGCGTTGTAAGACAGGGCCAGACCATAATAGGGGGGGTAGAAGTCCGAATATCTCCTGATGGACTCCGTATAGGACTCGACCGCGTCGTTGAATTTCCCCATCCTGTAGTATGCCCGTCCGAGGTTATAGAAGGCCTTTTCAGCGTTTCTGTAAAAGGGGTTCTTCAGCGCGGTCTTATAGGCCTCCACTGCATTCGAAAACTTTCCGACTTTTTCGTAGGCGGAACCGAGGTTGTTCCAGGCCTCGGCATAATTCTCGTCCTGCTTGATGGCCTTCTGAAAGAATTCTACGGCCTTCGGATAGTCATCGAGCTTCAAAAGATAGATAAGACCCACGGCATTCAGGGTCTCTTTGTTGTCGGGGTTATATTCGAGGGACTTCTGAAACTCCACAAATGCCGGCTGAATGTTGTTCTCGTTGAGATACGACACGCCAAGCTGGTAATGGGCCGTCGACCTCTCAAGTTTTTCCTCGCCCGACAAACCTGAACAGGCAGTCACAAAGAGCGCCGCAAGAGACAGCGCCAGCACCTTCATCGCGATTTTCGGTCTTACCATGTGTCCCTGTAAAATTATCAGAAAGCCCCTTAACAAGTAAAGGGGCGTCTCAGACGACAAGACTCGAGAGCGCCCTGTGCACCTCCCTGTGGGCGTCGTCCCGCGCGAGTCCGCTGAGGTTCATCTCGAAGCCGTCCTTATGAAACCGGATGCCCCGAAAGGTCTTCTGAAGCTCCAAAATCTTTTCAGGAGCCGCCGGAGCGGATTCCGAGAAGGTGAATCTTATCCTCCGGTCGGTCTCGGAGATGTTGATTATGGACAGCCTTCTCGCCATGAGCTTAAGCTTCATAATTTCGAGGAGTCTGCGCGCCTCCTCCGGCAATGCGCCGAAACGGTCCGCCATTTCCGCTTCTATATCCTCAAGGCCTTCGACTTCCTTTGCATTGGCAATCCTCCTGTACATGCTCAAGCGGAGGGTCATGTCTTCGATGTAATAATCGGGTATGAGCGCGCTCACCTTCAGGTTGATGGACGGCTCCGCTTCCTCCCTGACCTCCTCGCCCTTGAGTTCGGCAACTGCCTTTTCGAGCATCTCCACATACATCTCGAAACCCACTGCATGGATATGTCCTGACTGCTCGGGTCCCAGGAGGTTGCCGGCGCCCCTCATCTCAAGGTCCCTCATCGCAAGTCTGAACCCCGCTCCGAGAAAGCTCATCTCGCTTATCGCCTGCAGTCGCTTCTTTGCCTCTTCACCCACAATGTCCTTCCCCGGGATCAGGAAATACGCGTAGGCCCTGATATTACTCCTTCCAACGCGTCCCCTTAACTGATAAAGGTCTGAAAGTCCTATCTTATCCGCCCTGTCTATGATGATCGTATTGGCCGTAGGAATGTCGATGCCGGAGCCTATTATCGTCGTGGAGACCAGCACGTCTATCTCTCCCTCGATGAACTTCAGCATGACCTCTTCCAGTCTCCGCTCCGCCATCTGACCGTGGGCTGTGCCGAACCTTGCCTGAGGGACAAGCCGCTTCAGTCGCTCAGAAACCCTCTCTATATCGAAGACCGAGTTGTGAACGAAGAGGACCTGTCCCCCCCTTTGAAGCTCCCGCTCGATCGCCTCCCTCACCAGGTCTTCACCGAACACCGATACAACGCTCCTGACAGCGAGTCTTTCCTCAGGTGGGGTCTCAATAACGCTCATGCCTCTGATGCCGGACAGCGCCATGTGAAGGGTCCTGGGTATAGGGGTGGCTGTCATGCTGAGGACATCGATCCCTCTCTTCAGCTCTTTGATACGCTCTTTCTGGCCTACGCCAAACCTATGCTCCTCGTCGATAATGAGAAGACCGAGGTTGACGAAAGAGACCTTCTTGCCGAGCAGGCCGTGAGTGCCTATAACAATGTCGACCTTTCCTTTCGCTACTGCCTTGAGTGTCAGGTCGCGCTCCCTCTTGGGTTTAAACCTGCTCAGGTAGTCTATCTTCACAGGGAAGGCGGAGAACCTGCTCTTGAAGGTCAGATAGTGCTGTTCGCACAGGATAGTCGTAGGGACAAGCACCGCTACCTGCTTGCCGTCATAAACCGCCTTGAAAGCGGCCCGCATGGCCACTTCGGTCTTGCCGTAGCCCACGTCTCCGCAGAGAAGTCTGTCCATCGGCCTTTCGGCCTCCATGTCCCTGCTTATCTCCTCAAAGGCCCTTATCTGGTCCGGGGTCTCCTCATAGGGAAAGAAATCATAAAACTCTCTGTGCAGCTCTATATCGGGGCTGAAGGAAAAACTGTCCGCAACCGTGCGCTCCGCATAGAGCTTGAGGAGTCTTTCCGCCATCTCCCTGACGGCCTTTTTCACGCGCTCCCTTTTTCTCTGCCAGGTCTTTCCTCCCAGTCTGTCAAGTAGGGGAAGGGCTTCTTCTTCAGCCCTATACTTCTTTATCTTGTCAATGTTGTAAAGCGGTATATAGAGCCGGTCTCCTCCGGCATAGTCGAGGACGATCAGGTCGCTCTCGAAATCTCCGAAAACTTCCTTCCTGATGCCTGTGAACCTGCCGATACCGTGGTCCTTGTGGACCACAAAATCTCCGGGGACGATATCGTCCATTGAAGTGAGCAGCTCGGAGACCTTTGATTTCTTCATGGCCCTGTACGCAGGCCTCTCGCCGAAGATCTCCCTTTCCGTCAGGAGCAGGAAACCCGGAAGGTAAAGACCGGACGAAAGCCTGCCTTTTGTAATTGCAACGCCGCCCTCGTACCCCAAGACATCTTTCTTGTCGACAACCGGCGCCACAATCCCCCCTTCAAAAAGGATCTCCTTCACCCTCTCGGTCTGTCCTTCGGAAGAGGCAACTATTGTAATGCGCGCATCCCTGCTGAGGGCCTTGAGGGCGCCGGCAAGCTCATTCAAGGACTTTCTCTCATCCGGATATACGCCCAGTCCGCGGATAGAGAGCAACCCGGCATTATGTCCCTCATCTTTAATGTCGAACCTCGAAAGGAAAATAGAATCGTCCGCCCGCTCATCTTCAGGGACGTCCAACAGAAATGATCTCCCCTTCACAATTGAAGCAAGCGAAACCCCGGAAGACGGCTCCGCCGCAGGCATGACCAAGAGCGAATCGATCCTGCTCAGGGACCTCTGGGAGCCCACGTCAAAGGGCCTCATCTGTTCGATCTCATCACCGAAGAATTCGAGCCTCACAGGGAGCTCGGAGGCGGCCGGGAAGATGTCCATGAGCCAGCCCTTGGCGCTGTATTCCCCTTCCTCCATGACTACGGAGACCCGCCTGTAACCGAGGCTCCTCAGACCCTTCTCGATCCTGTCGCGCTCCATCTCCTGCCCTATCGCCAAAGAAAGACAGTCCCTCTCCAAATCTCCGGGAAGCCACAAGGCAGAATTCTTGCCGCTGACGGAGGCCACAACCGAATCTCCCGGCCGCACGCAGCGAACGACTTCCGCTCTCCTTCCGGAAGACTCGGGAGCGTTCGGGTCCGGAAGGAAAAATACTCTACCGGAAGGTCTATCTTCCAGCTCCAGGAAGAATCTCATGTCCTCGTATAATTTGAGCGCCTTGTCTTCGGTCTGCTCGACCGCAATAAAAGGCTCTCTTTGCAAGGAGAGAAACAGGGCAGCGGAAGAGCCGGACAGGTTGTAGACACCTGATGTGCCGGCAGGCATGTCGGCGAAGCCAAACAAATTCTTGCTGTCTGTTAAAGACGTCATTCGATTAATCAGTTACACAGGGTGCTTGATGCGGGAATTTCTGTCGGCAACTCCTGATCAACGTCCATACCGGAATCTGACTCTCGGGACAGATGCCGAGGGGTCACCTGCAAAGTTTCTTGATCTTTTCGACTATCTCCGTTGTAGATATGCCGTGGATGTAAGGGAGCGAATAGGTCTCAGGAACAATGTCCGAGCCGACGATCTCCTCTTTCTTCCAGTCACCACCCTTTACCAGGACGTCCGGCCGCAGAAATTCTATTAATTCCGCAGGGGTCTCATCACTAAATAATGTAACATAATCCACCATTACGAGACTCGAAACGACTTCAGCCCTCTGGGCCTCGGGGACAATGGGCCTCCCGGGTTTTATCCGGGCTACGGAAGAATCCGTGTTCAGCGCCACGACGAGAACGGAGCCGCGCCCTCTGGCTTCTTTAAGGTACCGCACGTGGCCTACGTGAACGATATCAAAACAACCGTTTGTGAAGACGATCTTCTTCCCCTCCGCCTTCAACCTGTCGATCTCTGCCTTCAGCTCGTTCCAGCCCAGAATCTTACCCATGACTCAGCAGGTAGTAGACAGTAGGTAGTAGGTAGTAGTGGAACCTTGGCCTTTTCCACTGCCTACTACCTGCTACATGCTGTCTACTTTCCTGACAGCATCTCCTTTGCCTTCTGCACTATCTCCTGGTCCCCTTTGTAACTCAACCTCCTCAGCGCCTCGCGTATAGGGAACCACTCCGCCTTATCGACTTCCCAGTTGTGGTCCGAGGTGCTGCCGCTTACATACTCAAGCAAGAAGAAATGCACGGTCTTCCTGCACTTTGCGTTGTCTTCTTTAATGTAATACCAGTAAGTGATGTCGCCGACTTTCTCAATGATCTTCCCCGAAAGTCCGGTCTCTTCCCTGACTTCCCGCACCGCGGTCTCGGAGGCCTCCTCGCCTTTTTCCATCAGTCCCTTGGGAAGGGACCAGACCTTCCCGTCCTTAACGGCAACAAGGGCTATCTCTACCTCCTTGCCTATCTCTTCCCTGTAGATCACGCCGCCAGAGGATACCTGGGTCTTTATTGTAGCGGGTCTCGTCACGGGATCATCTTTCCCGTAATCAATCTCATTATGTCGTTATAGAACGCGAAGACCATCAAAGTTATTATTGCGGTAAGCCCTGCCCTCTGGGCAACCATCATCACCTTTTCGCTGAGAGGCTTCCGTCTTATGGCTTCGATGCCGAGAAAGAGTATATGACCCCCGTCGAGCACAGGGATGGGCAGAAAATTGAGAACGCCGAGGTTGATGCTGATGACAGCCATAAATGTAAAGAAACTCAAGGCTCCGTGGGAAGCCTGCTCCCCTGCCATCTGGACTATAAGTATCGGCCCCCCTATGGTCTGGGCGGGGATAATGCGTTCAATAAGCTTTATTATCGAGACAATAGTGAGCACCGACACCTCCCAGGTCTTTCTTACTCCCAGCCAGAGGGAAGAAGGCAGGCTGTACCTCCTGATAAAGTCATTCCCCTCGGGCCTGACCCCTATAAGACCGATTGTCTTCTCTTCACCGCCCGGCATCTTCACCGTGCTCTTCTCCGGGGTTATTGTCAGATCGAGGGTGCTGCCGTCCCTCTTTATCCTAAAGGTCAGGGGTTTGCCCGATTTACCATAAATCACCGAGGTCATGTCCTGCCATGTCTGAAGCGGCTTGCCCTCCACCTCAAGTATCCGGTCGCCTTTCTTCAAACCCGCCTTGTCGGCCCTGGATCCTTTTATCACTTCTCCGACAACCGGATAAAGGAGAGGCGAGGCCCCGATGTCCCACACTTTCTTCTTTTCTCCGAATATATTGTCTTCGGATTCCTTTTGCGGAGCCACAGGAACTTCAAGGACCTTGCCGCCCCGGTCGATCTTGAAAAGCATGGTCTTTCCGGCGCTTTCATCCAGGGCCAGATCGACGTCGTCCCAGCTCTTCACGGCGCTGCCGTCTATTTCCAGAATCCTGTCGCCTGTCATAAGTCCGGCCTTGAAGGCAGGGGATTGCTCCGTGATCTTCCCCACGTCGGGATAAGGCAGCGGGATGCCAGATAAGAATATGACAACGAAGATCAAAGCGGCAAAGAACAGATTAAAGACAGGCCCCGCCAATACGATCAGGGCCCTCTTCCAGGCCGGCTGAAAATTGAAGGCCCTTGCCTTTTCCTCTTCCGCGATTTCGCCCTCTGAGTCTTCACCCAGCATCTTCACATATCCGCCGAGGGGGAAAGCGGATATCAGATATTCGGTCTCGCCGCTCTTCGTACCGAGAAGTCTGGGGCCGAACCCCAGCGAAAACTTCAGGATCTTAACGCCCACCAGCTTTGCAAACAGAAAGTGTCCCAGTTCATGCACAAAGATCAGGACGCCAAAGAGGACTAATGCAGATAAGAACGTCACCATATCACAACTGACTCGCGTCTGACCGGCGATATGCCCGGTCCAGATAAACATACTATTTCTTGACTCATCGCTTTCACTCCCGACACGTTTACGCCCCGCGCCTCTTTATATAGTTCTCGGCCCTTTCCCTGGCCCACCTGTCGGCTTCAATGATATCATCGAGGCCCACGGCCTTCGTCGTCTCGTGCGAATGCATGACTTTTTTAATTATATCAGGTATGGAGTTAAAATCTATCCGCCGCTGCAGAAACGCCTCCACGCCCGCTTCATTTGCAGCATTGAGGACCGCAAGCATCGTTCCACCTTCATCGAGGGCGTCATAGGCCAGCGCCAAACATGGAAAGTTCCTGAAATCCGGCCTGTAAAAAGTAAGGCTCTCAACGTCCGCCAGCTCAAGAGGGGGCACCGAATTCTCAAGCCTGCGCGGATAGGACAGGGCATATGCGATAGGTCCCCTCATGTCCGGCACGGACACCTGCGCCAGAAGTCCGCCGTCGCTGAACTCCACAAAGGAATGGACTATGCTTTGAGGATGCACCAGTACGCTTATCCTCTCTCCGGGCAGACCGAAAAGGCGGGCTGCCTCTATCACTTCGAGCCCCTTGTTCATCAGAGTGGCAGAGTCGATAGTGATCTTCCTTCCCATCTTCCACTTCGGATGCATCAGCGCCTTCTCGGGAGTGACATCCTTCAGCTCTCTCTTCTTCTTGCCCATGAAAGGCCCTCCCGATGCCGTGAGGATCACCCTCTTCAGAAAACTCTTGTCATGACCCTCCACGCACTGGAAGATTGCGCTGTGCTCACTGTCGACCGGCAGTATCTTTGCCCCATGCGACCTCGCTTCGGAAAGGACGATATCTCCCGCGCTCACCAGGGTCTCCTTATTCGCGAGTCCTATTACCTTTCCGGCCCTGATGGCTTCAAGGGTCGGAGCCAGGCCGCTGAAGCCTACCATCGAGGAAAGGACAAAGTCCGCGCTCTCGAAAGCGGCGACGGTCTTGATGCCTTCCTCCCCGGCGCAGACCCTGACGCGCCTGCCCACTCTCTTCCGAAGTTCCGAAGCGGCCTTCTCTTCGGCAACAGCAACGATCCGGGGCGTAAAAAGCCCGATCTGCTCTTCGAGGAGATCGATGTTCCTGCCGGCAGCGAGTCCGACGACCGCGAATTCGTCTCTGTGCCTGGATATTACATCGAGGGCCATTTTGCCTATCGATCCGGTTGAGCCCAGGATGGAGACGCGTCTCATACGATCACGCCCATGGCGCGGGAGACCCAGTAAAAGACAGGCCCCGCGAAAAGGACCCCGTCTATCTTGTCAAGAATTCCGCCGTGCCCCGGGATGATGTTGCTCGAGTCCTTGACACCCGCGTCCCGCTTGAACATCGACTCTACGAGATCGCCAACGATCGTCACTGCTCCTATTACGAGGCCGCCGGCGACAGCCCTCCATCCACCTAATGCGTGAACGAGAACAGCGTCCAGAAACCATCCCGCCAGGCAACCTCCCAACAAAGAGCCGACGGCCCCTGCGACCGTCTTATTCGGACTTACCGCCGCATACAATTTCCGCTTCCCGACTGCTTTCCCTATATAGTAAGCAAAGCTGTCGGCTATCCATACGCAGCCGAAAAGAAATATTATCCACTCAGGCCTGTCATGCCTGAGCGAAAGCTGGAAGGACAAGAGGCCCGGGATATATAACACCGCAAGGACCGTTGAGGATACGTCGCGCAGGGAAGAGACCGGGTCTCTCTTTCCAAACAGTCTTATGACGAAGATGGCCATAAATGAATAAATTAAAACCGGGGCAAAAGGCCGCTGTAAGAGGTATGCCGATAAAAGGGCGAGGACGCCGGAAAACATCCCCGAGTTCTTCATCAGACCGGACACGTGATACATGGAATAGAACTCCCACTGGGCAACAACGGACAGCGTCAGGAGAAGGGCCAGGAAAAACGCCTCCGGAAGCTTCATTATGTAAAAGTAAAAAAGGGGCAGGAGGAGCGCCGCGGTTGCAATCCTCTTGAGGTGCATTCTATGTTTCTGCCCTCGAATGCACCGTGCCGAACCTGCGCTCCCTCAGCTGGTAGTCGTGAAGGGCCACGAAAAACTCCTCTCTCGTAAAATCGGGCCACAGTGCATCCGTGAAATAGAATTCGGAATAGGCGGCCTGCCAGAGGAGAAAATTGCTTATCCTTTTTTCGCCGCTGGTCCTTATGATCAGGTCAGGAGCAGCCATACCAGACGTATCCAGAAGGGAACTGAAATAATCCTCGGTGAGAGCCTCAGGTACGACTCCGAGGCTTATCGCCTTCCCGACGGCTCGCAGGATCTCGTTCCTGCTGCCGTAGCTCAGGGCCATGACAAGGGTCATCCCCTTATTGCGATACGATCTTTCTTCCATCTCCTTCAGAAGGGCCTGCAGGTTCTCCGGCAGTCTCCATACTTCCCCGATGCTTTTGAAAACGATTCCCCTCCTTATCGACTCCTCGAATTCCTTCCTGAGGTAGAATTCGATAAGCCTCATCAGCATCGAAACCTCTTCCCCCGGCCTCTGCCAGTTTTCGAGAGAGAAGGCATAGAGCGTAAGGGTCTTCACGCCCACTTCCATGGCCGCCGCGATAACCTCTCTTGTCCTTTCGGCGCCCCTTTTGTGTCCCTCGATCCTGGGGAGGCCGCGCATCTCGGCCCACCTTCCGTTTCCGTCCATTATTATCGCCACATGATCGGGAATCCTCCCGGATAACAGCATCCTATCCTACCTCAGACCCGAATCTGTCAGTATATTCATAGTAATTGCACATCATTCTCAACATCCAAAGACATAAATCACAGTTTCTTGAGGCGCTTTCGCCTTCCGTCTTGCGCAACAATAGACCATCTCTATCTTCCCGCCAGGGAATATACGTACAGCATGCTCCCGAACGGACTTTGGCCTTTGAGGATGTTCTCGGGCTTGACACCGAACAAAGGCTTGCTCAGAACAATAAGCTTGTCCCCGTAACAGGCGTAATCGATAAGCCCTCCCGAGATCCCCTCAATAAGGGTATTCTCCTCCATCGAGAAACCGGTCCACCAGAGCGCCTTTATTTCAGAACTCTTATATCCGAGGCCCCTTGCCATACTCGCGAGCGGGTTCCTCTTCACTGCAAAGGCCTCCCTGTTCTTAATGAACAGCCTGTCCTTTATAGACCATTCCCCCCTGCCCACCATCACTGTAGGAGAAGTCTTTTTGAATGTCTCAGGGAACCCGCCGTAGTTCTCCCTGCTCTGCCAGATCCTTAAACCCGTTTCGTCATAGAGGTTCAGGCGGCCCGAATCATCGTAGGCCAGTATATACCTTGTCCCGTCCGGACCGTCCAAGTATACGAAATCATAAATATTGATGCCCTTGGGCAGCTTGATCTCTTCACCCGGCTTAAACCCGCCGGACTGATAACTGATACGGAACACGGGACCCTCGAAACCGCCCCCCTCCTCATATTTCTGGGCCACGAGCCCAAAAGGAGGAAGGACCCTCATAAACAGGTTCGCCTTCCAAAGCAGCGAAAACTCGGCGCCCTTCAGGCCATATACATATGAGACCAGACGGCCTTCATCCTTGATGGTCTGCGTCATGGATTCTCCGGTCGTGTCCACGCTTCTGCCTCTCAGAGAGGTCACGACCAGCTCGTCCCTGCCGTCGCCGTTGACATCCATCGTATCGACCCATAGAAAATCGTCGTCGGACGATCCCTTGATCTCATAAAGGTTTTCTAGACTTGCCCCAAGGGTGTATATCCGCAATTCCCTGCTGGTGCCGATAACCAGCTCCTGGTTTCCGTCTCCCTTGAAATTGCCTGCCGTCACCAGCTTGCCGCTGAACGGAAGGTCAAAGAAGAGCAGGGCGTCGCTTGCCGAAGAGACCGGGGCAGTCACAGGATTGGCGTCCCTGAGTCCCTTGATATAGGTGGAGGCGACTTTTATCTGAGCGTCGAGAAGCCTTGATGCATCGTCCGTCCACAAGATCCTTAGCCTGAGCTGGCTCTCCTTTTCCGAGTCTTTTTCGGTAAGGATAAACGCAGCCTCGGCATTGTCCTTCTTTGCCTCGGCCAGGATGCTTGCGTCATCAGCAGAGTCGAGAGATGTATCGACCATATGGAACCGTCCACTGTCTTTCACCAACTGGTAATATGAGTCTCCGAGGTTCCAGTCCACGCTCCTGTCCTGATAAAAGAGGATCCGTATCTTCATCTCCGGGATCCTGATTATGTCGTCCGTCTTTGCCTCTCCGCTCACGATTTTCAATGTGGCTCCGTCGTCCCTGACTTCCTCGACCTCGGCCCTTCCCGCAGGGGTTTCCACCTTTCCCATGGGCTCCTTCGTCACAGGGTGGAGGAAGGGGACACCCTCTCTGAAAACTGTCACCCTCATACCTTTCTTGATCCCGGTCTTCGCGCCGAGATCTGTGACAAAAGAGCCGCCTTCCACAGAGACGATTTTCCCCTTCAGGGGCTTAAAGTAACTTAAGGTCTCATCCTTCAGCTGGACCAGAGGGTCTTGAGCAAAGGAAACGCCGGACGAAAAAAGCAGGAACGAAACCATCAGCGCCCAGCAGACAAAAAATAACGAACAACGAATCTTGTTTCTCATTTGGCACCGCCGAAATCCATAGTAAACCCTAACCTCTTTGTTCCGCTAAAATCAAGCCTGTTCACAAACAGGAATCCCGTGCCCTGGTAGATCCTTTCCACACCCTCCTCCGAGAGGGACACCGTTTCAACAGGATAATGCCGGAGAGACATCTCCCTGTCGAACCTGAAGTCCAGGTCCAAACCCAGGAAGCCATCCCTGACTGAAAACCCGGCGACCGGCTCGTGAGAACCGCTGTTTCTTACGGGCAGGTCCAGGTCTCCGATATGGATGGAAGCGTCTGGCGAGCCCAGCAGGGATATATTGAATTCGACCCCGAAAAATCCCGCATATTTCCCCTTCAATTCATAACTCACCCCGACACTCGAATCATAGAACCTTACCGTCTTTTCGATCTTCAGTCTCCTGCCCGAAGCATTACCCTCTCTTTTAAATCTAATCTGGGAGTATTCGCTCCTCTTAAGGAAGGTCATATCGTAAATCCCGCCGATAAAATCGCCCGTGTCCTCGCATCTGCCCTTCATAAGGGAGTCCGGATCAGGGTCCCGGTCGAAGAAGCGGTCAAGGAGCGACGTCCTTCTATAACCGTCATAAACAAGGTAATCCGAAAGACCCGCTTCCTTCGCGCTGAGCCTTTCATGGATCGTGCGCGCGGAACCGTCGTCCTTCACGGCCTCCGACAGCCTTGAGTGGTATGCCTCCGGTCTCCTGGAGAGGGTGTCGAGGATATTCACAGACCCCTTTCTAAGGGAAAGCTCCACAAGGCTCCCGCCCTTCTCCGTAAGAAAGGCCGTCATATTCTTATTGCCCACGCAAATGTCGCGAAAGCCGTTGCAATCGATGTCGCCCTCGACCTTCCATGCGGATCCCCCGTTAGTTCCCTTTTTCCTGTTCAGCACTTCTTCGGCAAGCGCCTCTGCCGCTATAAGATGCCGGTAGAGCGAAGAGCGAAGGTGGGGAAGGTACAGTCCCCCGAATATGCCGTGCCAGTAAGCATCGTTGCATTGACCCATCCAGAGTTCCTGCAACAATGCATTACGGATCGAGGCATCCGAGGCCTGCGACTTTTTTGACTCTTGAACCCGGGAGCCCTGGAATTTTGAACCCGGGACTTGAAGTCTCTTAACGGCCTCATGCGCTTTTGCGCTTATCATCAGCATGCGCTTATGAAGATGATTTGACTCAGGGTATTTCGATAAAAAAGACCGCCAGATCCCCCCTCTCAACATACCCTTCGACCTCTCACCGAAAAGCTTTTCCATCTCGCCCAGGACCTGCTCATATTCAAGCCCCTTCTGCGGAGGGAGCACCCACTCGCCCATCTCCCTGTACGATGCCGTCGGAAGGTAGACAGAGCCGCGCGGGCGGAAGGCCTCTGCATATTCGGAAAATGTAGTTGTTTCGACCCAGTCGGAATTGCCTTCGAGCGCGGAAAAGAACTTTTCGAGCCAGCCGTCCTCGTAGCAATGCTTATACGTACCCGGCCATACGCCGAACTTCTCGCCGTCGTCAGCCATGGTAAGAAGCGGCTTGCCGCCGGACCTGAGCGCGGTCCTGTTGCTGAAATCGCCGAAATAGGAAACTATCTCGTCCACGCCCCTGAACGGAATGAGATACCTGAGCTTCTCGCTTCCCGGAAAGACCTTCACGGAGAAACCGTTGTCCTCCGTCACAAAACAGCCCGAGAGGTCGTCTTCATCAAGACCGGAGAGTTTGAAATGGTAATCGTCGAGGGGGAAGTACTCAACTCCCGCCGCCGAAAGACACTTCGGCATCTGCGGCTCCCATACCCGCTCAGCAAGCCACATCCCGCGCGGCCTGTAATGAAGGAGACCCGAAATATATTCTGTCAGCCCCTTCACCTGCATAATACGGTCGGCCTCCGGGAGCACCGACAGTATCGGCTCATAGAAACCGCCCGAGAGAAACTCCGCCCTGCGCGCCTTGACAAAGCCCCTGAGGATGTCCACTGCCTCGGGGTGTCTCTTCTCCATCCATGAAAGAAGGCCGCCCGAATAATGAAGGACCACTTTCAACGAGGGGTGTCTCTGGAGAAGCTGGAGAAAAGGCAGGTACGCCTTATTATAGGCGTCCTCGAGCACATGGTCGAAATTTCCCACAGGCTGATGATTATGGATCGCGAGGATAAGGTGAAGCTTTGAACTGCCGCCCAGAAAAAATTCCTCCTAAAAAAACGATGCGGAACCCCACAAAATTGTCCGGGACACATCAGAATAAAGAACAATTTTACAACATGAGATTATAACACACACTCCAGACCAAATTGTGCGCGTCCAGTCTCACTGGCGCAAGCTCCGGCGACCGGCAGTATACTCATCGCCGTATGATAGAATATAAACTCATGAGGATTTCACTCATAATACCCACATTGAACGCCGGCCCGCAGATAGAAGACCTCCTCGGCCGTATTTCCCGGCAGGACGTCAGACCTTTCGAGGTCATAGTCATCGATTCCTCGTCCAGCGATGATACCGTTGAAGCCGCGGAGCGCTCGGGCGCCAGGACCGTGGTCATTCCAAGGCGGGCCTTCAACCACGGGAAGGCGAGAAACACGGCGGCCCTGAAGGCCGGGGGGGACGTACTCGTCTTTATGACGCAGGATGCAGTGCCGCTCAATAACGCCCTGCTTGCCTCTCTGACCGCCCCGCTCCTTCATCCGGATATCGCCGCGGCGTATGGAAGGCATGTGCCGGGGCCCGGGGCGTCGCCTATCGAGACATTTGCGCGGCAGTTCAACTATCCGGATTCGCCTTCGATAAAGAAGATGGATGATATCGTGAGGGATGGGATAAACAGAGTGATTTTCAGCGACGTATGCTCGGCGGTCAAGCGAGAGGCGTTTATGGAGGCCGGGATGTTCCCCGAGGTCCGGGCCAACGAGGACATGCTGATCGCCCTGAAATTGATCCTGCTCGGCTATAAGGTTGCATATGTTCCGGGGGCGGAGGTTTTACATTCTCACGACTACTCGCTTTTACGGCAGTTCCGGCGTTATTATAATATCGGTTCGTCCCTGAAGCGGAACCCGTGGGTCCTGAAATACGCGCCTGCAGAGGGGGAGGGCCTGAAGTTCCTGGCGGGCCAGTTGCGTTTTATTCTGAAGGAGCGAAGACTGCTCTGGCTGCCTTATGTCATTTTGGAAGCCGCAGCTAAATATGCGGGATACAGGACCGGGATAATAGCGGGATGATAGAAATCGTAAAGTTCCTGAGAGGACTTTTTAAGGCCGTATGTCTTATCGTTATCGACCTTCTCGCCTTTTTCCTCTCTCTCCTTTCGGCGTGGGCGATCAGGACGGAGGTCCTTCCGTCCTTTGTCCCGAATCTCCCGGGATTCCCCTTTTCGTTCCCCTATTTCCTTTCCTTATGGTGGCTGCCGGTCATATTTATATTCTTCATGCTGTACGAGGGTCTTTACGAAAGCAACCTCCCTTTCTGGGACGAGGCCAAAACCACGGTCAAGGCGATCGCCCTCTCAACAGTGACCGTGATGACAATCGTCACTCTCGGCAAGATGCAGGACAAGGTATCGCGTCTCGTCCTTCTCGGCATGTCCGCGGCTTCCCTCTTCATATTCCCGGTAATGAGGCTCTGGGGAAAGAAACTCCTTTATCGCATGGGCGTCTGGAAAGAGCGGGTGCTGATCCTCGGTGCGGGAAACGCGGGTCGCCTCGCGCTGGAGGGGCTCACGAGGGAGAAGCATATGGGATACGAGGTCATCGGATTTCTCGACGACAATGAAAAGAAAAGAGGATCGGTCATCGCAGGCAGGAAGGTCTTCGGCAAGATAAGACATTTCCCGAAGTTCGTGAAGGACCTCGATATCACGACCGTTATCGTGGCTATGCCCTCGGTGCCCCCGGACAGGCTCTCGGCACTGACCGCATCGGTCCAGAACCATTCGACGAATACCGTGGTCATTCCCGACCTAAAGGGCATCGCCCTGATCAATACCGACCTCTTCCACCTTTTTTACGAGGAGCTGTTTCTGATGAACATCCGGAACAACCTTAAGTCCCTGCCCAACAGGTTCGTCAAGAGGCTCTTCGACATGACCGTGAGCATCTTGTCAATGCCCCTGCTTCTGCCGCTGATAGGAATAATCGGGGCGGCGATCCGGCTGGAAACTCCCGGTCCGGCCATATACTCCCATGACAGGATCGGCAAGAACGGGAAGACGTTCCGGTGTTACAAATTCAGGACGATGCAAAAGGACGCCGAGGAGAGACTGAAGGAGATCCTCGAAAAGAACGAGGAAATCCGCACCGAATGGGAGAAGAACTGGAAGCTCAGGGACGACCCGAGGATCACCAGGATCGGCGGTTTCCTGCGAAAGACCTCCCTTGACGAGCTCCCCCAGATATTCAATGTCATTAAAGGGGACATGAGCCTGGTCGGTCCGAGGCCTTATCTTCTGCGCGAGCTGAATACCGTCGGCCAGCAGCTTCACGTCATCTGCAGCACAAAGCCCGGGATAACGGGACTGTGGCAGGTTTCCGGCAGGAGCAACACGGGATACGAGCACAGACTGAAGCTTGACGCCTGGTACGTCATGAACTGGTCCCTCTGGTTCGACATCGCCATAATCTTCAAAACGATCAGGGTTGTCGCAAAGATGGAAGGGGCGTACTAAAAACGCGTTGTGATATAATGAAAGAGTTCATGACCTATCATAGAAAATGTCCGGAGGTTGCTGAAGCAGTCCGTGCTTAAAGAAATACGTCACCTGAGTTCCGAGGACCTGCCGAAGGTCCCCTTCGTTGTAGATGGGGTGTCCTCCCGCTTCATCCGAGAGTATATGGTGATCCCTCTGGAACTAAAGAACAATGTCCTGAAGGTTGTCATGGCAAATCTTGAGGACAGGCAGACACTGGACGCCCTGAGGGTCGCCACCTCGGCCGATATCGCGGTATATACCGCGGACACGAAGGTCGTGGAGGAATACATATCGAGGTTTTACGGACAGGAATCGCAGAACATAAACAGGATAATCGAAGACATCGGCGAACACGACATCGAATTCATCCGCGAGGAAGAGGAGGACATCGGCCATCTCAAAGACCTTGCTGCGGAAGCTCCTATCATAAAGCTCGTGAATCTGCTCATAACGAGGGCCGTTGAGGGAAGGGCAAGCGACATACATATAGAGCCTTTTGAAGACGAGATGAAGGTCAGATACCGGATAGACGGCGTGCTCCACGACATAGAATCCGCGCCGAAGCGGCTCCAGGCGGCAATCGTCTCAAGGATTAAGATAATGGCCAAGATGAATATCGCCGAGAGAAGACTCCCCCAGGACGGTCGCATTCGTCTTAAGGTCGGGGAGGGAGAGATCGACCTGAGGGTCTCGACTATCCCGGTGCTCCACGGAGAGAGCGTGGTCATGAGAATCCTTCGGAAGGAAGGCATCGTAATAGACCTCGATCTCCTTGGGTTCCCGGCTGACACCCTCGGGGGCTTCAACCAGCTTATCGCCAAGCCGCACGGCATAATCCTTGTCACCGGCCCCACGGGCAGCGGAAAGACCACTACGCTTTACGGCGCACTGGACAAGATAAATTTTCCGGACAGGAAGATTATAACCGTAGAGGACCCTGTTGAATATCAGCTTAAGGGAGTGAACCAGATACAGGTGAAGCCGCAGATCGGCCTGAACTTCGCAAGCACGCTCAGGCACATCGTGAGACAGGACCCCGACATTATCATGATCGGGGAGATAAGGGACCTCGAAACAGCCGAGATAGCCATACAATCCGCGCTGACCGGACATCTCGTCTTCTCGACACTGCACACAAACGACGCGCCGAGCGCCATCACAAGACTCATCGACATGGGAGTGGAGAACTTCCTGCTCTCTTCCACCATCAGGGGTATACTCGCGCAGAGGCTGGTCAGGGTACTCTGCCATGCATGCAAGGAGATCGATCATGCCTCCGCAAACAGGGATGAGCTGAGCATCCTCGGTCTCGGCAGCGATGCGACCCTTTTCAGGGGAAAGGGCTGTGAGCAGTGCACGTTCACCGGCTATTACGGAAGGACGGGGATATTTGAACTCCTCATGGTGACCGAGGGAATACGCAAACTGATCCTCAAGGGGTCGGACGCCAACGAGTTAAGGGACGCGGCGAGGCAGCAGGGAATGCGCACCCTTTTCGAAAACGGGGCCGAGAAGATAAAGTCCGGGGTCACTACCCTGAGCGAGGTCCTGAGGGTCACGCAGGAGGCATAGGTGGCCACCTTTTCTTACAGGGCGACCACGATGGAAGGCGCCATCGTGGAAGGCGTCGTCGAAGCGGCGGACGAGAAGACCGCAGTCGAAAAACTGAGGAACACAGGCGTTATCCCCTTGAAGGTCTCCTCCCCGAGAGAGGGCGGGAAGCTAGGGTTTTCCCTGAGACCCCATAAAGGCGACCTCCTTATCTTCACTACAGAGTTGTCCGCGCTCCTGGGCGCGGGCCTTCCCCTCGACAGGAGCCTGAACATCATCTCCGAGATATCCGAAAGCAGGGAGATGAAAAGTGTGATACAGTCCACCCTCAAATCCATCAGGGAGGGGAGCTCCTTCTCCGACGCGCTCCAGAAACATCCCAGGATGTTTCCCAAGATTTATATAAGCATGGTGCGCGCAGGCGAGGCGGGTGGCGTGCTCGACGTGGTGCTGGAGAAGCTGAATGAGTTCCTGGAATCCTCTAAAGAGCTGAAAGAGCATGTGGTTTCCGCCATGATCTATCCGGTCATACTCACGGTGGCAGGCGGGGCATCCATTATTTTTCTCCTCACCTTTGTCCTTCCGAAATTCTCGTCCATCTTTGCAGAGCTCGGCACTTCCTTGCCGCTTGCCACGAGGATCGTCCTCGGCGCAAGCAAGGCGATCAAGCTTTATTGGTGGGTTGCCCTTCTGGTGGGAGTGCCCGGCTGGACCCTCTTCAGGAGCTATCTCAGGTCCGCCTCCGGCAGGTATAAATGGGACGCCTTCAAGTTGACGCTAATGGGCGAAGTCATCAGGAAACTCGAGACCGCCCGTTTTTCGCGGACCCTCGGCACCCTTCTCAAGAGCGGTGTGCCGCTGCTGCAGGCCCTCGGCAATGCAAAGGACGTTATAAACAACCAGGTCATCGCCTCTTCCATAGACGCGGTCGCAAAGGGCGCCAAAGAGGGCAAAGGCATAGCGGTCCCGCTGACGAACTCCAACGCTTTTCCGCCCCTCGCTCTTTCCATGATCAAGGTCGGCGAGGAGACGGGTCAGTTGGACACCATGCTATTGAAGGTCGCCACTACTTATGAGAAGAGCCTCAGGCTTGCGGTGAAGAGATTCGTGAGTTTCCTCGAACCGGTAATGATCCTCATAATGGGTCTCGTTATAGGCTTCATCGTAGTATCCATGCTTATGGCCATATTCAGCATAACCCAGCTGCCGTTTTAATCCCATGCCTGATATAAGGCACAAGATTCGCGGTCAGCGTCACAATGCAGCAAGAATCATGCATCGTGCATCTTTTTCGGATGGTTTTACTCTCCTCGAAATGATCATCGTGCTGTTCCTGGTGTCGATCATGCTCGGCATAGCAGGCGTCTTCTTCTCCAAAACGCTATCCTCCAGTAAACTTGATGCCGCGGCAAGAGAGATTTCCGCGGCTATAAGGCAGGCGAAGTCTATGGCCGCGACAAAGGGCGAGAAAGAGACCGTTACAATAAACCTGGACTCGAAACAATACGGGATACCAGGACGTGGAAGCAGGAGCCTTCCCCGGGACGCCCAGGTCATGGTCATAGATCCCTTTTCGGGAGAGATACGAAGCGGGGAATACAATATTACCTTCCAGCCCTACGGAGGAGTGCAAGGAGGCACGGTCGTCCTGTGGAACGGCAAAAAGACCGTGAGCATACAGTTAGACCCGGTGATAGGATCCACCGTAATAAAATAAATGAAGAAGCGCACTCTGTCTTCTCTTAGTTCAGGTCTTCCGGTCTTGAGATCCGGCGCAGGCTTTACGCTTTTTGAAGTGCTTATAGCAGTAGCCATCCTGGGCATTGCGATAACGATGGTCCTTCAGCTCTTCTCGGCCGACCTGAGGTCGATCTCCGCATCTGAGGACTACGTCTCTGCTGCCGTAACAGCCGAGGCAAAGATGAGGGAGGTGCTCGACGATGATCAGCTGTCCGAAGGGTCTTCCTCCAGCGAGACGACTAGCGACGGATACAGGACAACCGTGTCGGTCTCCAAGACGCTCGAAGACAGGACGGAGAATCTCCCCGTAGAGCTCCTCAATATAACGGTCACCGTATATTGGACAAAAGGCCTGGGAGAGAAGTCCCTGACCCTGAATACGATGAAGATGGTTGCGAGGCAGATAGACTGATGCGTGATCCATATATGAGAACGATAGCGAACAAGATCCCATCCCTGCGGACTTCGCTTTCCGGAGAAGGCTTCACGCTTCTCGAACTCGTGATATCGATCGCGATCATCGGCATAATCGTGCTTATCATCTCGGGCGCTATGAGACTCGGCTTCCGCTCCGTGGAAGCCGGCGAGAAAAAGATCGAGTCCATCGAAAGGACAACGGCATCCCTCAGCATCCTTGATGCCCAAATCCAGTCTGAATGCCCGGTTACGTATACCGACGAGGACGGCTCCAGGCGATATTATTTCAAGGGTGACAGGACTTCTATGGTGTTCTCGACGAACTATTCCCTGTGGAGCGGTGAGACAGGCTATGTCCTGGTCCATTACTCGGTCGCTCCCGACGATTCAGGACGGCAGTCCCTGTTTGTGTCCGAGAACCTTATCGGCATCGACAGCATGAGGGAGACGAAGCTCTTCGAGGCCTTCGACGAAATATATTTCGAGTATTTCTACAAAGGCCCCACGGATGAGAAGGGGAACTGGGTCGATGAATGGACAGAGGACACCGACATTCCGGAGAAGGTTAAAGTGCACCTTGTACAGGGGACAAGGGACATCTCCCTGATCATCCCGATGAGGGCAAGGGGAACGCTCGTCCCTCAGGGGTTGATTCCTCCCCAGACTTAGCTTTGACTATGAGAAGAACTTCCTATAAACATTACGGGATCAATTCGAGCGCCATTGAGACACATGAGGCGGGCGTAGCCCTGATCATGGTGCTTTGGGTGCTTGCTATCCTGATGGTCATAGCGCTCTCTTTCTCGTATCTGACAAGGACCGAGACCCATTCGGCGCTCTCTTTCAAAGAAGGCGTGGAAAGAAAATTCCTGGCCGAGGCCGGCGTCGAGAGGGCACTGACAGAGATCTTTTACAGGAGACAGAACTTCGCTATCGAAGGAAACGATTCCTGGAAAGTGGACGGCACGCCCCATTCAGACCATCTTGGAGACGGTGAATATACTGTGAAGATCACTGACGAGACCGGGAAGATAGACATAAACGCCATAAACGACAATTCTGGTATAATACTCAAGAATCTGCTGATGAACTCCGGCGTTCAGGAAGAGACTGCGAACACCATCGTAGATTCGGTCCTTGACTGGAAAGACAGCAGCAGTACAGGGGCGCACCGGCTCAACGGCGCTGGCGATGATTACTACATGTCTTTGCCGAACCCCTACAAAGCCAAACATGCTAATTTTGACACACTGGAGGAACTCCTGCTGGTGAAGGGCATTACCCCCGAGATACTTTACGGCGACAGCGAGAAGAAAGGTATCATCAACTTTCTCACGGTTTATTCCAACATGCCTACAATTAATGTGAACGCGGCGCCGAAAGAGGTGCTGATGGCCGTTCCGGGTATTACTCCGGAGATCGCCGACGCGATAATAAGTTTCAGGGAAAACAAGAGAGTGACCAATTTTCAGGAGGTGGGCATACCGCCTCAAAGCGCACAGTATATTAATTTTTCGGACAGTTACGTATTCTCGATAGAGTCTGTAGGAAAGAAGAGCGACGGCAAAGCGGGTTATCCGGTGAAGGCGACGGTTAGGCTCGATGCGAATAATAAGTACAGGTTTGTCTATTACAAGAGTCCGGCGGCGGTGGGCGGATGACGGGGACTATTGCTGCCGAAAAACTCTTGTCAGTCCTGTCGGACTCTGCCGCAAAGCTAAAGAGACTTTGGCGCCCCCTGCAGAGACTGCTCACGTTCAGCCTTGCCGACGAGAGCATTTCACCGGCGAAAAATGTCTCGGTTTCGATCGACAAGGGGTCAGTGTCCGTTGCTTACGGTTCGAGATTCCTTTCGCGCATACGCGTCAAAGGGATCAAGACCTACCCCCTCGACGACAGGTATCCTACTCCGGAGGGCCTTGCATCGTCGGTGTCGATGGCCCTGAGTAGTTTCCGGGTTTCAAAGACGGCAATAACCCTGAGCGTGCCCAAATCGTGGGTAGTCATAAAGCTTGCGGAGTTCCCCATCACTGTAAAGGACAACCTCCCGGATGTTGTTTCCTATGAGATGGACAGACTGACGCCCTTCTCTTCGAGCGAGGCCCTTTATGATTCAAAGATACTGAAAGAGGAAGGCAATAAGCTCACCGTCGTTATTGTTGCGGCCAAGTCCGACTTGATAAACCCTTATATAAATGCGCTGGGAGAACGGGGTTTCAGCGTCGGCAGGGTCACGATAAACCTCGCCGGGCTGGAGACGCTTTGTTCGTATTCCGGCAAGCCCGGTGACGCCCTTATCTTCAAGATAAGCGGGAAGGAATACGAAGCGGGACTCTTCTCGGGAGGCCTTGTCACCGCCGCGATAACAGGGAGTCTGGGAGAGGGGGACGAGAGGTCCCGGATTGACGCGATTATAAGTGACATGGAGATGCTCATGCAGGAAGGGAGGAAACAGGGGAAATCGCCCGGTGTAATTCTTTCCATGAAGGACTGCAGTCCTTCATTCAGAGAGATGTTGAAGACAAGAATGGATTTGCCTTACAAAATACTGGAAGAGAGCTGCAGCACCCTAGGTCTTTCGGCGGAAGAGATCCGCTACGAGGCGGCCGGTGGAATATTTTCATCGCTCTGGCCCGCGGCAAGCGGATTGGACCTTTTGAAAAAAGGCCGCCTGGAAAAGGCAACGATCCCCCTGACGCTTTCGGTGGTTCTCGTTTCCGCAATATTGGCGATATGGATCGTCTCGGTCTTCGTTCCGGTGAGCGTTGAGGAAAGGAGGCTCGCCGATATCCAGGGCGAGATCGCAGCGAGAAAGGCGGAGGTCAAGAAGATCGAGACGCTGCAGACGGAAGTCGCGGCGGCTGAAAAGGACGTTTCCGATATTGAAAACTTCAAGGGCGGCAGGCCGATGACCCTCGATGTCCTGAAGGAGCTCACACGCGTTCTCCCGAAGACGACGTGGCTTTCCCGCGCGAGGATCACAGAGACGACAGTGGAGATAGAGGGGTACTCGGCCTCTGCCACGGAGCTCCTTCCGAAACTCGAGGCATCGAAATACTTAAGGAAGGTTGAATTCGCGTCTCCGACCTTCAGGGACGTCAGGATGAATTCGGAGCGGTTCAACATAAAGATGGATATAGAGGGCGCCCAGAAGATCGAGGTAAAACAGCCGGCGGCCGGAGGCGCCGTCAAGAAATGAACAAGAACAGAACGCTTATCATCGGCATACCCCTCATACTGATGCTATTCGGTCTTGTCATCTACCGTTACGGATATCTGAGGGCGCATACGGAGATAGCCTCCATCCGGGAAGAGCAGTCAATGGGCGAGAAGACCCTCGGAAAGTATGTGGCGCTCATCGCCGAGAAACCGCAGCTTGAAAAGAGACTCGCGCAATTGACGGAAACGCGCAAGGCCGACGATGCCAAACTCATAGAAGGTCAGACCCTTTCCTTGGCGGCTGCGAACCTGCAGGACACGGTAAAAGGCATAGTTTCTTCGAGAGGGGGGACCATATCCAGCGAAAGGGTCGGCAAGCCCGAAGACCTCGACAAGTTCAAGGTCATAACTACCTCCATCGACGCGGTTGTCCCGGATGTGAGGGCGCTCAGTGATATCCTTTACTCCATCGAGACCCAGACCCCGTATCTCGTCGTAAAGGAGCTCGACACGAGGGTGAGGGACTTCAGAAATCCGAGAGAGCTCATGATAAGAATGGATGTCTCGGCCTTGACCCGGCCCGGAGAAATAGTGCGCCTGCCGTCTCAGGAGCCGGGGATCAAAGGTCAGAAGCCGGGGGAGAAGCAGATCAAGGGCCCGGCGGAGAAGGAGAAGGCCGGCGTGCCTGCGCCTCCTCCTCACGAGGCCGGGGCTCCGGGGAAGTAGTCCGCCGGCTATTGCGCCTGGGCAAAGGGTCTTCTTCCAATTTATATTCATAACTGTATGCTACTGTCCAGAAGAAGTGCAACGTCCCGCATCGCCGGAGTTAAATATTAGTTCTTACGAAGCCAATGGATAAACTGGAAATAGAAGGCGGCATCAGGCTCAAAGGCGAGGTATCGATCAGCGGCGCCAAGAACGCGGCCCTTCCCATTATGGTCGCCTCGATACTGGCCTCAGGGGAAAGCACCGTAGACCGGGTCCCGGAGCTCGTGGATGTAAAGACCATGGGCAAACTGCTCGGCCATTTGGGCGCTGATTTTCGTTACAGTTCCGGAAAGGCCGTTATAGGAACGGACCGTATAAACAATCATGTTGCGCCTTATGAACTGGTAAAGACCATGAGGGCCTCAGTACTGGTCCTCGGTCCGCTTCTTGCCCGCAGGGGCAGCGCAAAGGTGTCGCTCCCCGGAGGCTGCGCCATCGGGGCGAGGCCGATCAACCTGCATCTCATGGGCTTGAAGAAGATGGGCGCCGCCATAGAGCTGGACAGGGGATACGTGACGGCCCGCTCCGACGGCCTCAAGGGCGCAGTGATTTATTTTGATATACCCACTGTCACGGGGACGGAAAACCTGCTGATGGCCGCATCACTCGCAAGGGGGGTTACTGTGCTCGAAAACGCCGCAAGAGAGCCCGAGGTCGTCGATCTTGCGAACGCGCTCAACTCAATGGGCGCCAGGATCTCCGGCGCCGGCGAAAGCGTGATAGAAATCGAAGGCGTCGATGCCCTCAGACCGCTGAAATACAAGATAATACCCGACAGGGTGGAGACCGCTACATTCATGATCGTTGCCGGCACAACGGGAGGAGAGGTTCTGATCAGGGAATGCAGGCCGGAACACAACGATGCGCTGATTACAAAACTTGAAGAGGCGGGTCTCACCATTGAAAGAGGAGAGGACCGGATTCGCGTAATCGGCCCGGACCGTCCTGTTGCAAGGGACATAAAGACGATGCCCTATCCCGGGTTTCCGACCGACATGCAGGCCCAGTTCATGGCCCTCATGTCCACGGCACAGGGGACGAGCGTCATCAGGGAGACGATATTCGAGAACAGATTCATGCACGTGGCGGAGCTGAAACGCATGGGGGCCGACATTGATATCGAAGGAGGCGTAGCCACCGTAAGAGGAGTTCCGAGCCTCAAGGGCGCAGATGTCATGGCGACGGACTTGAGGGCAAGCGCTTCACTCATCGTTGCGGGCCTGGCAGCTCAGGGAAAGACCACGATCCACCGCCTGTACCACCTTGACAGGGGTTATGAAAGGATAGAGAAAAAACTCGAAGGGCTCGGGGCTAGCGTACGGCGGATGCAGAAAGATGCATAATAATTTTTCGTAAGGCCTCCTTCATATCTTTCCTGTCGACAACCATGTCTAGCATCCCATGCTCAAGAAGGAATTCGGCTCGCTGAAAATTCTCCGGAAGCTGCTGCTTTATGGTCTGTTCGATCACACGCGGGCCGGCAAAACCTATCAGGCTCCTCGGCTCCGCAATTATAATATCTCCGAGCATGGCAAAACTCGCGGTTACACCGCCGAAGGTCGGATCAGAGAGGATGGATATATAGGGCACACCGCCCTCCTTGAGCTTCCCTATTGCGGAGGACACCTTCGCCATCTGCATGAGAGAAAAAATACCTTCCTGCATCCTTGCGCCGCCCGAGGACGCCACGGTAACAAGCGGGACCTTCCTGTCCAGGGCCGCCTCGGCGGCCCTGGCAATCTTTTCGCCCACTGCAGAGCCCATGCTGCCGCCCAGAAATGAAAAATCCATGACCGCCGCAATCACCGGATAACCGCTGATGAGGGCCTCGCCGGCGAGGATCGCCTCTTTGAGTCCGCTCTTGCTCTGGCTTTCCTTGATCCTCTCCTTGTAAGGAAGCGTGTCCCTGAAGACGAGCGGGTCTCCGGACGTGATGTCCGCGCCTATTTCCGAAATGCTCCCGTCATCGACTATCAGTTTGAGACGTTCCCTTGCGCTTATCCTAAAGTGATAATTACACTTCGGGCAGACCTTAAGGTTCTTTTCGATTTCCTTCTTATAGACGATCTCTTTGCAGTTCTCGCACTTTACCCATAGGCCCTCCGGGATCTTGACCTTCTTCTCGATCCTCTGCTCTTTTGTCTTCTTAAACCAGGCCATAATTTAAAAAAGTAGGCAGCACAAAGGATCCAGTAGACAGAAAGGATAAAAGGCAAGGAAAGCCCTCAGACCCTTCGTGCTGTCTACTGCCTACTGTCTGCTATTTTATTGCCCTCCTAAGCTCTGAGACGAACTCTTCGAGGTCTTCGGCTGATTCGTTGATCTTCTTCACAATGGCGCTGCCCACGATTACACCGTCTGCGAGCCCTGACACTGATCCGGCCTCTTCAGGGTTAGACACGCCGAAGCCTATGGAGACAGGCTTGTCGGTGATCCTGCGAAGAGCGCTTAGTGATTCCCTTAACGAGTTGTCCAGCAGCAGTCTGGAGCCGGTAATTCCGGTCATAGACACGTAATAGATAAACCCCTTTGACGCCTTGGCGACCTTCTTCATCCGGTCCTCTGTAGATGTCGGCGCAAGCAGGAACACGGTCGCGAAGTTCGCTTTCCCGGCCCTTGTCATCAGTCCCTCAGCCTCGTCGGGCGGAAGGTCGGGCACAATGACTCCGTCCACGCCCGCATCCACGGCATCCTTCACAAAAGACTCTTCGCCGTATTTGAAAATGGGATTATAGTAGGTCATAAGCAGAAGCGGGATCTGAGAGCGATGCCTGAGTTCCTTCACAAACCCCATGATCTTCCTCAACGTAACGCCAGCCTTAAGCGCCCTTTCCGCAGCCCTCTGGATCGTGGGCCCGTCCGCAAGGGGATCGGTGAAGGGCACACCAAGTTCGACAATATCCGCTCCGCACTTTTCGAACATAAGCACAATCTCGGCTGTCCTTTCGAGAGACGGGTCTCCGGCCATGACATAGGGGATGAACGCCTTCTTATTCCCGGCCTTTACCTTCTTGAATACCTTCTCTATCCTGTTCACAGTTGTATGCCTTTGATCTTAGCTACGTGCTGGACGTCCTTGTCCCCGCGACCAGAAAGGTTGACGATGACGATCTCGTCCTTTGACATCTTAGGCGCAAGTTTTGCCGCCTCTGCAATGGCGTGCGCCGATTCAAGCGCAGGAGTTATTCCCTCCAGCCGGCTTAAGAGCCCAAAGGCGGACAATGCCTCTTCATCCGTGGCATAGGTATATTGGACGCGGTTGATGTCCCGGAGATAAGGGTGTTCTGGACCGATAGAGGCATAATCGAGTCCGGCGGACACCGAATGGGTTCCAAGGACATTGCCGTCCTCGTCCTGAAGGAGATAGCTCTTTGTCCCTTGAAAGACGCCCGCCGATCCTCCCGCAAACCTCGCTGCGTGCCTGCCTGATTCGATACCTTCGCCGCCTGCTTCAACGCCGACCATCTTCACATCGTCCTCAAGAAATGCGTTGAACAACCCCATGGCATTGCTCCCGCCTCCGACACAGGCGACCAGGCAGTCGGGAAGTCTTCCTTCTGCGTCAAGTATCTGTTTCCTGGCCTCTTTCCCGATGACCGATTGAAAGTCCCTCACTATCATCGGGAAGGGATGGGGGCCGAACACCGTGCCCATCACGTAGTGCGTGTTCCTGACATTCGTTGTCCAGTCGCGAAGGGCCTCATTTATGGCATCCTTCAATGTCCTTGAGCCGACAGACACCTCCACAACCTTTGCCCCAAGTAGTTTCATCCTGAAGACATTCAATGCCTGTCTCTGCATGTCCTCGGAACCCATGTATATCTCACATTCAAGCCCCATAAGCGCCGCGCCCGTCGAAGCGGCGACGCCGTGCTGACCCGCCCCGGTCTCGGCAATCAACCTCTTCTTACCCATTCTCTCTGCGAGCAAGGCCTGCCCCAGGGCGTTGTTGATCTTATGCGCGCCGGTATGGGCAAGGTCTTCGCGCTTGAGATAAACCCTGGCCCCGCCAAGATGCCTGGTGATCCTCTCCGCGAAATATAGCGGCGTAGGTCTTCCTATATAGGTCTTTTGAAGATGCGCAAGCTGCTTCTGAAACTCCCTGTCCCGGCTCGCTTCAAGATAGGACTTCTCGAGCTCCAATAGGGCAGGCATCAGTGTCTCGGGCACAAAGCGCCCGCCGTATTGGCCGAAGTATCCTCTTTTGTCAGGTAGCTTCTTAATTATTTGCCTCCGGTCGGTTATTTGTAAGTTTTTATTATAGCATAGTCAGCCACGGTGACTCGGCTGAAGACGTTTCCAAAGAGAGCACTTTATTTCCGCTTTACTCTTATGGTGACAGGTCTTCCTTCTTCGCCGGTATAAAACACTATAAGCTTTACAGGAACCTTCCCAAGGTTCTTTCCGTTGTGGACCGCATTTACCGCTTCAAAGATCGCTTCACCTTCTTTGTAATCTCTGCTTTCACCTCTTTCCATTTCGACCGTGATCGTGCCGGAAAGGACATAGGCGTAGACCGGCACCGGATGAAGGTGCCAGCCCGTCTCGCCGCCCGGCGGGATCTCGACCAAAAGCGCAGTCACTTCGGGGTGGTCGGTCTTGAGATACTCCATCTTTTGCCCGTTTGCCGTGGTCGTGGACTTCTTTATTACAGTGACCTTCGCGCCGGCATAATCATCGCCCATTGCATTTCCGGCGATGCCAAGGAAGAGAAAGGAAATTAAGATTGCCACATAAATTCGCAGTGTCCTATTCATAGCAAAATCCTCCTGCCTTAAACGAAATATTCTTTAGACATTTAAGATCAATCCTTAGCCTTGATTCGTTCGGAACAAAAGATGCTACTTTGTCACTTGAACGAATCTTGTGCGGTCTTCCTCAGATTCTTCAGGAAATACATCGCGCCGTAAAGGCCTCCGAAATCTCCGAGAACCGCTCTTTCGACAGGCGGGACCTTTGGGAATATCTTCATTATCCTCCGGAGATGAAAACGGACCCTGTTCAGCGGTATCCTGCGGGTCACCGAACCCCCGAGAATAACAATATCGGGAGACCAATGAACGATGGTGTTGTTAAGGCCATAGGCCAGTAACCTGGCCTCCTCTTCCCAGACCTTCGGATCAAAGATTTCATACGCCTTCTTCTTGTAACGCCTTTCAATAGCGGAACCTGAGATATATCTTTCAAGATAACCCGGTACGCTCTTACAGTCCGGGCAGAGCGAGCCGGTCGGATCGATGATCTGGTGGCCGGGTTCAAAACCCATCGCGCTTTCGTCTATCCTGCCGTTGACGATCCTTGAACCTCCGACGCCGGTGCTGACAGTCATATATACCACGACCCGTTTGCCCTTGCCTTTTCCGAAAGCAGCTTCTCCCAACCCTACCATCGCCGCGTCGTTTTCGATATAAACCTGCGCTCCAAGGGCCTTCTCAAGCTCCTTTTTCAAAGGTTTCCGGATCCATCCGGATATGTGGGGAGAATTCACGAGCATAGTCTTTTCCCTGTCGATGGGACCAGCTATCCCTCCAGCGACAGCCTCTATCTTCTTCCCGCCCGAAAGCTCAAGAGCTGCGTCTCTAAAAAGTAAGATGCCCTTTTCGAAATCCTTTGGAGTCGGAATGACTTTCGGCTCCCCGAAGGTCTTGCCTCCGGTCGAAAGAGCAATCCGGGTCTTTGTCCCGCCGATGTCGAAAAGCAAGTATCTCATTCCTCTTACTTTTTAATACTTCCTCCCGAAATAGTCAAGAGTGGGCCGCAAGAGTTTGACACTGACTCTCCCATCTCTTATACTTCAACTATATTCCGATTCAGGAGGAACATGATGTGTGAGATAAATGCCTTTGTTATGAAGAACGGTGCAGAAGAGCTCTTCCTCGAAAACGTCAACCTGGCCAAGTCCGAAGACGGCAGGGTGCTTCTTAAGAACCTCTTTGGAGAGCAGAAGGTCTTCGAGGGCTCCATCAAGGAAGTCTCCCTCGTGAAAAACAGGATCGTGTTGGAGAAAATGTAATAACCACAGAGAGCACAAAGTTCCCAGAGAAATGAGTTAAAGTTGAGAATTGCAGAACAAAAAAAGCAACGAGAAGTTTTTATTCTTGAAATCTGTATTTTGTATTATTTGTCGTTCTCTGTGTCCTCCGTGGCATGTTGAATATTTATGACCGAATGGCGGTTTATTGATTCAGGTCCATGTACCGCCTTTTATAACATGGCGGTTGACGAGGCCATCGCAGCCTCGGTACGAAGGGGAGATGCCCCTGCGACACTCAGGGTCTACGGATGGGACAGGCCGTCCGTCAGCCTCGGTTCATTTCAGAAGATCACCGATGTAGACCTCAATTTCTGCTCCGCAAACAATATATCCGTCGTCAGGAGACCCACGGGCGGAAGGGCGATCTTCCACGGCGATGAGCTTACGTACAGTTTCTCTTCCTCAAGCGCCGGAGCTTTTTCTAAGGGACTTCTGGATTCATATCGCCGGCTGAGCGAAGCCCTTAAGGCTGCCTTCGCCGCAATCGGCCTGCCGCTTTCAATGAAAATGGAACGCGAATCGGCAAGGAACCTGACGCGAAGCCCCCTCTGTTTCGAGTCGACATCCTATGGAGAACTGTCTTTTAGGGGGATAAAGATCGTGGGTTCGGCCCAGAAACGCTGGAAGGACGGCCTTCTTCAGCAAGGTTCCATTCCTTTTGCGATTGATGAGGGACTCACGGAAAGGATATTCGCGGTCTCGCTGCCGCAGGACTCGGGAAGCACGGTTGCAGGCTTGAGAAATATAGCAGGCGATCTCGACCCTGAAGAACTCAAAGAAGCCCTAAGGGCCGCATTCGAACAGACCTTTAAAACGAGGATTACGCCTGACTCTCTTTCTCCGGAGGAAGCTCGTCTTGCCCGTGAGCTGGAGCTTCGGAAATACCTGTCGCGGGAGTGGCTGCTTCAGCGGTAGGAGCAGGAGCTCCAGTAATCTGTTCTTCCCCGCCGGCCTTCGTCCCGGAATAGTAATACCAAAAGACTGCGGCCAGCATCACGAGTCCGAGGTAGCTCTGCAGGACATACACCCCGAAATGGTATATAAGGGCTATGAGAGGTCCGATAAGGGGGATATATCCTATGGGATAGCTCATAAACCAGACAAAGAAACTAATAATGAAATAGCCCGTGAAGATCACACAATAGAAATAAAGCGCATCGCCGTGCTTATAAAGATATCGCACCGCTTCCTTGAGCGACCTCGCCGCACCCTCTCTTTTTGAAACGAGGACCGCAGAGCCATAGACCGCAACCGATAATGTGATCAATATGAGGACAAGGCCGACTACAAAGAGGATAAGGGAGAAGAATATCCCGAGGAAAAGCGCAAGGGCGGCCTCCTGCTCCTTTGCGATGGAAACAATGGCGGCTATTGCCCCGCCGAAGAGACCGAGGATAAAGGCTACGAAGGTGAACATCAAACCGGCCAATATGGTAAAACCTACTAGCGGGAAGAACAGTCTTTTGCCCTCTGAGATGAAGGTCTTCATGTGGAACCTGTCGTCGCTTCCCTCCATTATCCTGTTTATGACACCGATGGACCCCCCGAACAGAAAAAGCCCAAGCGCGAGTACGACCAGAAGATAGACCAGGAGACTCGAAAGGACAAGAACGACGAGCGCAAAATACTTCGAAAGTAGCTCGGCCGGCTCCCTGAAAGTTCTCAGGGCATCCTCTATGCGCGACAGTTCCGTAAGGTCCAGACCGAATATTATGAAGGCTATAGCCAGAGGAACTCCCACCAGGACCAGGAACCCGGCAAAACTCGCAAACATAGCGCCCACCTGAATAAGCACAAGCTGCCAGTTCCTGTTGATGATCCTGAAGCCGTTCCTTATGGCCTCCCTGTATCTCATACCACGCTCTTCGCCCTCTCGATGAAGAGTTTCAGCTTCTTATAATCCTTCTTTCCCTTGTCCTCCTCGACGCCGCTGCTGACATCCACAGCATAGGGTCCGACCCGTCTGACGGCCTTTTCCACATTGTCGGGATTAAGCCCGCCCGCAAGGATTATCTTTCCGAACTGTTTAGCGTCCACCGCAATGTCCCAGTTAAATATCTGGCCCGTTCCCCCGAAAGACTCGGAGGCATAGGTGTCGAGGAGAAATGCCGAGACCTTGTATTTCCTCAAGGGCTCCAGGTCGCTCAACTCCTTCACCCTTATCGCTTTGATCACCCTTCCGCTCAACATGCATGCCTCCGGAGACTCATGTCCGTGCAGCTGGGCCACATCCAGAGAAACGTATCTCATGATCCTTTCGATCTCCTCTGCGGACCTGTCGACGAAGACGCCCACAGTCGTGAGATAAGGAGGGAGCTTCTTGATTATCTCCCTTGCCTCCTTATGAGAGATGCTCCTCGGACTGTTCTCATAGAAAACGAACCCTAAGGCATCGGCGCCGAAGTCGGCGGCGGCGAGGGCGTCTTCCAAATTCGTTATGCCGCAAATCTTGACTCTGACCATAATCCTACACACTATGCGCTATACGTTTCCTTATCCGATTACCGGCAGTCTTGCGAGAGACTCCTTTATCCTCTCATCGGGATAGGCATAGTCCTCCAGCTTCCCCGAATGATAGTCTGCATAGGCCGTAAGGTCAAGGTAGCCGTGGCCGCTGAGGTTGAAAAATATGGTCCTCTGCCTGCCCTCATCTTTGCACCGGACCGCCTCGTCGATAACAGCCTTGATAGCATGCGACGTCTCCGGCGCGGGTATTATCCCCTCGGACTTTGCAAACGTTATCGCGGCCTCAAAGACCGCTGTCTGGCCGTAAGCCACCGCCTCTATCAGCTTATCGTGATAGAGCTGACATATAAGAGGGGCGTCGGCATGGTATCTCAGGCCTCCCGCGTGTATTCCCGGCGGCACAAAATCATGTCCGAGGGTATACATCATAAGCAGGGGCGTAAGCCCTGCGGTGTCTCCGAAGTCATACCTGAACTGGCCCCTTGTGAGTGTAGGGCACGAAATGGGCTCGACGGCTATCACTCTTAGATCTTTCCCGTTTATCTTGTCGTGAAGAAAAGGGAAGCTCACCCCTCCGAGGTTGCTTCCTCCCCCGCAGCATCCGATAATAACATCAGGATAATCGCCGGCAAGCTCAAACTGTTTCTTGGCCTCCAGGCCGATGACTGTCTGATGAAGAAGGACGTGGTTCAGCACAGAGCCGAGTGCGTAGTTGGTATCGTTATGCGTGGCCGCGTCTTCGACTGCCTCTGATATGGCGATGCCCAGACTGCCGGGGTTCTCCGGATCGGCCTCAAGGATCTTCCTGCCGGAATTCGTGACCGATGTCGGACTTGCGTGGACCGTCGCGCCCCATGTCTCCATGGCGATCCTCCGGTAGGGTTTCTGGTTGTAGCTGACCTTGACCATATATACGGTAACCTCAAGCCCGAAAAGGCTGCCCGAAAGAGCCATTGCAGAGCCCCACTGACCGGCGCCGGTCTCGGTGGCTATGCGCTTGATCCCGGCTTTCTTGTTGTAATATGCCTGAGGTATGGAGGTATTGGGCTTATGGCTTCCCGCCGGACTCACGCCTTCATACTTGTAATAGATCTTCGCGGGGGTGCCGAGCGCCTTCTCAAGTCTGTGGGCGCGATACAGGGGAGACGGCCTCCAGAGGCTGTATATATCGAGGACCTCATCTGGTATGTCTATCCACCTCTGAGTTGAGACCTCCTGCTCGATCAGCGCCATGGGGAAAATGGCCGAGAGGTCCTGGGGGCCTACCGGTTTCAAGGTGCCGGGATGCAATGGCGGCTTAGGCAAATTGGGCATATCGGCCATGATGTTGTACCACTGCTTCGGGATCTCTTTGTCTGGCAGAACTATCTTTGTTTCCTTCATATTGTCCTCCTGTCCTGGTTTCGCATATATAATGACATATACCTTCAGATTCCTCTGAGTTCGTCTATCTTTTTCCCTATGTCCTGAGACTCCATAAGCGTGGTCCCGATAAGCATCGCGTCCACCCCCTTCTCATCGAGTCTCATCACATCCTCTTTCGTCCTTATGCCGCTTTCGCTCACCACCAGCCGGTCAGGGGGAATCTCCTTCATAAGCAGAAACGTGGTTCCCAGGTCCACGCTGAGGGTCTTCAGGTCTCTGTTGTTTATGCCTATTATATCAGCATCGAGACGAAGCGCCTGCTCCAGCTCTTCGAAACTATGGACCTCAAAAAGAACGGATAGGCCCAGATCGCGCGCAAGCCCGAGATAATCCCCGGCCTGGGCCGGGTCGAGCATTGCCGCAATGAGCAGGACCGCATCCGCACCGTTTGCCCTCGATTCATAAATCTGATACTCGTCGAGTATAAAGTCCTTCCTCAGCACAGGCCTCGATACCGCCTTCTTGATCTCCGGAATGCAGCCGAGATCGCCCGAAAAGAAATCCTCCTCGGTCAGGACCGAGACTGCATCAACCGCCTTGTCCTCATATATCCTGGCTATGCCTACGGGATCGAAATCCTTTCTTATCACTCCCTTCGAAGGCGAGGCCTTCTTTATCTCTGCAATGAGCCTGATGTGCCGGTCTCCGCGTCTGATCGCAATCCCGAAGTCGCGCGGCTTTTCCGCATCCTGAATGCGGTCTTTAAGATCACGCAGGGGATTCCTGCCCTTCGCAATGCTCAGCCTCTCCCTCTTCTTTTCAGCAATCTTGTCGAGAATGGACACTTATGAATTTTAAGGCAAAACAGGGATTTTTACAATAGCCATGACGGCTTCCTCGGCTGGCTTAATTACCGGATAAGGCCGGTAAAAGAAGATCTTCGACATTTCTGGCGAGCCCTGTTCTTTTGAGATGGCTCTCCGGGTGGGCGTATGGACTGCGTGATTGTATCTCGGGTAAATCTATTTCCAGGATGTTCAGACGCTCGTTCCCTTTCTCAACCGAGAGCCTTCAGCATTTCCATCTCTTTGCGCAACACGGTATTCACAACCTTATTCAGGTCGACATTCTTCTTCAATGCCTTCTTGCTGTAGAATGCCTTTAGCTCTTTATCGAGGTAAACCGGGATTTCAAGTTCTTCCACCGGCCTGCAGAACTTGCCCTGTTCAGCTTTCGAAAAATCGTATTCCTTTTTCATCTCTTAGTTACCCTTTCAAGCTTTCCCGCTTTTCAATATTTTCCTGGCTTTCTTCTTCATATCCTCATCAAATGTTATCAACCGCGAATCGAATTCTTTCGCCACCTGCACCACGACAGCATCCATGCCCCTAAGCCCCGACCTGGCGGCTATATCTGCCGCCTCAATCGCGGATTTGTCGTCAAGCATTACAAACGAAAGGTTTTCAATGCTTGTCAGTTCATCCTTGACCTGCATAGCCAACTGCTCAATGCCGGTTCTTCGTCTGACCGCCGACACTACTTCCACCAAGATAGTGTAAGGCATAATGGCAAATGCCTTGCCGTTCAGGACTTCTTCCATTACTGCAGAAGCCTCTTTGTGCATGGGCTCACTCTCCAATAGAGACGAGATAATAACCGAACTGTCAATAGTGAGCTTCCTTACCATGTCTTTTCCCGCTGATAATTCATCTCTTCTTCGGCGGACATCTCGTCCCACTTTGATGAAATCTTTTTACCCAGCGTTTTCCATGCCGTCAACCTATTCTTCGCGATCCTTGTCCTGGATATCTCCTTAAGAATCAGTTCTTTCTTTATCTCTTTTATTTCATGTATCAGATTCGACAGCTTGTCTTCCAATGCCGTTGCCATATCACACACCTCCTTGTCACTTTTCTATTTTACCATCTTCTCGGCTAAGGCATCTTAGCGCAAATGCCCTATACCAAACCCCTAGATTCTCAGCCTTTGTCAAATCCCTTCCCGACCACTGTCTGACTTTTTCCCTGCGATTGCGCAGACAGTGTCTTAATCCGACGATGTCCTCTTCGGCATGTCACTTCCCATTCCCCCCCTTTCAGCAATTCCTGCATCTCCTGAATCAGCTTAAGAATATTCCAAGCTCGCGTCTACTCATTCCATATCGTCTTTATTCATCATCGAGCGGAGGCGTCTCAAAGCTGCTTCAATCGTTCTTCCATGGTCTTCAATTGACCCGAGAATCTCGACCGGTGTCCGCGTGTCGCGCTCTATATGTGCGCGGGGGTTTACCGCCTTGAGGTCATAAACTGCCGCATCGATCGAAGCCGCCTTTGCCTGCGCATCCCGCGCTGCCTTCTCCGCATAGGCGATTGAATCGCGGCACTCTGCTCGCGGGATATGGAGGTCGATCCAGCAACAAGCGGGAGTCCTATGAATCCGTTTCTACGTCTTCTTCCCACCAGAGTTGGGCCTTACAGCTTTCACTCGGCCGTCCTGCCATATTGCAAGTGGGGTATTGGACCGCATCGCGGTTTCCCTGGCCTTTTTCGCCGCCCGCTTGAGTGCGGGAAGCGCGGCCTTGAAATCGGCATCATGGCGGGATGGACTTATAGTTCTTTTGGCCTTCAGACTCATCTGTTCACTCCTTCTTCGATAAGTTGTGGGCTCGGCCCCGAATTGTCGAAAAGAGCCCATTCATCCACAAGGTTCTTGTATATAGCGTGGAAATTCCTGATCCCTGCTGCAAAGCGGCGTTGTATCACTGGGACCGGGACATCATGCCCTCCCTGCGACACCCTTATCTTCACCCTGCTTATCGCAAGATCAACGCTGGGAAGGGATAGAAAAAACAGCTTAACCACATAGCCGCTTGCCCGCCACTTTGGTATCAATTGCACATACATTTTACCACTCAAGGTAGTTTCAAAGGCAAAGCTGCGGCCCTTGCGGACATGCTCGTAAATTTGCGCCAGCATCAGCCTGCCTGCTTTTATCGCGGCGACTTCAGGCGCAAACGGGCTCAAACCGGCGGCTATCAGATCGGCGTTCACAAAGTTGGGACACCCGGCCTCATTCGGCAGAAACTCCTTTGCGAACGAAGTCTTGCCCGCTCCATTAGGCCCGGCGATGATAATGATTTTCTTGCGTTTCCTATTCAAGCATTCGCCCCTCTTGTCTCAGCCATAAGCCATTTGATGGCCGCGTCCTCACTTTTTTCTATGGCAATTTCTACAGCGCGTTTACACCCCGATCTAGCCTTCTCAATAGCGACCTTCAATTTTGTCCACCAGTTGCTTATAGACATTCCTGCCTCGCGCATCTTTCTTCTCCGCCATAAGGAAAAGGCCTTTCCCTTTACTTTTCTCTTCCCATAATTCGCCAAGATTCCGCTTTTCCTTCGAATCGTCGTTTGTAATATATTGCTTGCCTTTGTATTCAATCACAAAAATGCGTCCGTCCAATAACTCCGCCACAAAATCAGGCCAAAACATATCCGTTGATGTCGGTAAGCCAAAAGAATATTTGGACTTGGCTACGTTTTTGATCCAGTGCTTCACCTGCGGCAGACTGTCCAATGCTTTTGCACACTCAAATTCCTCGCCGGATGATTCAAGCTCGCCGATAAGGGGATGAAAGTGTTTGCGGAATTTGTAAGGAGCCTGTTTATAGTAATAATTGGCAGCGTAATTGTTAAGGGTAAAGATAACTGGGAACTCATAGCTTGTCTCGACCGCAGCAGCCAGCCCGAAAAGAGTTGTCTGATAACCTTCTTCATGGGCTTTTTGATAATACTCCTTGATCTTCTCGATAAGCACCTTTGCCAGAGGGTACTGGCTTCTAATCAACGCCGCAAGTTTGAATTTCCTTTGCTCCAGCAAGTAATCGATTGTGCGCCTCAAGAACTCCAGCATCACTTCTTGCCGCACAAACTTCTGGCGCACTTGTTTGTCCAGTTGGCGCGAAAAATCCCCGGCAGTCAACAAACTGGGAACGTCGCTTAAATCCAGTTGCCGTGAATCATCCACCAGGCCATAAACTACCTTCTTGCCCAGGATGTCCACTTCAAAGGTCCGGGCAGTCTCATTGATCGAGAACTCCGCCTCGGAAAGTTCGGCGGGATAGTCAAGAAGGCTCCATCCTTTCTCAGGTAGAAACAGCTCTTTCTCAACAAGCTCCAACTCGCCCTGAATCCAGATACAGAGTCGAGGCACGGTAAGTTTTTCGCCTTTTTCGGCCGGTGTCAGATTACGCTTGCGAAGGCTGCGATAAACATGGACTCTTTTCCTCACATCCTCAATCCGGGCCGGCGGTACAGCGCCGATGATTTTCTCGGCAAGCTCATCGCTGATATCACCATTGACCTCAATCTTCACCTGACCGATCTCATCTTCTTTCACGTTTATCTGCGCGCTTTCTTCTTCGGTCATACAACCAAAGTCCGGCATATCCTCAAGTGTAAATATCAAAGGCTCAGGCGCCTTATAAGTAAGCAAAGGCAAATCTGTTTCCTCAATGAGAGGAGGCTGCGACTGCTGAAGATAAGCGTCTATTTCCTCCTCTTCGAAACCCATAGACACAAGGCGGTCATGCAATTGGCTTGCGGCCAGGGCAAAGTCTGAAGACGACACATGGGCATACGCCCGGTTAAGTTCGTCGTGCTGCCGCTTCTTTGCATACGGCATCCTCAGCACTCTACCCAATAACTGCTCGACATCCTTGCTGGAATGTATGTTGGCTACGGAACAAAAGACATATGCAAATGAACAGTCCCAACCTTCTTTTAGCGCCTCTACGGTAATCACATATTCAACCTTGCATCCGGGATCAAAAAGGTCAATCCCATCAAGCTCACGCTGGATGCCGGTTGCAACGGCAATGCTGCCGGGAGATATCTTCTCATTTTCGATCAGATGCTGTCTGAGCGCTTCAACCGTGACCTCTTTGTCCTTGCTCTCCGCCTGAAGCAGGACGATAGGGCGGATATATGACGCATCTTCTTTCGCCTTGAGCCCGAGCTTCTTGCAGGTCAATATCGCGTCGCGGACCGCTTCCTGCCAATTATTATGTTCGGTCAGCATGATCGGCAGCTTGATCATATCCTCGGCCTTCAACTCCGAGGCGGAAACCCTGAAAAGCACGTTGCTTGCGGTTGCCTTGCCGGTGTCGGGCGTCGCCGTATACTCTACAATACATGCCGGGCGGACACGTTGAAGCACCTCAAAAGTCAGTGAGGTTCGGGCATTATGTGCCTCATCCATAATTACAAGCGGCTTATGGATGTGCAGAAGATTTGCAAAAGAATATTTTATCTTTCCGGCATCGGGACCTTCTTCAATTAGTTCGAGGCCAGGCCTCGTGGGAGAGATTCGTGAGAAGTGTGGCTCGAAGTTTTCATTATGAGCGTATATCTTTCTGCCCTCCGTGTTATTTACCCGGAGAGTCGCCAGCGTGCCGACGATCAAACAAACCTTTTCCGTCAGGTCCTGAGGCCGAATCTGCTCTATTTCAGAGATATCGAATACCGCCACTCTTCCTTCAAAGGCATTGTCTATCGCTTCACGACACGGATGAGAAGGCTTTCGTAAAACCTCAAGCGTCTGTTCCCTGATGGTGTTTGACGGCACGAGCCAGAGCACAACAGGGTAATCCTGTTCAAGATAGCTTCGGGTCTCGGCAATGCTGTATGCCGCGAGTACTGTCTTGCCTCCGCCCGTCGGAAGTCGCAAGCAAACATAAGGGACGTCATCAAGGCCATCCACCGTGCGATAGGGTGGATGAAGTCTATCGGGCTCTCTTTTTCTCAAAGCTTCATCAAATGCCTGTTTCGGCCCGATAACACGCGCCTCTTCCAGAAATTCGCGCAGGACCTTCAGCGACGTCTTCTGGTAATCCTTTAACTCAAAAGCCATGATTATCCACTAACCGAATCATTCAGCATTCTCCCTATTGTCATTCCGGCTTGTCCGGAATCCTTCCGGCGATGTCTTCATATAGGTCTCTCATCAAGGGATTCTCTCTTTTTATGAGCTCTATCTTGCCTTGCCTGCCCATATTCTTAATTTGTTTCTCACGAATTATTGCATTCCAGCTATCAGCACACATCTCGTAATAAACCAGCTTGTGCAAGAAGTACCTGGCTGTAAAGCAATCAGGGTTAAGATTATTCTTATGCTCATAAACTCTTCGAATGAGATCATTAGTAACCCCGACATATAAGGTCGGTCTCGCATTGGCCATAATATAAACAGCAAACGTTTTCTCCCTCATCGGGCCATTATATCAGAAAGATTCCGGACAAGCCGGAATGACAGTATACATAGCGACTTAGTAAGTAAACTGTCATTGCGAGGAGTCTTCGACGTGGCAATCGCCTGTGAGGTTGCTTCGCTCCGCTCGCAATGACGCGCTGAGACTTACTGATAAGACCGTTAGTAAAGCCGCGTTTCTTGTCATTGTCCGACTTGATCGGGCAATCCAGAACGCCTCGAAAATGCTGGATTCCCGCCTTCGCGGGAATGACGGCGCGTGGGGCTCTACTTTTGGCCTCCTTAGTATGTCGTTGCGTATTATGACCAATTGATTCCTGCATAACTATTGACCTATGCATTTTCCACTCGATCTGTCACTCCCGCTTGTCGGGAGTCTTTCTGAAGAAAGATTCCGGACAAGCCGGAATGACAAAATAAGAACCATCGGTTTCATGTTCATCTTGCCTTGATGTCATAGGGAATCTGCTTGAATATTATACCTTCCGCCTGAAGGCGTTCGGCGCCAAGCCTCGTTGTTTCCCCGTAAATTACCTTCTGCCCCTCAAAAGGCGGCAGGTCTTTTAGAACCTTGCTCGTCAGGACATTGCCGCCGTCAGGCCTCTTGTCGCCGAGTATTCCGTTGAAAAGAAGATAATAGGCGGTCTCGTTATGAACGCCAAGTAAAGGAGATTTTGCCTTCTTGCCGATAGGCGTTTTGGTTTCGCAAAACCATACGTGCGCGGCGAGAGTGGCAAACCGTATGTTTTGGTTGATCTTGCCCGTTTCATCGAACACAGCATCACCGAGGCGATAGAAGCGAAACCCTCCTCCTCCCTGCCAGTTCACCGCTTTTGAAATTCCGCCCTGCTCGCCGTCAATCACCTTCTTCAGTCTCGGCACGCAATGAGTAACAGCATGCTCGCCCATTTCAATGCCTATATATCTTCGGCCCATCTTGTGCGCAACGGCACAGGTAGTGCCGGAGCCGAGGAAGGAGTCGAGAACGATGTCGCCGGGATTTGTGGCAATTTCGATAATTCTGCAGAGCAACCGTTCGGGTTTAGGAGTACCAAATGTAACATCCTTACCGAACAGAAGTTGACTTTCCTTCTTTGATTCATCTGTATGCCCGACTTCTTCATGGGACCACCATGTCCAAGGGACATGTCCTTCAACTTCGCTCAAGTATCTAATAACGTTCGGCTGCGAATTATTATCTTTCCCAAAATATATCCTGCCTTGTTCTAATAGTTTCTTGTACTCTGATTCAAGTGTACTCCAACATCTCCCTTCAGGTGGTAAATGTACTTTACCCTTCGGCGTTGTTATGGAATACATTTGATTTGGCCGCCACCCTTGCGCAGTCATTGGAATACCACGCCAAGGCCCGCGGGGATCATTATTTGGGTTCTTGTAAACCTTACGACTCTTTTCATCAAGACTTACTTTGTTTCGAGTAAGTTTAAATCGTTCTGGGTCTCTTGCATATATCATTACATATTCATGTACATCCCCAATTGCTTCTCGATTTTCTCGTGAATACCGCTTCTGCCAAACGTTAGTTGCAACAAACTTCTTCCTTCCGAATATCTCATCCATTATCACCTTAAGATAATGTCCCTCGTTGTCGTCTATGGAAACCCATATGCTGCCGTCTTCCGAGAGGAACTCCCTCAGAAGTTCAAGGCGAGGATAGACCATGGAGAGCCATTTTGAATGTTCGAGGTTGTCGTCGTAGTGCTCAAAGGCGCTTTTGGTGTTGTACGGTGGATCGATATATATGCATTTCACTCTACCGGCATAATAAGGCAGCAGGGCCTTGAGCGCGTCGAGGTTGTCGCCCTGAATGATCATGTTTTCGGTCTGTGCGTCACCATAGGACAAGTCCGGTACGGCCTCCAAAAGCCGATACGGCGCCTTCTGGGCAAGTCTGATGTCAGCTTCACGCGTCAGCCACGTTAAGGTCGGCATGCAGTCTACCTGAAATCCTTGAGCAGCATTATATGACCGCTCCCTTTGACCTTCTTATAATACGCTTCGTCCGCTGTTACTAACAGGCCCTTATGCTTTATCGCAAGCGCATGATAAACCGCATCGTAGAAAGTAGCGCCGCATCGTTTCATAATTTCAAATGTCTTGACACAGAGCGTCTGTGTAATTTCAACCGATGGGAAGCGATAGTCGATGAAGACTTCCATAAGAGACCCCGCCATTTCCGGAACCTTCATCCCCAACACATTTGCAACTTCAAACACCCATAGGCCCGGCAGCAAAATCTCGTACTCGCCGGCGACCCACCCTTCCAGAAGGATTTCTGCCTTTGCGCTATCATGCTCGTCAGGCACTGCATTGAAAGCCCATTTAAGGATGACTGATGCATCAGGGACGATGACCCCGTGTTTCAACAGCTAAGGCCTCGTCCTGTCGGCGTATATGGCAGTCACGATTTCTTTAGCAGTGACGAGAGGCATTTTCTTCCTGAGTTTCTTTAACTTTTCCGTAGCCTGCCGCCTTCTCAAAAAAGCAAGCTCCCTGGCAAGCGCCTCATTGACAACTTTACTTCTCATCCCCGCAGGGACAACGGCCTCAAATTCCTCGGCCAGGTCGGCTTTTATCATGAAGTTCAACCTCCGCGCCGCGGCTTTCATATCATCACCTCTTCCATCAATATTATATATCAATTATACACACTAATCTTATGTATTACAATGCTGCCCCGATCTTCATCGCGCAGCCTCATAAACAGGCAATGTCCCTTCTCTCGAAAAACTGTAAATTTGATCTCCGGCTACGATAATATGATCAGCAACCTGAACGTTTATTCCTCCAAGCGCCTGGACAAGATTTCGGGTCATCCTGTGATCATGCGTGGACGGCTTAATGCCTCCGCCGGGGTGATTGTGCGCAAGAATTACGGACGCGGCCTTGTGCCTCACCGCAGCCTCGACGACATGCCGGGGATGAACAAGCGCATCCCTCACCGTACCCTCGCTTATCAATGCCGGATAAAGAACACGCAACTGAGAATCGAGACAGATCGCGTAAAACACTTCCTCGGAACGGCCTGCCATAAGGGGGACAAGGTATTCGGCAGCAGCTTCAGAAGTATTGAGCGTCTTTCGTGAGTGCCTCACCCTGTCGTGAAAGTATCGCCGCGTGACTTGTGGGATCATAGACAGAAATACAGCGGCAGTTGAGCCCACGCCTTCAACAGATGCCAGATCTTTGGGGTCCGCCTCAAGCACGGCCGACAGACTGCCGAACCGCTGCATCAGCTTGTGAGCAATTGGATTAGTGTCGAGCCGAGGAATCGTCTGAAACAAAAGCAGTTCAAGGACCTGGTGGTCTTCGAAATTATCCAACCCTTCTTTAAGGAATCGACTCCTCAGGCGCTCGCGGTGGCCTCCGTGAAGGTCTTTGCCCGAGCATGAATCAGTCACGGAACAATCCCCTGCTCACAGGAATAGGGGCGGACTCTTCTTTTGCGCCAGCGGAAATTGACGACTCTACCTTGCTCTTTGTTCTATATACCAAAATCCCCTCTCCCAGTAATTATGTAATATTAAAGACTCACCTGACAAATTGCAACCGTCTTCTTCGCAAAAGACATCCCCCGAGCCCGACGGCGCATTGGATCATAAGTGGCAGCTGTGCAAAGCGTCCGTACCAAACTTCTGTGATATAATTCCGTATCGTGGATACCAAGGTCAGAATAGCGAAATCGGCCGGGGTCATGTCCCTGGCAACGTTTATCAGCCGGATTCTCGGGTTTGCAAGGGACATGATATTCGCGCTCTATTTCGGCGCAACCGGCACCTCGGACACCTTTTTTGCGGCCTTCAGAATCCCGAACCTGCTGCGCGAGCTCTTTGCGGAAGGGTCCATGTCTTCGGCCTTTATACCGGTCCTGACCGAGTACCGACAGAAGCACGGCGACGAAGAAGCCGGCAGGCTCGTGAAGATAACGTTCACTTTTATAGTCCTTGTGGTTGGGCTTGTATGTGCCCTTGGGATAATCTTTTCCCCGTCGATTGTCACTCTGATAGCTCCGGGGTTTGTGGCCTCCCCGGAAAAATTCTCACTGACAGTGCTTTTGACCCGCATAATGTTCCCCTTCCTTTTCTTCATCAGTCTCGCAGCGCTCGTCATGGGCGCGCTGAACACGAGAAAGGTCTTCTTTGTCCCCGCCCTTGCTCCTGCGATGTTCAACATTGCCCTGATCGTGAGCATTGTCTTCTTTGAGTCGAGGTCCAGAGAGCCTATAACAGCGGCGGCGATAGGAGTCATAGCCGGAGGTTTTGTCCAGTTTGCCTTTCAACTCCCGTCTTTTTTTAGGAATGGATACAAACTCGGCTTCAACACGGCCTTCAGACACCCCGGGCTGAAGCGCATGTCCGTCCTGCTGGTGCCGGCTACGCTGGCCCTGGCGGTAAACCAGATAAACATAGTCGTGTCGAACATCCTCGCCTCCTTTCTGCCGTCCGGGAGCATTACATATCTTTTCTACTCGATGAGGTTGATACAATTCCCGGTAGGCGTGTTCGGCGTCGCCATGGGGATGGCCGTCTTGCCGAGCCTCTCGGAGCACGCGGTAAAGGGCGACATCGACAGGCTGCGGGAAGACTTTTCCTTCGCCCTCAGACTCCTTTTTTTCATAACAGTGCCTTCGATGATCGGTCTTATCGCGCTCAGGGAACCGATAGTGAACCTGCTCTTCCAGAGGGGGAAATTTGATTATATTGCGGCGCAGAGGACGGCGGAGGCGCTGCTTTTCTATTCTTTGGGGGTTTGGTCTATCGTGGGGGTACGGACGATCACTGCAGCGTTTTATTCGATGCAGGACACCAGGACGCCGGTGAAGATAGCTGTCGTGGGAATGCTTTCAAATCTCCTGCTCAGTCTTGCCCTGATGGGCCCTCTCAGACATTCCGGACTGGCCCTTGCAAATTCACTCGCCTCCGGAGTAAATTTTGTGCTTCTCTTTTATTTCCTGAGACGCAGGCTGGGGAGGATAGACGCAAGAAGGATACTGAAGTCCTTCGCCAAGATAGTATTTGCTTCCTCCGTGATGGGCGCGGCCGGATGGTCCCTGCTGCACGGAGATATCTGGACTGTTTCGGGAAGAGTGATACAGAAGGTATTTTATCTTTCCGGTACCGTCCTGTTATGCTTAGGCATCTACCTGTTTGTGAGTCTCCTGCTCAAGGGTGACGAAATTAATTATGTCTACTCGGCCATAATAAGCCGCATAAGACGGAGAACCGCATGATTGTCAGAAACCTCTCGGTAGGACCGCTTGAATCGAACTGTTTTGTGATCGGGGACGAGAAGTCCATGAAAGCGATCGTCGTCGATCCGGGCGACGAGCCGGACAGAATAATGGATGTTATAAAATCCGAAGGTCTCTTTGTCGATTATATCTATTGCACCCATGCGCATTTCGACCATGTGGGAGCCGTGCCCGAAATTAAGAAGGAGACAGGCGCAAGAGTCGCGGTCCATAGAGATGAGATCGAGATCTACCGGGGCGCCGCAGACATGGCGGCCTTTTGGGGATACAAAATCGAACCCCTTCCCGAGCCCGACCTTTTGGTGGAGGATGACGACGAGATCAAGGTCGGAGACCTGACTTTCCGGGTCTTGCACACGCCCGGCCACAGTCCTGGCGGCATATGCCTTTTCGGCGAAGGCATCGTGATCACGGGCGATACTCTTTTTGCGGGCTCTGTAGGAAGAACAGACTTCCACGGAGGGGACATGAATAAACTGAGGAGATCTTTCGAACGCTTGATGTCTCTCCCCCCTGAGACCAGAGTCCTCGCAGGGCATGGGCCGGACTCAACGATCGGGACGGAGCGTGCCGAGAATTTCTTCCCCAAATTATTCTCTTGACAAAAACATTTTTAACTGGCATATTTAGCTTACATGTTGTGCACCATTAACGCACCAGGGTCCCCCAAAGATCTTTGATTGTTTGAGGCGCCTTGCCCAGGTCGATATGACGTGGGATTCTTTTTTTAGGAGGAAGGATGGGAAAGAAGCTGTATGTGGGAAATGTATCGTTTCAGGCGTCGGAGGATGACCTGAGGGAGCTCTTCGCAAAGGCAGGAGAGGTCGTGTCGGCAAAACTTATCACCGACCCAGCCACGGGCAGAGCGAGGGGTTTTGGATTTGTCGAGATGGGGTCCGACGCGGAGGCGCAGAAGGCGATTTCCATGCTGAACAGCACCAGTTTCATGGAAAGAAACATAATCGTGAGCGAAGCGAAACCTCAGGAGAAAAGAGAAAGAGGGACAAGAGATCGCGGCGGCTTTGGAAACAAACGCCCGGGGGGACGAAGATAGTTTAGCTTCCCTGTGAACCAGGTCAGGCTTTCTTCAGAATCATAGAACCAAGAGACAGGCCCAATTCTTTCGAAACCACTTCACATTTGGACTGAAAAAGATAGTTTATTGTCTTTTCAGGGTCAGCAAGGGTTTCGAAGTTGCCCTGTCCCTTGCTGATGACAAATTGAAAGTGTCCGTAACGTTCTCGGAAGTCTCGGGATGTCCATTCTAGGATCGTCCCGACGGCGTCCGAGCCGTTGTCTATCACTTCACAAACTTCCGTCAGGCCGCTCTCGATAGCGTCGGCACGGGTGCAATCGTTCAGAACGGCCGCCCCTTTCACAACAGCTGTAACTTTAAGGCCGGGGGAAGTCAAGGTTTCGATCAGTATCCTGTCGAAAACGATTTCCCCGGCATTGTCCAGAAGATAAAGTATCTCGTCCGTCTCAGAGATTGAGGTTTTAAAGGACCGATAGTCGTCTATGGATATCGGCCCGTGCAGCGCCCTCGCTATCGTGCCTTCTATATCGACCGAGGTGAATATGCCGAAATCGATCACGTTGCCGGCAATAGCGAGTCTCGAGGCTGTCCAAAGAGGGTCGTCGCTTTCCTTGACCATCTTTTTTAGAGAGGGATAAAGTTTAAGAGCTATCTGATTGTATTCCGACTTGATCTCTTCAAAGGGGTCTTTCCCCAGCAGCTTTCTTATCTTCCTGTGGATAAAACTGGTGGCATAGGCCGGAGGCAGCGAGGTATCGGCGCGTTCCACGTCCTCGACCACCGCCTTCAGTATCTTTTCCTGCAACTCAGTGTCCTTTGTTCCCGACCTCAGGGCGATGATCGACTGCCTCAAAAAGCAGGGAAAACAGTCAAGGTGAATCCTCACTTCTTCCTCAAGTCTTCAGCCTTCTTTTCGACCTCCAGGACCATTCTCTTTCTATGCGTCGCAAGCCTCCTCGCAATCTGCCTGTCGCACCTCGCTATGATCTGCGCCGCAAAGAAGGCCGCGTTCTTGGCGCCGGCCTTTCCCACTGCCATGGTCGCCACCGGGACGCCGGGCGGCATTTGGACCGTGCTCAGGAGAGCGTCAAGGCCCTGGAGCGTAGATGAACTGATCGGAACCCCGATAACGGGCAGCAGGGTATGCGATGCTATAACCCCTGCGAGATGGGCCGCTCCGCCGGCTGCGGCGATTATCACCTCGATTCCCCTCTTCTCGGCCTCCGACGAAAGCCTCCTGACGAGGTCGGGAGTGCGATGCGCAGATGCTATCGTCATCTCATAAGGTAGACCTATCATCTCAAGGGTTTTTCCCGTCTCTTCGACAACGGGCAGATCCGAGTCGCTTCCCATTACTACGAGGACCCTGGGTTTCATATTTCCTCCATTCGTCTCAGCGTCAGCGCACAGTGTCAAATAGCCGGCAAAATGATCTCGCCTTTACTAATCACCGACACTTACACTGATCACTGTCTTTTCAGCGCCCGTTCGGCGATATCTCTTCTGTAATGCATCCCTTCAAAATGTATCTTTTCTATCGCCTCATACGCCTTGTCGCGGGCATCCCGTATGTCCTTGCCAAGGGCGGTCACTCCAAGGACCCTTCCTCCTGAAGTGACGACGCTGTTATTGTTAAAGGCGGTGCCCGCATGAAACACCTGGACATCTTTCCGGCCTTTGAGATCCTCAAGCCCCTTAATGGCCCTGCCCTTCTCATAATTGCCCGGATAACCCTTTGAGGCGAGGACCACACAGACCGACGCGTCAGGCAACCACTGCATTTCCATCTCAGACAATTTTCCGTCACAAATCGCAAAGGCGACATCGGCGAGGTCCGTTTCCATCCTCGAAAGTACCGGCTGGGTCTCAGGGTCCCCCATCCTGCAGTTGAACTCAAGGACATAGGGAGAGCCGTTCCTTATCATGAGTCCCGCATAAAGGACGCCTTTATAAACTATCCCCTCGGCCTTAAGCCCCCTCAGCACAGGCCACATGACTTTCTCCATGACCTCAGCTTCCATCTCCTTTGTTACTATAGGCGCCGGGCTGTAAGCTCCCATTCCTCCGGTATTAGGCCCCTTGTCACCGTCAAATATCCTTTTATGGTCCTGCGAACTCGCCATGGGTCTCAGGGTCTTCCCGTCGCAAAAGGCCATAAACGACGCCTCTTCGCCGGCCAAGCACTCCTCGACAACCACCCTGTCTCCCGCCTCTCCGAAGATCCTCTCTTTCATAATAAGCTTCAGGGCCTTCATCGCCTCGTCGATGTTTGCCGCCACAAATACGCCCTTGCCGGCTGCAAGACCGTCGGCCTTGATCACTATCGGGGTCCCCTTCATCCTGACGTAGTCCTCCGCATGGACATAGGACGAAAAGGTCCTGTATTCGGCGCTCGGAATGCCGTAGCGCTTCATAAAATCCTTGGCAAAGACCTTGCTCGACTCAAGCTGGGCCGCCTTTCTGTTGGGACCCAGTATCCTCCTCCCCTCCCTCTCAAAGGCATCGACGATTCCCTTCGAGAGAGGGTCTTCGGGACCGACTATGGTAAGGTCGACCCATTCGTATTTCACAAAATCCAGGAGCGCATCAAAGTCGCTTGTCGCTATATCTATGCACTCGGCTATCTCTGAAATACCGGCGTTCCCCGGTGTGCAATAGATCTTGTCAACATGCCTGGAGCGGGACAACTTCCAGACTATAGCGTGTTCCCTCCCGCCGCCGCCTATAACCAAAAACTTCATATCACCTTTTCCTTTCCGCCGAACCCATTTTCACAAAAGAGGCCGCATCCTCTTCTAACTTACCATTTCTTTTGCCTTGCAGCCTTCGAAAAATTCAGACGCCTGTGCGGGGCGATACCTCTTGCTTTCTAATGCCTGAAATGTCTGACCCCGGTGATCAACATCGCCATATCATACTCATCCGCGGCCTTTATCACCTCGTCATCCCTCATTGACCCGCCGGGCTGCACCACCGCAGTGACCCCCGCCTCGTGGAGGACATCGATTCCGTCCCTGAACGGGAAAAAGCCGTCCGAGGCGGCAACAGACCCTTTCACCGGCTCACCGGCGTTCAACATACCGGTCTGGGCGGAAAAGACCCTCTTTGTCTGCCCGATGCCGATACCTGCGGTCCTGTCTTTGAACGCATAAACTATGGCGTTTGACTTGACATGTTTGCACACCTTCCAGGCAAAGACCATTGCTTCACGCTCTTCCTGAGTGGGCTGTCTCTTCGTGACCGCCTTGATCGAGTTGATGTCCTCTGTGGAAAAATCCCATTCCTGCAGCAGAAGGCCTCCCGCAATCCGCTTCATGTCCCAGGAAGCGGGCTTCCTCTTTGCAAGCATGTCCCGTATTTCGAGCAAACGGACGTTGGGCTTTTTGGAGAAGACTTCTAATGCCCCTTTTGTAAAGGACGGGGCTATGACCACCTCGAGGAAAAGGTCCACCATCTCCTTTGCGGCGGCCTCATCCACATCCGTATTGAACGCCACGACGCCCCCGAAGGCGGAAACAGGGTCTGTCTTTGCCGCCTTCTTGTACGCCTCGGCCGAGGTATCGCCCACTGCAACTCCGCACGGGTTGTTATGCTTTATTATGGAACAGGCCTTCTTGTCGAACTCAAGGGCGAGGAGCAGGGCTGAGTGGGTATCGAGATAATTGTTGAAGGACATCTCCTTTCCCTGAAGAACCTTTGCGTCCGGAAGAGATAGACCGCCCGACCTCTCTTTGTATATCGCCGCCTTCTGGGTCGGGTTCTCGCCATATCTCAGCGACGCGACCCTCTTCATCGATACCGTAAAAAATTCCGGAAACGATCTTTCCTTTTCTGTCACACCCGAGAGATAGTCCGCAATAAGGGTGTCATAACGGGCCGTGTGTGCAAAGACTTTCTTCGCGAGCTTCAGCTTTGTCTCCTTGCTAAGACCTCCGGCTTTCAGCTCCCGGAGCACTTCCTCATAATCTTCCGGATCGACCACCACTGCCACATCCTGGAAATTCTTTGACGCGGCCCTCAGCATGGTAGGCCCGCCGATATCGATGTTTTCGATCGCCTCCTCAAAGGTGACGCCGGGCTTTGACACGGTCTCTTCAAAGGGATACAGATTAACCACTACCATGTCTATAGGCTTGATGTCGTGTTTTTTAATGTCTTCCATGTCCTTCGGATTGTTCCTTCTCGACAACAGGCCTCCGTGGATCTTAGGATGAAGCGTCTTTAACCTTCCGTCGAGCATTTCGGGAAATCCCGTATAGTCCGACACCTCGATGACCTGAACGCCTGCCTCACGGAGGGCCTTGGCCGTCCCCCCCGTAGACAGTATTTCCACTCCCATCCCGGACAGTTCCCCGGCAAACTCAACAACTCCCTTCTTGTTCGACACGCTCAGAAGCGCTCTCTTAACCATAAAGATTCCTCCTTCTATAACATTCCTCTTTCTTTAAGGCTGACATACCTTCCATCACCGATGATCACATGGTCGAGGACCGCTATCCCGACGATCTGACCGGCGTTTTTCAACTTCTCAGTAACCGCCAGATCATCCCTGCTCGGTTCGGGATCTCCGCTCGGATGGTTATGAACAAAGATTATCGAAGCTGCAGATTCCCTTATCGCCTCTTTAAATGCCTCGTGCGGGTGAATAAGAGAATTCGTCAGGGTCCCCTCCGAGATCTTCACTTCACGGACAAACCTGTTCTTTGCGTCAAGAAGGGCGCACAGAAATATTTCCTTCTTCATGTTTTTGACGACAGGCGCAAAAAATGAATAGACCGAGCGGCTCGACGACAATACCGGCTTGTCTCCGAGAGTTTCCCTCATCAATCTCCTGCCGAGCTCAAAAGAGGCCCGTAACTGCGCTATCTTTGCAGTCCCAAGCCTTTTGACCCTAAGGAGATCGCCCGTGGCTGCGCCGTCCATGTTCCTCAATCCTCCGAAATCCTCCAGAAGCTGCATCGCGAGCGCAATGACACCCTTGCCTCCTCCGCCTGTCCTGAGGATTATTGCGAGAAGCTGAGCGTCCGAGATGCCCGATGCTCCAAATCTGAGAAGCCTCTCCCTGGGTCTCTCATTTTCGGGCCAGTCTTTCACTCTGGGGTCGCTCATCCCTCCTCCGATGCAGACTATTTTATCAATTCCGTCCTATTTTTTGTGCAAAATTTTGGAAAGGAAGAGCTGACAATTCAGCGATATTACAGACCGATGGGTTATTTCGCCCAACCTAATCCTTCGGGCATTTTGCCGGAAGAGATGAAACTTTTCCCTGTCTTTAAGGGGGGAGCCATGCTTTTTCTCCGTAGATTCAAAGGTTTTATTTTGGCATATCGTTTGCTTAAGTCTGACTCCGGAAACAATGCGGTGCAAGATGTCACAGGATCAGAACTTGGTTAGACCGGAATTCTCAGATCGCCGAATGCGGCTTTGGATATTTAATTGACAAAGGGTCGATTCATAGAGACAAGACGATCTCAAAGGGTGAGAGTGAGTTTGCGGGCCGAGCACGTGTCTGAGAGCTCAAGCCGTCCGGTGTTCATAGAAAATGTTTCGGAGCATGGCGTCCACATGGTTACTCTCCATAAAAGCACCGATGGCCTCTTCTTCCCCGGAAAACATATCGAGCTAAAGCTTCGTCTCTCCTCGGGCGAGACCGTCCCTCTTCGCTGCCAGGTAAGATGGATGTCGGCCGAGATCCCGCCGGACGGCGTGACCGACAGCGTAGGATTAGAGATTGTCGATCCTCCAGCCGAATATGTCTCTTTCGTCAGGTATCTTCAGACAAGCCATTTACCTCAGTAAAAAACCTATGCTATTCTACCCCCTGTTTCATTTCCCATGCCAATGCATCATCGCACTTCTTTATTGATACTGGTAATGGAGCTTGTCCAAAAAGTACCGATCCCCACAGGATTTGCCATTCCCCGACGGCGGGAGTCCAGTCTTTTCAAAATGTTCTGGATTCCGCGGTCGAGATAAGGGGATACCGAAAGCAGGGCGTTATCTTAAGAAGAGGGAAGCTGATACACGTAGCACGATAACAAAGAATATCACCATATAGAATCAGTTGACAATCGGTTGTTTATGGTATAATTGGCCTATATAAAGCATCCCTCTCCATGAGAAGGATGCTTCTACCAAAAGGAGAGTGTGCAAGGGAAGGAGGCACGGAGGATGGTAAGAAGATTCCTAAGGAGACATCCGTCCATAAGACTGAACGTTCTGATTTATCAGGAAGGGCAGGAATGGATAGCGCACTGTCTTCAGATGGACCTCGTAACGACCGGCGCCAGCGAGCGTCAGGTTGAGCGGGAGGTTATCGATCTCATAAAGGCCCAAGTTATCTATGCCATCGAAAACGATAATCTTGGAAACGTTTTCAGGCAGGCCCCGGCTGAGGATTGGGCGAAATTGGCACGGGCTACGAAGTGCGGAACTCGCAGGCTCAGGATTGATGTACCCGACAGAACTCGTGAGGCGACAATTCGTCCGCCTATTCAAGAGGTAGAACTCTGCGTTGCCTAAACTTCAGCCCCACCCTCTTAAGCACAGAGAACTTTTAAAGAGATTAAGAGATTTCGGTGTTACAGAGGTCATGGTCCGGGGCAAAGGCAGCGAGAGAATGTTTGTCCTCAAGTCGGGCCTTAGCAGCAACTATAAAGGCCCGCAGATCCCCATCAAATTCCACGGCGACAGTACAGAACACAGTGTCCGAGTCATTGACAGCATCCTGCGGCGGTTTAATATAGCGGCGGGGGAGTTCTGGAAATAGTAAGGAGGGGAAATATGAAAAAGGCGTTCTTTGTTCTGGTTTTAGTTTTTTCACTTGTAGTTATTATTCCACGTCTCCATGCGGAGATTAAGAAATCTGATGTCGACGGATGGGGAAAATCGAGATGGGGTATGACTGCTGATGATATAGTTAAGGTCTTCGCCGGTGAAGCCACTCTTATAAGTAATGCAAAAGACGGGACGACACCAGGACTAAGCGGCCAATATGATGCACATATAGGGGCTACGATTAAGAAGATTCTAATTCAAAGTGATCCCTACAAAGTAAGTTTTGTTTTTGATGATAAAACAGGAGGTCTAATACGCGTAATATTGGAGCCCTTGGGCGACTTCTCAGAGGTTCGATTTAATGCCTTAGAAGCGCTCCTTAGTGAGAAATACGGTCCTGCTACATATAAGGAAGATGTTAAGCGGCCCTGTCATAGTTTAGAAAGAAGATGGGCGTTTTCTTCTACAACTATAAGATTTGATTTTCTCAACTGTGGCAGCGGCATTATTGCTTTCATTGCGTATCAGAAGAATATTATGACTGATTCAGATAAGCTTTAGAATACGGCATATCCAATATTTTCTTAGGCATTTTGAGGTTCTTTTCGCGTCCACCTGATACGACAAATGCCAAACCTGAAACAGCATTCAACATTAAGGCTGAGGTTGTTGTTAAAGGCGGAGTCGGGCCGTCTGCCCTCATAGCGGCGGCACGGTCAGAATATGCTGCACGAGTTCAACAAATAGACACCCCTGTCACCGGCCTGACAGATGGACAAAAAAGAGCTGTTCAACAGATCATTGCGGCCAACGCGGCCAAAGGGGCAAACCCTTTTAATGTTGCTGAGGAAATTGCGCACAAAATATCCGCTTTTCAGTGGTCGGAATTTGATCTGTGGGCCAAGAGGTTCAAGAGATCAAGAGAGTGGCCTAATTTATGGTGGGACGTTGCCGGATACTTTGACAAGGATCAACTGGAAGAAGGTGAAGAACTAACCGAAGATGATTTTCACCATTCAAAATGTGAACTGCTTGCGCATTACCTTTCCTCTGTCGCTATTGAGGAAAGCAAATTGAGGGATTGGCTGAAGTCGGGAACAAAGATGGTTGAACTTGGAACATCGCCAGATAGTTGCAGCTGGTGCAAAAAAAATGAAGGCAAGAAGATGCGCATTTCGACTCTTATTAAGAACAAGAATTTCGTTGTTCATCCTGGCTGTCGTTGTTCTTTCTTGCCGGCAGTAGATTGATTTCAGTGGAGTAGAGAGCTGGCGCAGTAGCGGAATACTCTACCTACAACGCCCCCTCACATTGACTAAGGGTCTGATTATAGCATTTCTCGCGGCTGTAGAATTGTAACAAAATGCACTAACTATTACTGGCGCGCAGCATCACCCGTTTGACAGCGGGTGTGTAAGGCTTAGAGTATAGGGACCTGCCTTTGAGGACCATCACAGTTACTTTCTTCTTCCAACAGGAAATACCGAGGGAGAAAAGATTTCAGGCGAAATCCAGAATGTTGCCGGTCTACTTGACCCTTGATCCGGGTTTCACCTCTTTGTCCAGAACGAGAACAGAGGGAAGCCCGTCTTCGCCCGTCGCCGCAAGGAGCATGCCCCGGGATTCGACACCCATCAACTTGGCAGGCTTGAGGTTCGCGACCACAACGATTTCCTTTCCGACGAGGTATTCAGGATCATATGCCTTTCCGATCCCGGCCACGATCTGACGCTCCTCTCCTATGTCCACCTTCAACTTTATCAGCTTTTCGGACTTCTCCACTCGCTCGGCGCTGACCACACGCGCGATCTTGAGCTCCACTTTGGCGAAATCCTCTATCGAAATATAATTATCGGCAGCCGCCCTCTCGGCTGTTTCACCCTTTGCCCCGGACATTTCTTCCATCTTGTTTCTTCCTCCTGTTTCTATCCTCGGGAAGAGCTGGCCCCCTTTAGAGATCCTGCTATCGCTTATTCTTAAATCTCCCCACTTCGGCAGCTCTCTCAGTTGTGTTATATCGCCCTTTATACCGAGCTGGTCCCATATTCTTTGTGCCGCAGACGGCATGAACGGGAAAAGATAAACTGCCACAATGCCGAGCGATTCAGCGAGAGTATAAAGCGAGTTGAGAATAACACCTTGATCTTTTTCTTTCCAGGGCGCCGCATAATCTATATATCTGTTTATGTCATTAATCACCGACCAGATATAAGACAAGACCTCATTAAATTTAAGCTGATCTATCATACTCGAGATCGCGCTCAGAGACCCTTCATCAAATCTAGCCTGTATCCTCTTCTCATAAAACCTCTCCCTCTCGCTGTCACGGTCCTTGCTGTTTATCGGCTGCGGTATTTCCCCCGCATTGAATTTTTCGATCATCGTAAGAGAGCGGCTCAGGAGGTTCCCGAGATCGTTTGCGAGGTCCGTATTTATCCGGCGTATCAACGCATCCTCGGAAAAATCACCGTCCAGGCCAAATGGGACCTCGCGGAACAGGAAATACCTGAAAGCGTCCACTCCATATTTATCCACCATAGCGTTAGGGTCTACAACGTTGCCGACGGATTTCGACATTTTCCTTCCCTGCACGGTCCACCATCCATGCGCGAAGATATTTTCCGGAAGAGGCAGATCGAGGGCCATAAGCATTGTCGACCAGTATACGGCATGGGTCGTAAGAATATCCTTGCCCACAAGGTGGTGAGAGGCAGGCCACCAATTCAGCGACGAGTGACATGACAAGTTATCGGAATCCTTCTTATTCTTCTCGTCGTTCGTTACTCGCAACCCATTACGGCCGGCTGCGAGATATTTCGTGGCCGAATAATAGTTGACCAGGGCATCGAACCAGACATAAGTTACAAAACCTTCATCAAAAGGAAGAGGGATACCCCACGAAAGTCTATGTTTCGGTCTGGAGATGCAGAGGTCGCCGAGCGCATTGTTCTTCAGGAAACCGAGGACCTCGTTCCTGCGGGTTTCAGGCAATATATAAGAAGGATGTTCCTCTATGTATTTGATAAGTCTTTCGTGATAACCCGACATCAGAAAAAAATAGTTCTCTTCCTGTATCCTTTCGACCGCCCTGCCGCAATCAGGGCAACTGCCGTCAACCAATTCCTTCTCAGTCCAGAATCTCTCGTCGGGTGTGCAGTACCATCCTGAATAGACCCTTTTTTCTATCACCCGCTTTTCCCAAAGCCTCTGCATCAGTTCCTGCACCGTCTTTATATGCCCGGAGTCCGTAGTGCGGATAAAGGCGTCATTGGAGACATCCAGCTTTCTCCAGAGCTGTTTGAAGTTCTCCACCATAATATCGGCATGTTCCTTCGGCGGCCGCCCTTTTTCAGCAGAGGCCTTTTCCACCTTCTGGCCATGTTCGTCGGTGCCGGTGAGAAAAAAGACCTCTTTCCCGATAAGCCTGTTTCTCCTTGCGAGTATGTCGGCGGCTATGGTCGTATATGCATGACCGATATGGGGTATGTCGTTGACGTAATAGATAGGGGTTGTCACGTAGAACTTTTCAATCATTGATGATGCCGTCTCCTGCGTCTCCTCCTGCGCCTGTGGAACTTCTTCTCATCGTCCGGGCCCTTCCCCTCGGCGCCTTCGCCCGCAGATTCACCAGTTTTTTCGCTTGCGGCGGATGTCCCGGCCTGAGTCTGCACGGCTTCATCCCCCGGAACCGGAGGCGCAACCGGATATCGTTGAACCGTCTCGCGTGTCTTCTTCTCCCGCAGCGCCGCCTCCGCCGGTTCAAGACGCCCTTCGGACAGCGGGGCCGCCTCGGCCACGACGATATCAGGCTGCGTATCTTCGCCTTGCGCGCGGACCACTGCAGCCCCTCCCTGAACAGAATCTTCTTCGCTATATTCGTAGCTGAGACAGCACATCAGTCTCCCGCATACGCCTGACAGCTTGTTTGCATTGAGTACGAGTTCCTGGCTCTTCGCCATCTTTATAGATATGGGCTCAAATGTTGTGAGGAACTTCTTGCAGCATAACTCCAATCCGCATATCCCGATACCGCCCAGCATCTTGGCCTCGTCCCTTACCCCGATCTGACGCATTTCGATCCTAGTCTTGAATTTGGCCGCAAGGTCTTTCACAAGCTCCCTGAAATCTATTCTTCCCTCTGCCGCAAAATAAAAGATAATACGCTTTCTGTCGAGAGTCGCCTCGGTGCATATGAGCTTCATCGGAAGGCCCCTGGCCATTACTCTCTCCAGGCAATAAACCCTGGCATCATCCTCGATGCTTTCATTATCCTTTCTTTGCTTAAGGTCCTCTTCCCCCGCCTTCCTCAGGACTTTTTTCAAATGGTCTTTTGTCGCGCCGTCGAAGGGATGTTTCTCGACTACGACGTTGCCGATGCTGAGACCGAGTTCAGACTCCACGACAACGGAGTCCCCCTTCCCGATCTCAAGTCCTTCAACCTCGAAATCGTAGATCTTCCCGCACGACTTGAACCTTATCCCCACAACTTCAGGCATACGATCTCCAGTATTCAAGATCAGCCGGCTCGCCCGGCGGGGACTCTGAACCTGAGGTTTCGCATCATGCCGGATACATAGTTCCAGGTGACTCCTTTGTTCAGATTAAAATCCAGCCGCGCACGAAGGAGGACCAATTTGCGATAAGCTTCCACCATACCGTCTATTTCAGAAGCCTTCGAAACCTGTAAGACATAATCCCGGATGTCGCTGTTAAACAACGTCATGCCGGAACCGGCCTTTGCACGGGATGCTTTATTCTGGAAATCTTTCCCGGCGACCTTCAGCACCGTCATGTCTCTCAACATGATCAGAATCAAGTCAAGCCACCTTTCCATCTCTTCCTTATCCGTCCACGTTTCGCCACACACCCCGATCATGCTCTCGAGAAGAGAAATAAACCGTTCACGCTCGCCGACTATATCCGCAGAGACCGCAAGCCCCGGCCTTCCCATGGAAAGCCTGACCATGACCTGAACCTCGTCGGCGCCGTCTGAGCGCTTCTTGTCCGGCCCTGCGGGCTGTCCAGCGACGGACTGAATGACCTTCTCGCACGCGTCTGGTGACAGGGGAGTGAAATTTACGCGGGAGCATCTGGACCTTATAGTCTCGGGCAACCTGTCGGCGTGTGCCGCCACGAGTATCAGCAGACTATCAACCGGAGGCTCCTCAAGCGTCTTGAGAAAGGCGTTCGCAGCGGACTGGTTCATGCTGTCGGCATCGTCAATGACAACGACCTTCTTCCTGCCCTCGTAAGGCTTGAAGGACAGCGCCTCTTCCACCGCCCTTATTTCAGAGACGCGTATTTCTCCTTTTTCCGGAGTTATCATCAAAAAGTCCGGATGGGCCCCTGATTCGATCTTTCTGCACGACGGACATTCATCACAGGAGTCAATTAGTCTATAGTCGACAGACTGAACGCCATCAATTGATTCGGCGCCGTTCCTTCGACCAATGACTGATGACTGCTGACTATCGACCGGCTTGAGACAATTTATCGCCTTAGCGAAGTTGACGGCAGCGAATTTCTTTCCTATCCCGGACTCCCCCGAAAAAAGATACGCCGATGGCACCCTTCCCCTGCCAAGGGTCTGGAGAAGTATGCCGACAGACCTGTCCTGTCCTATAACGTCCCTTAAAGCCATTGTCTATTTTACCACAAGAACAGGACCAGGAGCCTGTTGTTTTGACCGGTGAGTGTGATAAAGTTGCGGCTCTAAACAACCAAAATCCGTTTGGTCTCTTTCACGCCGTCTTCCGTAATATCTCCGATATGTGCGGCGAGCAGGCCCTCTTTTACCAGGGCCGAAACGAGTCTGTCTTTTCTTAGTTCCGGGACAAAGATGACGAGTCCGCCTGAAGTCTGGGCGTCATGCAGCAGGATTCTGATCGTGTCCGTAACAACATCGGACCATCCGACATAAGGAGCATAGGTCTTTTCGTTTGCCCTTGTTCCGCCGGGTATTCTTCCGAGATCCGCTATCCTTATCGCTTCCTTGAAGAACGGCACCTTTTCCGAATGCAGAACGGCCCGGCAGCCGCTAGCGACAAGCACCTCGCTAAGGTGTCCGATAAGACCGAACCCGGTTATGTCAGTAGCTGTACTGACCCCAATCTCGATCATTATTTCGCTCGCCGTCTTATTCAGCATGGCCATGGATTTCGTGATCTCCGAGATGGTCTCTTCGCTGCACATGCCCGCCTTTATGCCGGTGGCGACGACACCGGTACCTACAGGTTTTGTCAGTATCAGTGCGTCCCCTTTTCTTGCCTTTGAATTGTCGTAGATCTTATCAGGGTGAATCATCCCCATCACCGCAAAACCGTATTTCGGCTCTTTGTCCTTAATAGTATGTCCCCCTATGATCGATACCCCTGCTTCAGCCATCTTATCTATCCCGCCCTGCATGATCTTCCTGGCCACCGGAAGAAATTCGGCTTCACCCGGAAACGACGCGAGGTTCAATGCCACGATGGGCTTGCCCCCCATGGCATACACATCAGACAGGGAATTAGCGGCTGCAATCGCCCCGAACCAATAAGGATCGTCAACAATTGGAGTGAAATAATCCGCGGTAAGAACGGCTGCGATGTCGTCGGTGATGCGATAGACTCCGGCGTCATCGGCATTGGCCGTCCCGACCAGGACATTCTTGTCGGTTGGGGCTGGCAATTGTCCTAACACGTAGGACAGGTCCGTCGGACTGAACTTCGAAGCTCAGCCCGCGCAGCTTGACATGTCTGTGAGTCTGATGTCCATCCTTACCTTCCTTCTTTCGGGTCACCAAAATATTAGTAATTCTATCCCGTCTTTGTAAAGCCAATTATTCCCCACGGGATGGTGGGAACGAAAGATTGCCCATCTCAACATAACTAGGTCTTCTTGTCGAAGTTTTATATGACAGCAGACAGATAGCTTACTTAAGTATCTTCAGAAAGTCTTCAATGGGCATTGCAGTGAGAGTCAACAACTGGACCGAACCCCTCGATCCTATTTCAGCGGACATCTTCATCATTGTCCCCACGTCAGGCGCTTCCACTATGTTCACGAAATCGTAGGGACCCAGCACTGCGTACTGCTTCTGGACCTTGACGCCCATTTTTTCGATCTCCTTGTTCACCTCGAGTATCCGCTCCGGTTTTTGCTTGATCGTCTTTCTTCCTTCGTCTGTAAGAGTGCTCAAAACGATGAAATACGGCATCACATCCTCCTTTCTGATTTCAGCAACTTTTCGTTCCGCCTGTTTTCCTACCGGGTCTTCTTCACTTATACTCCTTTTGGTCTTTCTTGTCAATCATGTCATCATAAGATTTCTTTCTTCAAAAAAGAAGATCTACAACAGTCTTACTTGCGGACATACAAACAAAGAGGGGAAGCATGCTTAATTGCTTCCCCTCTTCGAAGACAAACCGTCTGAGTGATCTATTAAATATCGTAGTACAGGAAGAACTCATACGGATGCGGCCTCAGTCTGAGGGCATCCACTTCCTTTGTCCTCTTGTAGCTGATCCAGGTCTCGATGGCGTCTTCTGTAAAAACATCTCCTTTGCGCAAATATTCGTTGTCCGCTTCGAGATTATTGAGCGCCTCGTCAAGGCTCGCCGGCATGGTCGGAACGGAAGCAAGTTCCTCTGGCCCAAGCTCGTAAATGTCCTTGTCGAGCGGCTCGCCCGGATGTATCTTATTTTCGATACCGTCAAGTCCCGCCATCAACATCGCGGCAAATGCAAGATAGCCGTTACAAGAAGGATCCGGGAACCTTACCTCGGCCCTCTTGGCCTTCGGGCTCGCGGAATAGGTCGGTATTCTTATGCACGCCGAGCGGTTCCTCGCTGAGTAAGCCAGGTTAACCGGGGCCTCGAAGCCCGGAGTCAGTCTCTTATAAGAGTTTGTCGTCGGGTTGGTCAGGGCAGCGAGGGACGGCGCATGCTTGATTATCCCTCCTATGTAATAGAGGGCAAGCTCGCTCAGGCCGGCATAGCCGTTGCCCGAAAAAAGAGGTTTCCCGTTCTTCCATATGCTCTGGTGGCAGTGCATACCCGAACCGTTGTCGCCGAAAAGGGGTTTCGGCATAAAGGTGACTGTCCTGTTGTGCCGCCTTGCGACATTCTTGATTATGTACTTGAACATCATAAGCTTGTCGGCCATCCTCACGAGAGAGTCAAACCTCATGTCTATCTCTGCCTGTCCGGCGGTAGCAACCTCATGGTGCTCCCTTTCAACATAGATGCCGCACTTCAGCATCTCCATGACCATCTCTGTCCTGAGGTTGACCTGACTGTCTGTCGGGGGTACCGGGAAGTAGCCCTCCTTGTGCCTTGGCTTATAGCCCAGGTTCGGGTCCTCGTCGCGGCCGGAATTCCAGATGCCTTCCACTGAATCAAGGAAATAATATCCGCTATGGGAGTTCTGGTCGAACTGTATGTTGTCGAAAATGAAAAACTCCGCCTCGGGACCGAAAAAGGCAGTGTCCCCTATCTTAGTGGACTTGAGATAGTTCTCGGCCTTCTGTGCGATATACCTCGGGTCCCTCGTGTAAAACTCCTTTGTTATAGGGTCCACTATATTGCAGACCATGCTTATGGTAGGGTATTCCATGAACGGGTCCATGAAGGCCGTGTCGGGGTCAGGGATGATCAGCATGTCCGAGGTGTGGATCGCCTGCCATCCTCTTATGGAAGAGCCGTCGAAACCGAGCCCGTCTTCAAATATCTCCTCTTTCAACTCTGCAATCGGCACAGCAAAATGCTGCCAGATTCCAGGAAAATCAAGGAACTTGAAATTGGCCATCACCGCCTTGTTTTCCTGCGCCATTTTCAAAACGTCTTTTGGTGTCATACTTCCTCCTTTATATTTGGTAACTGGGAACCGGAAATTCGGGGTTAGCGAATCCCTCTGCGAATCCCTCTGCTAATCCCTATTACCTGATCCCTAATCCCTGTATTTAGACTGCCGCCTCTCCCCGCTCGCCGGTCCTTATTCTGATAATCTCTTCGATCGGATAGACAAAGATCTTTCCGTCGCCGATCTTACCTGTCTTGGCTACGCGCTCTATTGTGTCCACAACTTTCTGGGCAAGACCGTCGGAAGTCACGATCTCTATCTTTATCTTCGGAATGAAATCGATGACATATTCGGCGCCGCGATAAAGCTCCGTATGCCCTTTCTGTCTTCCAAAGCCCTTGACCTCCGTGACCGTCATGCCCTGGATGCCCAAATCGTTCAGCGCATCCTTCACCTCGTCAAGCTTGAAAGGCTTAATGATCGCCTCAACTTTCTTCATATCTCACCTCCTGTCTAAGTAACAAGTGAATAGTAACGAATAACAAGAAACAAAAAACTGACTTCATGGTTCTTATATTGCCCGTCACTTTCCTCGTTACTTGTCACTATTTAAAGAATGTCTTATAAAAATTCATGGCCCTGCCGAGATATTCCTCGTATACCGTCTCTGTCTGCTTTCTGATTTGTTCCATGTCTACAGACTCGGCCGCGAGCCATTCATAGATCATCTCTTTTCTCACCTCTATATGGAACTGAAACGCATAGGCCTTGTCGCCGTATCTGAAGGCCTGGTTCGGGTATATCTCAGACTTCGCCAGCCTCACCGCGCCCCGGGGGACATCAAAGGTTTCACCGTGCCAGTGGAACACCCTGAACCTCTTCCAGAAATCTCCCGCCCTCGGGTGTATGGCAAGTCTCTTGATCAGCGGGTCCCTGAGGCCGTCCTCCGTCACTTCGATGTCATACCACCCGATCTCGGGCTGCGGACCTCTGTAGACCTTTGCCCCGAGCGCCTTCGCCATTATTTGAGCACCGAGACAGATCCCGAAGACCCATTTCCCCTCATCGATCGATTTCCTGGCAAGGCTGATTTCCTTTCCAAGGAACGGATATAGGTCCTCTTCGTTGACACTCATAGGTCCCCCCATCATGACAAGGGTATCGAAATCCTCCATAGCCGGGATATCTTCTTTATGGCAGTCTACAACTTTATAGTCTTTTCCCTTTTCACGAAGAAAATCCTCAATTGTGCCCGGGCCTTCCGAGGGTATATTTTTCAGGATCAGAACAGACATGTTACTGCTATTATATCAATTATGATGCCAGGTGCTACCCTTTGAAAACAAAAGACTTTTCACGCAGCACTTGAGGTCGATGCCTATTTCTCGTGCAAAGTTGATGAAAAATGGGGCAGAGAGTCTATTGTACTTTTCCCGAAAGGGCTTTCTTTATAGCGCCGGCAACTTTCTGACGCGAAAAAGGCTTCTGTATAAAACCGCTCGCCCCGTTCTGCAGAAGTCTGTCTATTCCGGCGAAGCCGTCGGCGCTGTAGCCCGAGCAAAGCAGTATCCTCACCTCGGGTTTTATCGCCTTCAGTGCGGAAAAAACCTCGTTCCCACCCATCCTCGGCATGACCATATCCAGAAGAACAAGGGCGATCTCGTCCCTGTTTTCGCGAAGAACTCTTACGCCCGCGTTTCCGTCCTCTGCGAGGAGGACTTTATATCCGAGGACAGTCAGCAGGTCCTTGCACATCCCCCTCACATACTCTTCGTCGTCTACGACAAGGATAGTCTCGGAGCCCCTCAAATCCGGGGTCTCGGTCAATGCCTCGCTGTCCATGCCGCGGACAATCGGCAGATATATCGTAAACCGCGTACCTTTCCCCGGCTCGCTGTACAGGTTGATATAGCCGCCGTGATTGTTCACGATCGAATGCACCATGTAGAGTCCGAGGCCCGTGCCCTTTCCTATTTCCTTTGTCGTAAAAAAAGGATCGAATATCTTATTCTGCATGTCCCTGTTCATTCCCGTCCCGCTATCGGAAACAGACACCTTCACATAGCCGCCCGATCCGCCTGCGGAGTCCCCCGTAGCACTTTCCTCCATTCCTTCCGCATCGGTCTCCACCCTCAGTCTTCCGCCCGCGGGCATCGCATCCTTGGCATTGACCGCGAGGTTCAGGATTACCTGTTGAATCTGTGAGGGATCCGCTTTTATCTTCGGCAAACCTTCTTTCAGGCTTGTGACGATCTCTATGCTTTTCGGGAAACTCCTCCGCAGGAGTTCGAGGGAGCTCCTGACGCTTTCATTGACATCGACCATCTTCGTTTCCATCTTCTCTTTGCGGGCCAGGTTCAGGATTCTCTTCGTCAGCTCCGCTCCTCTTTCCGCAGCGCTATGTATGATGCCGGCATATTGATGAAGAGGGTCATCTTCTTTGACTTTGTCTAGCATGATCTCGGAATATCCGATTATCGCGGTCAGAAGATTGTTGAAGTCGTGGGCTATGCCGCCTGCAAGAGTGCCGACCGCCTCGAGTTTCTGTGAACGCAGGAGTCTTTCCTCCAACCTTTTCTTCTCCGTAATATCGATCATATATCCGTCGAAGCCAGCTATATTTCCGTTTCCGTCGAGATCAGAGTAAAGCGAAAGCAGGACCACAAGCTCCTGCCCGTCCTTGCCTATAACGCCCTCTTCTCTGTGCAGATCCCTTTCAGAAAACGCCTTCTGAAGACAATCGGCGGCCCTCTTTTCTCCGGACAGTATTTCACAGAGCCTGCCGACTTCCCCGAACATCTCTTCAAACCTGAGGTTCTTCTCGATAACCCTTCCGTCCTTATCGACCCTGAAGATGGCGTGCTCTACCCTGTCAAAAAGGGATTTTATGCGGCCTTCGGACTCAATAAGCTTCTTCTCTTTTTCCCGGACTGCCCGGCACATGCGATGGAACTCCGCCGACAATTCTCTTATTTCGTCGGCAGGACGCCCGGTTTCGGGGGCATCTTCAGGCTCGGCACCGTTTTTGAACCTCGACACGGACTCATAAAGGCCAATGACCGGATTGATTACCAGACGCCGGATCAGGATATTGATGGCAACTATCGCCAACAGAGTGATCAGAGCCGCAACGGCTATATCGGCGATTATCACCTTTTCGATCTCTTTTTGTATCGCAACTGACGACAGGATGATTCTTACGAAGCCTATCACTACCGGCCGCGATCCCTCTGAGACCCTGAAGAAAATGGGACTATAGAACTCGTAGCCGCCATGAATCCTGATACTGAACGGCGACGACCCCGTCCTGAAATGCAAGACTGCCGCCTGATTTGGCGGCTCCTTCAGCCTGTCGATGGGGTAGGAATCGACCGCCTCCCATATATCGGAGAAGACCTGTGCTACAATCACATCCGGGGCCTCGACTATGGCAGATGCCTTCTTGATAAGGTCTAGATCTTCGTGAACAAGCCCTTCCTCCGCAGCCTTTGAGAGCGCGTAGCTCAATGCGAGACCTCGTTCAATCAGGGCCTTTTCCCTACTGCGACTGTAAGAGGACATGAAAAGATACGCACTCACGATGCTGATAGCGAGTATGACCAGCGTGACGAGAATCGATGCCTTCGTCTGAAGCGATGTCCTCACTTTAGTGCCGCGCCTTCTCACCTCACGTCAAAAAGAGAAACACCTCCCCTGGAACTGATAAACTTCTGGCCTTCCCTGCTCAGCACAAAATCAACAAATCGTCTGACTTCAGGCTTTGGTGTGCTTGAAACAACGAGGAACAGGGGCCTCTTGAGCGGATATCTCTTTGTAATGATTGTCTTTTGGGTCGGAAAGACCCCGTTTACCTTCAACATCTTGACATCTCTCTTCCGGGCGCTCGAAAAACCGGTAGCGGCAAACCCGTCCTGCGTCTCCTCAACCATCTGCTCCACAATGCCGGTAGAGGCGAGAAACACAGTATCAGGAGTATTGACCGGCTCCTTCCCGTTTAAGACCATGGCCATCGTGGAGATTTCGACCCCGCTCAGGCCTCTTCTTGACCGGGAAATAAAAACCTTGATAGGAGCGTCGGGGCCGTGCAGCTGCTTCCAGTTAGTGATCCTGCCCGAATAAATCGCCCTTACCTGATTGAGCGTAATGTTGCTGACAGGGTTCCTTTTGTTGACAATGAACGCCAACGCGTCCCACGCGACCTGTATGAATCGTATGTCCGCAGGGTCTCCGGTTATTCTGCCCCGGCAAGAGGCGGCGAAATCGACCTTGCCTGATCTGAGGTCTTCAATACCCAAAATAGTGCCGCCTCCCCGGACAAACACCTTTTCCCCGGTCCTTCTTTCATATTCTTTAGCGAGGTCGGTCAGATATCCCACATTGCTCACCGAGCAACCGCTCGCGGTGAGGTAGTGAGCGTCGGAGGGCGAGGCATGGGCGATGCACCCAAGGAGAAAGAGCGGAATCATCAACCTTCTCAGATCAAAGCAGGATCTATGCATTCTCGTTATGCCCTATCTTTGTTCCGTAACATCATTGTAGCATATTCTTGAAGTAAGGTTTGATGATAGCCCTTTAGCAGAACGCCTTCGGACTGTCAAGGAAAGCAGGCCGACGAAAGAAATAAAAAAGGCGCCGTTTTGGCCGACGCCTTTCAAAAATATCCATGCGGATTAAATCAACATTTCTTCTTGGAAGTCCCCGACTTCCTCGGGCTCGTCCCTCATGTCGGGACACCCATGCGCGGGAAAACCACAAGCTGCAAAACAAGCCACACCACAAAAACTATAATCGGCACCAGAATATCAGACATTGCCTTTAGCTTCCTCTTTCGTCTCTTTGCTCTTGGACTTCTTTGTTTCCTTCTTTGCTTCCTTCGCCTTCACTTCCTCGTAGTCAACGAATTCAAGGACCGCCATGGGAGCGCTGTCATTCACCCTGTTTCTCGTCTGCACCAGCCTGAGATACCCGCCGTTTCTTCCCGACAGCCTGGGGGCGATCTCGTTGAACAGCTTGGCTACGGAAGACCTGTTGGGCACATGGGAAAGCGCCACACGCTTTGCATGGAGGTCCCCCCTTACGCCCAGCGTAATAACACGCTCTGCCAGCTTCTTCACCTCTTTCGCCTTGGCCAGCGTAGTCTCTATCCGCTGGTGCTCCAGTAATGAAGCGATAAGCCCTCTCAGGAGCGCCTTTCTCTGGTTCGCTGTACGACCGAATAATTTTCCGGAAACTCTATGCCGCATACCTAGCTCACACCTCCGCCGTTACTTTATTGCATCCATATCGATCCTCATACCGAGGTGAAGTCCCATCGAATGGAGGATTTCCTTTATCTCATTAAGCGACTTACGCCCGAAATTCTTTGTCTTCAGCATCTCGTACTCCGATTTCTGCACAAGCTCGGCGATGGTCTTTATGTTTGCATTCTTCAGGCAGTTCGACGCCCTTACGGAAAGCTCCAGCTCATCGACGTTCTTCATCAGGTTCTCATTGACCGAGGGGTCCCCCGATGATGCGGCCATCGCCCCGGCTTCCTCATATTCGCCCTCCTCGTCTTCCGCATCAAATATAAAGAGGTCCATATAATCCATCATTATGGAAGAGGCCTGAGATACCGCCTTTTGAGGACTGATGCTTCCGTCCGTCCATATTTCCATCACCAGCTTGTCATAATCCGTGGACCTTCCCACTCTGGCCTTTTCGATATTAAAGTTGACCTTCTTGATCGGGCTGAATACCGAATCTATCGCGAGCATGTCCACCGGGAGATCTTCTTCCTTGTTGAGCTCAGCTGAGACATACCCCTTTCCCTTCTTGATGTACATCTCCGCCTCAAAGGTTGCCCCCTTGTCCAGGGTAGCTATAACCTGATCGGGATTGAGCATCTCGACGCCGGCATCAAGCTGAAGATCGCTCCCCTTCAGTTCCTTTGGTCCAACCATCTTGACCGAGGCCGCTTTCTTGTTTTCAGCGTACATCTTGAATCTGAGTTTTTTGACGTTGAGGATAATATCCATCACATCCTCTTTGACTCCCGTCATATGGGAAAACTCGTGCAGCGCGCCCTTTATCTTTAGTGCGGTGACTGCCGCCCCCTCCAGAGACGAAAGCAACACCCTCCTGAGGGAATTGCCTATTGTGTTTCCGAAACCCCGTTCAAAGGGCTCCGCAATCAATTTCCCATAAGCGTCAGTCAATGTCTCTTCGTCAAACCGAATCTTATCGGGTAACTGAAAGCCTTTTTTTCTTAAATCCATAAGGCCTCCTCCGCCTGAAAATTAAACGTCATTTATCTTGAATATAACTCAACTATAAGCTGTTCCTGAACTTCGAAGGGTATCTGTATCTCTTCTCTCGAAGGGATCTGCAAGACCTTGCCTTTGAAGTTCGCAAAATCCATATCGAGCCACGAGGGAAGTCCGCGGTGCACTACCTTTTCGAGGCTCTCCTTGATGGCGTTTATCTCACGATCGGATTCTTTCACCTCCACAACGTCGCCCGCCTTGACTATATAGGAAGGTATGTTTACGGGTCTGCCGTTCACCAGGAAATGTCCGTGAGTTATAAGCTGCCTGGCCTGCCTCTTGCTTCCGGAGAAACCCATCCTCGAAACGATATTGTCGAGACGGCATTCCAGGAGCTGCAGCAGTACCTCTCCAGTGACGCCCTTCCGGCGCTCGGCTTCGTGGAAATACTTCCTGAACTGCCTTTCCGCCAGCCCATAGGGCTTTCTCACTTTTTGTTTTTGCATCAACTGCACGCCATAGTCGGAGAGTTTACCCCTTCCCTGACCGTGCTGGCCTGGCGGATATTTTCTCCTCTCGATAGCGCATTTTTCGGTGTAGCACCTGTCTCCCTTGAAATAAAGCTTTTCTCCTGCCCTCCGGCACAACCTGCAAACAGCTCCGATATATCTCGACACTTACACCCTCCTTCTCTTCGGCGGTCTGCAGCCGTTATGGGGGACCGGCGTAACGTCCTTTATAAGGTTGATATCAAGGCCGGCGCCCTGCAACGCCCTGATGGCGGATTCCCTTCCGGCACCGGGCCCTTTGACAAAAACGTCCAGTTGCCTCATCCCGAAGTCCATTGCCTTCTTTGCGGCGGTCTCCGCAGCCATCTGGGCCGCGTAGGGGGTCCCCTTCCTTGAACCCTTGAAGCCGAGACTGCCGGCGCTCGACCATGCAATCACATTGCCGCCCTGGTCGGTTATGGAAACAATAGTGTTGTTGAAGGTGGCCTGGATGTGAGCAGAACCGACGTTAACGTTCTTTTTTTCTCTCTTCGTTTTCTTCTGAACAGCCATTTATCTTATGCCTCCTTTTTCTTGCCCACTACCAGTTTTCTCGGCCCCCTGCGAGTACGGGCGTTAGTCTTTGTCCTTTGTCCGTGAACGGGCAGGCCGAGTCGATGCCTCGCCCCTTTGTAAGAGCCGATGTCAATAAGTCTCTTTATATTCATGGAGACCTCTCTTCGAAGGTCGCCTTCCACCTTAAAGTCCCTGTCTATCACGCCTCGTATCTTGACGATGTCATCATCCCGCAAATCTTTCACTCTCACGTTAGGGTTGACACCGGTCTCGGCCAGTATCTTCTGGGAGAGCGATCTACCTATACCAAATATCCTGGTCAGCCCGATCTCCACTCGTTCATTCTTGGGCAAATCAACACCAGCAATTCTAGCCATCGCTCTCCTCCTATCCTTGCCTCTGCTTGTGTCTTGGATTTTCGCAGATAATCCTGATAACTCCCTTACGTCTCACGACCTTGCACTTCGCACATATCGGCTTAACCGACGACATAACCTTCATGATCACTCCATTCTGAGTAACAAGTGACGAGTGACAAGTTTCCAACATCCCGACTTGCTACTCGTTACCCGCAACTCGTCACTTTTATTTAAATCTATATGTTATCCGGCCCTTTGTAAGGTCATAGGGAGACAACTCCACCGATACCTTATCTCCCGGCAAGATCTTGATAAAATGCATCCGCATCTTGCCCGACACGTACGCCAGGATTACTTTTCCGTTTTCGAGCTCAACCCTGAACATGGCGTTAGGAAGCGTCTCGACTATCGTCCCCTGGACTTCTATATTTTCTTCTTTTGGCATTAAATGATAATTATAAAGACCTTATTCGGTTTTAGTCAAGATTCTTGCGCCGTTCTTCGTAACGGCAACCGTGTGTTCCCAATGGGCCGACAGACTTCCGTCGGAGGTGACCGCCGTCCATCCGTCATCAAGGATCGAAACCTCATATCTGCCTTCGTTGACCATGGGTTCTATCGCTAAAGTCATTCCTTCCCGGAGTCTCGGACCGCGGCCCGGCTCGCCGAAGTTCGGTATCTGGGGATCCTCGTGCAGCGACCTCCCAATGCCGTGTCCGACAAAGGACCTTACGACCGAAAAGCCGTTTGCCTCCACATGGCGCTGAATCACATGGGATATGTCCGATATCCTATAGCCTGGCTTCACCTTCTCTATCCCGAGCATCAGGGCCTCCTTTGTAACCCTTATTAACCGTTCAGCGACCGGACTTACTCTTCCAACAGGAAGCGTTACCGCAGCGTCGCCGTAAAAGCCGTCCATGTACACTCCAAGGTCTATGCTTATGATATCTCCGTCTCTGAGTGTCGCATCAGACGGAATTCCGTGGACGACCTGCTCGTTCACGGAAGTGCAAACGCTTGCCGGATAATTCCTGTACCCCTTGAATGCGGGAACCCCTCCTTTGGCCTCAATCGACCTTTCGACAAATCTCTCGATGTCTCTTGTGGATATTCCCGGTCTAACTATCTCTTCCACGTCCCTGAGCGTTTCGGCCACGACGCGGCATGACCGGCGCATCTTCTCAATCTCATCCGAGGACTTCAAGATGATCATCCGGTCCGATCATCTCCTCCCTTTGATCCGTCCCTTCCTCAAGAATCCTTCGTACGACCGCGTCAGCAAGTGCGATTCTATCTGGGAAACGGTGTCGAGTGCGACGCCGATCACAATGAGCAAAGACGTTCCCCCGAAATAAAAGGGGACATTGAATTTCTGGATCAAGAATGTAGGCAAAACGCACACGACAGCCAGGTAGATTGCCCCGAAGAAAGTGAGTCTCGACAGGACCTTATAGATATATTCCGAAGTCTTCTGGCCCGGTCTGATTCCCGGTATATAACCTCCGTACTTTTTGAGATTATCTGCGATATCAACCGGATTGAAAACAATCGCAGTATAAAAATAGCTGAAGAAAAATATCATGCCTACATAGAGCAGCGTATAAACTACCGTTCCCGGGGCAAGCTGTTTTGCGACCCCCTGGACCCAGGGAATGGCGATGAACCCCGCCACAGTCGCCGGAAACATGATAATGGAAGATGCAAATATGGGCGGGATGACACCGGCGGTGTTTATCTTCAACGGCAGGTGCGTACTCTGCCCTCCGTATACCTTCCTTCCCACAACCCGTTTCGCATACTGGACCGGTATCTTTCTCTGGCCGCGCTCGATAAAAACAATGGCACCGACAACGGCAATCATCATGGCCACGAGGAAGATTACGAAAAAGATCGACAGTTCCCCGGCCTGAACAAGCCGGAAGGTACTAAGTACCGCGTTAGGAAACCTTGCGACGATCCCGGCGAATATTATCAGTGAGATACCATTGCCGATACCTCTCTCTGTGATCTGCTCTCCAAGCCACATAATGAAGGCCGTGCCTGAAGTGAGCGTAACCATGGTCATCAGTCTGAAACCCCAGCCCGGGTTTTGAATAAATGCTCCCTGCGACATGCTTTCGAGACCGACCGCTATTCCGAAAGACTGGATAGCGCTTATGACTACGGTGCCGTATCGGGTATATTTGATGATCTTCTTCCGTCCGGCCTCGCCCTCTTTCGCCATCTTCCCGATAGCCGGGACTACGACGGTGAGAAGTTGCAGGATGATGGAAGCGCTGATGTAGGGCATTATGCCAAGGGCAAAGATGGTCACCCTCGACAAGGCGCCGCCGGAAAACATGTCGAAAAAGCCCATAAGGGCGCCGCCCCGTTCGGCGAGAAACTTGCTCAGTTCCTCCCCATTGATGCCCGGGGTCGGGATATGCGCTCCTATGCGATAAACGGTAAGAAGCGCAAGAGTAAAAATTACCCTGCTCTTAAGTTCAGCAATCTTGAATATGTTCTGGAAGGCCGAAAGGACTCGCAATTTCAAACCACCTCAGTCTTGCCGCCCGCGGAGGCGATCTTCTTCAAGGCGCTGGAACTGAAGGCATTTGCCTTCACGGTAAGCGGCCGGGATATCTCGCCGTTACCGAGTATTTTGAGACCGTCTCTTAGGTCTTTCACTATCCCCCTCTCATGCAAAACCTCGGGAGTGATCACGTCTAAGTCGCTTATCTTCGAAAGGTCCTTCAGGTTCAAGATTGCAAATTCCCTCGAAAAAGGAGCGTTCCTGAAACCTCTCTTGGGGAGTCTCCGCTGCATCGGCATCTGTCCGCCTTCGAACCCGCGTCCCGTTGCGCCGCCCGTGCGGGCCTTTTGGCCCTTGTGACCCTTACCGGCAGTCTTACCGCGGCCGGACCCGACGCCACGACCAACCCTTCTGGTCTTCTTATTGCTCCCTTCAGCCGGCTTCAATTCATCTATTCTCATAGCTGCTCCCTATTCACGTGTATCATGAGTTTCCGCTTCTTCCTCGGATCTCTTTCTCAATTTGGATACTATCTGAGGATCTTTTAGTCTCGACAGTCCGTCCATGGTCGCCTTTACGGTATTAAAGGGATTATGTCCCCCGAGTGATTTGGCGACAATGTCCTGAATGCCGGCCACCTCCAGAATAGCCCTTACCGCACCTCCCGCGATCAGACCTGTTCCTTTTGTCGCCGGATTCATTATGACCGCACCTGAACCGTATTTACCGATGATCCTGTGAGGAATCGTTCCTTCTTTTACCGGGAACCTTATCAGGGATTTCTTGGCCTGCTCCACGGCCTTCCTTATAGCCTCAGGAACTTCGGCCGCTTTACCCTTTCCTATCCCCACAATGCCGCCGCCGTCGCCGACAACGACAAGTGCGCTAAAGGAAAACCTTCTTCCTCCCTTAACAACCTTGGCAACACGGTTAATGTAAACAACCCTATCTTTCAGGTTCAGTCCTTCTGGGTCAATCCTTGCCACTATCCCTCCTCTCCGGTGAATTGAAAAATTGAGAATTTAAGATAAAAAAATTTCATGGTCTGTCCGCCTTTCAAGATTCAGAACTCCAATCCCGCTTTCCTTGCGCTGTCCGCAAGCGCTTTTACCCTGCCGTGATATGGATAGCCGCCCCTGTCCAGGACCACGGTCTTCAGTCCCTTTTCTAGCGCCCTCTTGGCCACAAGCTCTCCGACCTTCTTTGCAGCGTTCACATTGCCCTTATGTCCCTTTTCGGAGCTAAAATCCTTGCCGAGGGTCGAGACTGCCACAATAGTCTTGCCTTGAGAGTCGTCGACAATCTGGGCATACATATTATTAAGACTCTTATAAACAGAAAGCCTCGGCCTTTCCGGGGTTCCAAAGACCTTCTTCCTAATCCTCTTATGTCGTCTTATACGCGCTTCAGTCGTGCTGTTCAACTAAAATCCTCCGGTAATCGTTCTGTTGCAAGTCCTCTGCTCAATTTGTTTTGTCATTCCAACCTTCATTTCCTTCTAACAAGTCGAATTTCCGCCGCACTTTACTTATAAGGAATAACCTGGCTCAGCAACTATTTCTTGCCCGCCTTGCCTACTTTGAGTTTTAATCTTTCCCCTGCGTAGCGGACGCCTTTGCCCTTATATATATCCGGGGTCCTCAAGGCCCTCAGGTTGGCTGCCACCTGACCGAGCAGCTGCTTGTCGATTCCCGACAGTGTGATCGTTGTCTGCTTCTGATCCACCGCTGCCGTTATGCCATGAGGAAGCTGAAATTCCACGGGATGCGAATAACCGAGACTCAAAAGAATCTTGCCCCCCTGCACCTGTGCCCTGTAACCGATACCTGTTATCTCAAGGACCCTCTGGTATCCGCGAGAAACACCTGTAACCATATTTGCAACAAGGCTTCTTGAAAGGCCGTGCAGAGACCTGTCGAGTTTGGAATCTCCTGATCTCTGAACGAATATCTTGCCCTCGCCCTGAGAAACACTGATCCCTTGGGGGCAATCCCAAGTCAACTCACCCTTCGGACCTTTCACCCTTATGGTATTACCGTCTATCTTTACGTCCAAGCCACTCGAAATATCTATTGGTTTCTTACCGATCCTCGACATCCTTGCTCTCCTTACCAGACATAACAGATAACTTCCCCGCCGACACTTTCACGGCGGCACGTCTTATCGCTCATGATCCCACGGGACGTCGTAAGGACCGCAATCCCCACCCCTCCCATAACTCTAGGGATTTCTCCGGACCCCACATAGACACGGCGACCGGGCTTGCTTATCCTTCTCAATCCGGATATAACATTGTCGTTATCAATGTATTTAAGGGTCAGTCTCAAAATACCCTGTTTCCTGTCTTTCAATATTTTATAAGCCCTTATAAATCCTTCTTCCTTGAGGATCTTCGCTATCTCAAGCTTGATCCTCGATGCCGGCACATCGACCTTTTCCGACCTTATAAGCGCCGCATTCCGTATTCTTGTAAGCATATCTGCTATAGGATCAGTCATCATATGGCACCTCTACCAGCTCGATTTTGTTACGCCGGGGATTTGTCCCTGAAGCGCCAAGGCCCTGAAACAGATCCTGCACAGGCCGAACTCCCTAAGATAACCTCTCGGTCTCCCGCATATCCTGCACCTGTTATATGTCCTCACCCTGAACTTGGGAGCCCGTTTCACCTTTTCTATCAAACACTTCTTGGCCATTCCCACCTCACGTTTTAATATAGGATCGCACTGCGATGCGCCCGTCCTTATTTCCTAAAAGGCATCCCCATGTGTTTCAGGAGCGCCTTCGCTTCAGCGTCGGTCTTAGCAGAAGTGCAGACCGCAACATCCATTCCATGAACCATTTCAACCTTATCGTAATCTATTTCAGGGAAAATAAATTGTTCCTTTATGCCTAACGTATAATTGCCCTTGCCGTCAAAGGCCCTTCCAGAAACGCCTTTAAAATCCCTGATTCTCGGGAGCGCCACACTGATCAGGCGGTCGAGGAACTCATACATCCTGTCGCCCCTCAGGGTGACCTTGCATCCTATAGGCATCCCTTTCCTCAACTTAAAGCCCGCTATGGACTTCTTGGCCTTTGTCGTTACAGATTTCTGTCCGGTAATTATAGAGACTTCCTTCTGCACAGAATCGAGAAGCTTAATGTTCTGGATGGCCTCGCCAAGGCCCACGTTCACTACAACTTTATTGACCCTGGGGACCTGCATAACATTTTTATAAGAGAATTCCTTCATCAGGGCAGGCATTACAGTCCCGGTGTATCTTTCCTTCAGCCTTGGAGTCGGCGCTTTCTCCTGCTTCCTGGGCGCCTCTTTTTCCTTCGGCGTCGTCTCTTTCTTCTCTTCCTTCTTGGGTTCCTTTTGCTTTTGCGCCATTACTGGTCTATGACCTCCTTGCACTTCTTGCACATCCTGACCTTCTTCCCGCCTTCTATGACGAAGGTCGCAATCCTTGTGGACTCGTTACACTTCGGACACATAAGTATTACATTGGATATATGGACAGGCGCTTCCTTTTCGATGATGCCGCCCTGGGCATACTTCCTGTTCGGCTTCATATGCTTTTTGATAACGTTCACCTTTTCTATGATCAAGGTAGACTTAGACGGTCGTACCGAAAGCACTCTGCCTTTCTTGCCTCTTTCCTTTCCTGCTAATACTAAAACGGTGTCTTCTTTTTTTATCCCTAAACCCATGTTCTCCTCTATTCAGTGTCAGGCATCGGAGTCAGTACCAACCGGCACGTTCACCGGCGCTTAAATCTTTATAATACCTCCGGCGCCAACGATATTATCTTCATGAACTCCTTCCATCTCAGTTCTCTTGCAACAGGACCGAATATTCTCGTGCCCAGAGGCTCATTCTGAGGAGAGATGAGCACGACCGCGTTCTGGTCAAAGCGAATATATGAGCCGTCAGGTCTGCGGTGCTCTTTCTTGGTCCTCACTACCACGGCCTTCGCCTTATCTCCCTTTTTTACGTTGCTTTCAGGGATCGCTTCCTTCACGCTAACTACTACAATATCGCCCAGCCGCGCATACCTCCTGTGGAAGCCGCCCATGACCTTTATGCACTGGACTCTTTTCGCGCCTGAATTGTCAGCTACCTCAAGTATGCTTCTCGGTTGGATCATCTATCTAACCCCTATGCCCTTTCTATTATCTCCAACACAGCCCACCTCTTCTCCTTGCTCAGCGGTCTGGCTTCGATAATGGACACCAAGTCTCCGACTTTACATCTGTTTTCTTCGTCGTGGGCTTTGAACTTAGTAAGCTTTTTCACTGTCTTCTTATAGACCGGATGCTGGTACAGCCTTGCGACACCCACTACCACGGTCTTGTTCATCTTATCGCTCAAGACCTTTCCTGTATAGACTTTCTTCGGCATATATGCTCCTATTTACCTTTTCCCGCCTCTTTCGGCTTCGAATTCTCCGTCATTACGCCGAGAACCCTTGCGATGTCTCTCCTAACGGCACGAATGCGCATCGGGTTTTCCACCTCACCCGTTGCGAGGCGAAACCTGAGATTGAACAGCTCTTTTCTGAGCTCCATCTCTCTTTGTTTCAACTCGTCTCCGGTGAGAGCCCTCAAATCTGAAGATTTCATGCAATACTTCCCTCTCTCTTGACAAATTTTGTTGCGACAGGAAGCTTATAGGCAGCCAGTCTAAGAGCGGATTTAGCCACATCTTCCGTTACTCCCGACATCTCATAAAGAACCTTGCCGGGTTTCACAACCGCCACCCAGTATTCCGGAGATCCCTTGCCTTTGCCCATCCTGGTCTCCGCCGGCTTCTTCGTTATTGGCTTATCGGGGAATATCCTTATCCATACCTTGCAGCCCCTTTTGACGTGCCTGGTTATAGCTATCCTGGCCGCCTCAATCTGCCTGGAGGAAACCCAGCCCGGCTCAAGGGACCTGAGACCGAACTCACCAAAGGAGAGCTCGGAACCCCGATACGCCTTTCCGTTCATCCTGCTCTTTTGCATCTTCCTGAATTTGACTTTCTTCGGCATTAACATCTATAGTTCACCTCAATCATCAGGCCGCCGTCTGTTCCCCTGACCTCACCGGCTCGGGCAATATGTCACCATTATAAATCCAGACCTTGATCCCGATCGCGCCGTATGTGGTCCTTGCCTCGGCAAAACCATAATCTATGTCGGCTCTAAAAGTATGCAGCGGCACCCTGCCTTCCCTGTACCACTCGGCCCTCGCGATCTCCGCGCCGGCAAGTCTTCCCGCGCACGCTACCTTTATGCCGAGAGCGCCGAACCTCTGTGCCGAGGCCACCGCCTTTTTCATAGCCCTTCTGAACGCCACGCGCTTTTCGAGCTGCAATGCGATATTTTCCGCAACAAGCTGCGCGTCGACCTCAGGCTTCCTTATTTCTTTTATGTCGATAGCGGCCTCCCGCCCGGTAAGCCCTTCAAGCTCCTTCCTGAGCTTTTCCACTTCGGCGCCCTTCTTGCCGATTATAATACCCGGCCTTGCCGTATGGATGATGACCCTGATCTTCTGACCCATCCTTTCTATTTCGATGCGGGCCACCCCTGCGTGAAACAGTTTGGCTTTTATGATCTTCCGCACATTGATATCCTCGATCAATTGATCGGCATATCCCCTCTTCAGAAACCATCTAGAGTCCCATGTCCTCGTTATGCCCAACCTGTTTCCGACCGGATGCGTCTTCTGACCCAAAACTTACCTCCTTATTCTCCCGACAAGACCAATGTTATATGGGATGTCCGCTTCCTGATCACGTTCGCCCTTCCCATGGCCCTCGGCTCCATTCTCTTCATTACCGGACCCTGGTCCACAAACGCCCGACTTATAACCATGCCTTCCGGATTCGCCGCCTTCTTCTGCTCGGCATTGGCCATGGCCGACTTCAAGATCTTCTCCACATACTGCGATCCCCGATACGGCATAAACCTGAGAGCGATCAAAGCATCCCCTGCCTTCTTCCCTTTAATCAGGTCAACTACCCGGCGCGCCTTTCTCGGGGTGATCCTCGCGTATCTAAGCGTCGCTTTCGCGTCCATATGTTATGCCTTCGGAGCAGCGGGAGGTGCTGATGCCGCTGCTGCTGCCTTTTCTCCGGCGCCTGCATGGCTCCGGAATGTTCTCGTGGGCGCGAACTCGCCCAATTTATGCCCTATCATGTTCTCTGTGACGTAGACGGGAATAAATTTCTTGCCGTTATGCACAGCAAAAGTGAACCCTATAAAATCGGGGATTACGGTGGACCGCCTCGACCATGTCTTGATGATCTTCTTTTCCCCGGAATCGAGCATCTGCTTGACCTTCTTCATAAGCTTCTCATCCACAAAAGGACCCTTTTTTAAGGACCTTGGCATTTATTTACCTCCTCGCCTCTTCACGATGAACTTATCCGTTCTCTTGTTCTGTCTCGTCTTGACTCCTTCAGGTTTCCCCCACGGCGAGCATGCGGGCCTTCCCCCCGAACTCCGTCCTTCTCCACCCCCGAGCGGATGGTCTATAGGGTTCATCACAACACCCCTTACGTGAGGTCTCTTTCCGAGCCAGCGCTTACGACCCGCCTTTCCGTAAGAGATATTCTCGTGTTCGGGATTGCTGACCTGACCGATCGTGGCCATGCACGACGAAGGCACAAGTCTGACCTCGCCGGAGGAGAGCTTCACATGGCTGAAATGCTCCGCCTTTGCGATGAGCTGAGCGGACGACCCCGCGCTGCGCGCTAGTTTTGCTCCCGCTCCGGGCTGCAGCTCGACATTATGTATAAATGCGCCGAGGGGTATCTCAGTAAGCGGCATTGCATTGCCCGTCTTGATCTCCACGCCTGAGCCCGAGACCAGCTCCTCGCCCACTTTCAGGCCGGAGGGCGCCACGATGTACCGTCTCTCTCCGTCTCTGTATTTGAGCAGCGCTATCCTCGCAGACCTGTTCGGGTCATACTCTATGGTCTCGACAAGGGCCGGAACGCCGTGTTTGTTCCTGTCGAAGTCAATGAGCCTGTAAAGCCTCTTATTCCCGCCGCCCCTTTGCCACACGGTCACGCGCCCGTAGCTGTTTCTGCCGCCGCTTTTCTTCAGCGACTTAAGAAGCGGTTCATGAGGCTTATCTACAGTAATATCCTCAAAACCCGATACTGTCTGAAACCTTCTACCCGGAGATGTCGGATTATATTTCTTTACACCCATTACGCGCCCTCAATGAAATCGAGTTTTTCACCCTTCTTGATAGTTATTATGGCTTTTTTCCTGTCAGGCCGCCTGCCGATGGATTTCCCGTACTTCTTCCACTTTCCGTTCGTTGTAACGGTAGCGACCTTTTCGACCTTCACCTTGAATATATCTTCTATGGCCTTCTTTATGTCGACCTTGTTGGCATCCTTCGCAACCTCAACGAGGACCTTGTTTTCGCTCTCTTTCAGCTTGGCGCCTTTCTCGGTAAAGAGCGGCTTCTTAATTACCGTATGCAGATTCTTCATGTCTCAGATACCTTTCTCCGGAAGCGTCGAAGTCATAAGATCGAGGGCGCCTTTAGTCATAAGCAATGTGCTGTGGCTAAGAATATCATAGGCATTCAGATCCGCGACCCTCGACACCTTCACCCCAGGGATGTTCCTTGTGGACAGCATTATATTCTGGTCCTTTTCCGGGAGCACTACGAGAACGCTTTTTCCGTCAAGGCCGAGATCTTTGAGAATACCTGACATCTCCTTGGTCTTCGGTTTTGCAATCGCTATCGTGTCCACTATGGTTACCTCACCGCTCGAAAGCTTGGCAGACAGGGCCTCGCCCACGGCCCTTCTCCTGATATTCCTCGGCAACCTGTATGAGTAGTCCCTCGGCTGAGGGCCGAAGATCGTCCCGCCTCCTCTCCAAAGCGGAGAACGACTGCTGCCCGCCCTTGCACGTCCGGTATGTTTCTGCTTCCAGGGCTTCTTTCCGCCGCCGCTCACAAGTCCCTTTGTCTTGGTGGCATGGGTACCCTGTCTCTGGTTCGCAAGAAAGTTCTTCACAGAGGCATGGATTATATCCTTCCTGGCAGAAAGGCCGAACAACTCCTCGGGCAGGCTCACCGAACTCTTGACCTTGTTACTTGTATCTTTCAATTCAGTCTGTGGCATCAGTCTTCCTTCCTGATCTCAAGATATGTCCCTGCAGCCCCGGGAACCGCTCCCCTGACGATCAACAAATTCTGATCGGGCTTCACGTCAAACACCTTCAGGTTCCTTATAGTCGTCTGCTCGGAGCCCATGTGACCCGGCAGGCCCTTGTTCTTCCATACTCTCGACGGAAAAGAACTGGCGCCGATTGAACCCGGGGCCCGGTTAAACATAGAGCCGTGCGATCCCGGACCGCCGGCGTAGTGATGCCTCTTCATGACACCCTGGAATCCCTTGCCTTTCGAGACTCCCGAAACCTTGATGGTGTCGCCCTTGCTGAACATGCCGACGGTAACGAGGTCTCCCACCTTCAGATCGCCCATCTTGAATTCTCTTATGACCTTGCATGGCGTTGCGCCGGACTTCTTAAACACTCCCGCTAAGGCCTTGCTTATCTTTTTCGGCTTTCTGATCTCGGAAAACCCTACCTTTACGGCTTCGTAACCGTCATTCTCAAGCGTCTTCACCTGAATAACACTGCAAGGTCCGGCCTCAATTACGGTGACAGGCACAGTTTTGCCGTCCTCTGCAAATATGTGCGTCATGCCCAGCTTCTTCCCTAATATGCCTTTCACAGTTTTATCTCCACATCAACGCCCGCGGCGAGCTCCAGTTTCATCAGGGCATCAACCGTCTGCGGCGTGGGATCGTAGATATCTATCAGCCTCTTATGAGTCCTGATCTCAAATTGCTCCCTTGATTTCTTGTCCACATGTGGAGACCTCAGAACCGTATACTTGCTTACCCTTGTCGGAAGGGGAACGGGCCCCGCTATCCTTGCTCCGGTCCTTTGCGCGGTATCCACAATCTCCCTGACCGACTGGTCCAGGATCCTATGGTCATAAGCCTTTAACTTTATTCTTATCTTTTGATTCATTTCAGTTCCCGGTTTTCATTCATCGTCATTTTACTGTATAACCTCTGTTACGACGCCGGCGCCCACTGTCCTGCCGCCTTCCCTTATCGCAAACCTCAATTCCTTCTCCATCGCTATCGGACCGATCAATTCCACCACTACATTGATGTTGTCCCCGGGCATCACCATCTCTACCCCCTCAGGCAAATGCGCCACCCCCGTCACGTCCGTCGTCCTGAAATAAAACTGCGGCCGGTATCCATTGAAAAACGGCGTGTGCCTGCCGCCTTCCTCCTTCGTCAATACGTATACCTCAGCCTTGAACTTCGTATGCGGCGTGATGCTGCCGGGCTTCGCCAACACCTGCCCCCTCTCTACTTCTTCCTTCCCTATTCCCCTCAACAATACACCTATGTTGTCCCCAGCCCTTCCTTCATCAAGCAGCTTCCGGAACATCTCTACCCCCGTAGCCACTGTCTTCTTCGTCTCCCCCAACCCCACTATCTCCATTTCCTCGCCTACCTTGACGATGCCCCTCTCTACCCTTCCAGTCACGACCGTGCCGCGACCGGATATAGAAAATACGTCCTCTATCGGCATCAAAAACGGCTTGTCTACAGGCCTCTCAGGCGTAGGCACATAACTGTCTATCGCTGCCATTAACTCATGTATGCTCTTGTACTCAGCCGCGTTGGGGTCGGTGCTCGTGGACTCCAATGCCTTCAATGCGCTGCCCTTGATTATAGGTATCTTGTCCCCGGGAAACTGATACTTCGACAACAGCTCCCTTACTTCAAGCTCCACCAAGTCCAATAACTCAGGATCATCCACCATGTCCGTCTTGTTCATATACACCACTATGTACGGCACCCCTACCTGCCTCGCCAGCAAGATGTGCTCCCTCGTCTGCGGCATCGGCCCGTCAGCCGCGCTCACCACCAGTATCGCTCCATCCATCTGCGCGGCACCCGTGATCATGTTCTTTATATAATCGGCGTGACCCGGACAATCTACATGCGCATAATGCCTCTTCTCCGTCTCATACTCTACATGCGCCGTCGCTATCGTTATTCCCCTCGCCTTCTCCTCCGGCGCGTTGTCTATCGAATCGTACGCCCTGTACGTCGCCTTCCCCTGAAACGCCAATACCTTCGTGATCGCCGCCGTCAACGTCGTCTTGCCGTGGTCTACATGCCCTATCGTCCCTACGTTGCAATGAGGTTTCGTCCTCTCAAATTTCGCCTTTGCCATTCTTTCCTCCTTTATTC